>CAJUFP010000011.1:0-33067 GCA_910585645.1 uncultured Hungatella sp. | reverse complement strand
CCCCTCCGGCCTCCGATCTCTGCAGCCCGGCCGCCTCATCTTCCCCGGCCTCCGATCTCTGCAGCCCAGCCGTCTCAGCCCTTCCGGCCTCTGTCCTCTCCTGTCCTTCCTCCTCATCCCCCCTGGGGCCGTCCCCCATCCGTTCCGCGTCCCCTTCGTCCGCTGTCTCCACAAAGTCCACCCCAAGGCCTTCCTCCGCCAGATCCATAACCTTTCCGGCTGTGTCCTTAAGATCCTCCTCTAACTCCTCCTTAACCTTTGCCCCTTCCTCTTTCCTCTGAAATACCCGCTTTCCCAGCACCCGGGCCGTCACATCCAGCCCATCCTCATATGTAACCTTCACGGACAGGGCGTGGAGAAGCCAGGTAATCTTTACGGTCCCCCGGGGCTTTCCGTAATAAGACCCTGACACGCCGTACCGGACAGGCACCAAAAACACCAGAAAAAGGACTGCGGCCATCAGCCCCAGAACCGCCAGGATCACAATCCCAAGAATCTTCAATATCATCAATAGAATCGGAAGCATTTGATCACACGTTAGCCCCTTTCCGCCAAAAATTCGTCAAGACAGAATCCGCCTGTCAGCCTGTACATGTCGTTTACGATCGTCCCCGCAAGCCCCAGAGCCTCCTGATATCCCAGGGCAATGCCCAAAATGGAAAACTCCGTCTCCCGAAACTGCCCCAAAAGGAGCATGTATCCCGGATAAATATCAAGGATATTATTCCCATTTGACGGGGGTGTAATCACGTAGACCCCCGGACGGTACCTTTTCTCCCGAATGCTGCGTATAATGGAAGCGCGGTGCCGTTTCGCCTTCTTTCCGACATACAAGTGCCTATACCAGAACATGGTTCATCAACCTCTGCTCTCTCAGCTGGCTTTCCAGCAGCTCCATAGACGCCTCCCGCTCCGCAAAGTCGGTGCAGCTGTCCAGACTGGAGCAGATGTATTCCTCCACCTCCCTGCTGTCCCGAAACACCAGGGGAAGGCTGGAGATCACCTTTGCCATCACCGCCCGGACCACAGCCTTTGGCACGGTTCCAAACAGACCGTCCATGTCCTGACAAAATTCCCGGGCTTTCTGGTCGATCCATTCCCTGTCCGCCTCCTCGTCCCAGACCGCCTCCGGCTCAACGGACATAAAATGACTTCCCGACAGCAATCGGTCCACCTTGTCCAGAATCTCGTCCCTCTCCCCGCTGCCTGCCATCACCAGGTTCATGGCCGCCTCCTGGATCCCCTCCATGTGGGTCAGAAATTCTTCCTTCTCAAAGAACTCCCGGTTCTCCTGCTTTAGAGCCTCCAGAATGCGGGCCGCGCTGGTTCTAAAGCGCATATCCTCCACAGCGTCCGTCATCCTTTCCCCCTGGGTCAAAAACACCACATACAGGTCATTGACCATCTGCTCCACAGACAGGTAATCGTCCATTTTCTTTGTCAGGACCATACTGCCCTCCTCAAAAGAAGCCCTGCACCTCTCATATCCCTCCCGGTCAAGATTTCTGTAATCCGCCTGGCGCAGACATGAAAGACTGGAAAATAACTCCTCCTCCCCCTCCATTCCCTCCGGCAGGGAGACCATCGCCGACCCTCGCAGCATGGAAAGATAGTCCTCCACACCGCCCCGGTTCAGCCCCACATAGGGGGTAAGCCGCTCCGTCACCATGGCGTAAAACTTCTTTTTTGTAAAACGAACCGGAAGCTGGGATACAATATCCTTTAAAAATCCGTTTCTCTGAAATCCGTCCCCCATGGCCGCCATGGTCTCCACCAAAGAGGAGGCCAGCTCCTCTGGGGTGTACCTCGAATCATCCAAGGTCACAAAACGCCGCTCCACCCGGTTCAGCACGTACTCATAGATCTGAAAGCAGTCGGAAAACGCCGTCAGGATCTCCACTCTGCCGATGATCCGATCCCGCAGGCTCTTAAGCCGCTCAAAAGCCTGCGACTCTTGAACCTCCGATCCCTGGGCCTCGTCCCCTTTTTCCAAAAACGCCTGCAGGATCCCGGTCAGTTCCTGCCCCACAGCCAGCTCCTCCCGGGAAATATCCCTTTGGCCCTCCAGCCTTTCCTCACAGTAAAGCCACAGCTGCAGCACCAGCCCGGAAAAACAGTACCGGTATGCCGCTGATATCTTCTTTTTTCTTGCTCTGTTCTCCAAATCCCTACCCCCTGTCAACAACGCCTGTCTCCGGCGCCTTTTCCCGTCACACCTTGCCCATCCCGCCGCGCAAAGCCGCGTACCTGTCAACACTGCCTCCGGCGCCTTTTTCGATCCTACTCGCAATTCTCCAACACGGTCCGCCTTACCAGATCCAGAGCCCGAACCGCGGCGTGTTCCCTCACCTTATCCCGGTTCCCCTTAAACTGGTACTTCTCAACCGTCACTTTATCCTTAAAGCAGCAGGCCATGTACACCAGGCCCACCGGTTTCTCCTCCGTGCCTCCGTCAGGCCCGGCGATCCCGGTGACGGACACGCACACATCCGAGTCCGTGGCAAAAGCACCGCCGATGGCCATCTCCCTGGCTGTCTGGCTGCTGACCGCGCCGTACTTTTTCAGAGTACCCTTGCTCACATCCAGGTGCTTTCTCTTGGCCTTGTTGGAGTAGGTCACAAACCCTTCTTTGAACACGTCCGACGCGCCGGGCACATTGACGATCCGGGACGCCACCAGGCCGCCGGTGCAGGACTCCGCCGTGGCCACAGTCAGCTCATGCTTCTTTAAAAGCCGCACCAGGGCCATCTCCAGAGTCTCCTCCTCCTTCACCGAATACACGGCCCTGCCCAGCCGTCTTTTTATCTCCTTCACCACAGGTTTTATAAGCTTCTCCGCCGTCTCCTCGTCCGGGGCCGAAGCGGTTACCCGCACGTGGACTTCTCCGGTCTTGGCGTAGGTGGCGATGGTAGGATTTGACTGGCCGTCGATCAGATCCAGAAGCGTATCCTCCACCTGGCTCTCCCCCACGCCGCAGACTTTCACCATCCTGGACACCAGAAATCCCGGTCTCAGCTTCCGAAGGTACGGCTCCACCTGGTTGTTAAACAGGGGGATCATCTCATTGGGAGGCCCCGGCAGCAGGATCAGCCGCTTTTCGTCCTTTTCCATAATAAGCCCCGGAGCCGTGCCGTTGTCATTGTCAAGGACCAGAGCGCCCTGGGGGATCATGGCCTGCTTCCAGTTGTTCTCCGGGATCTCCTTGTAGATGCCGTTCTTAAAAAATCCCTGGATCCGCTCCCTGGTGTGACCGTCTTCCACCAATGGCCACCCAAAGACCTGGGCGCAGGTCTCCTTGGTCAGATCATCCTCCGTAGGCCCCAGCCCTCCTGTAAGGATAACCATATCCGACCTGGAAACCGCCGTATCCACGGCCTGCCTAAGCCGCCCCGGGTTATCCCCAACCACGGTCTGGCAAAACACGGACAGCCCCAAACGCGCGCACTTCTCGGCCAGAAACTGGGCGTTGGTGTTGACAATGCTCCCCAGGAGAAGTTCCGTCCCCACGCTCAACAGCTCAACTACCATGTCACATACTCCCTTCTGTCAAAACCTTGTGATTTTTCATAATGTAATCAACCAGGGACACCACGGTCAGAACCACGGCGATCCACAGACACCCGTTGGTCACCACGGCCATAGACTCGATCCCCACGATCAGCAGGACCACGGCGATCATCTGGAAGGTGGTCTTAAACTTGCCCCAGTAGCTGGCCGCGATGACCACCCCGTTGTCCGAGGCCACCAGCCGAAACCCGCTGATGATAAACTCCCGGCTGATGATGACAATCACCATCCACGCCGGTATATCCCCCAGCTCGATCAGGCAGATGAGGGCAGAGCACACCAGAAGCTTGTCCGCCAGAGGGTCCATAAATTTTCCGAAATTCGTCACCAGGTTGTATTTTCTGGCGATCTTTCCGTCCAGAAGGTCCGTCAGGCTGGCGACGATAAAGATTGCCGCGGCCACATACCGCAGCGTCATATTCTCCCCATGGTCCCACAAAAGGGCTGCCACAAAGAAGGGGATCAAAAGTACCCTAAGAACCGTCAGTTTATTTGGCAGATTCATCACATATCTCTCCTATCAGATCATATTCCAGAGCCCCAGTCACCTTGACCCGGACAAAATCCCCGGACATCAGATTCTCCCCGGTGTTTACAAACACCAGCCCGTCCACTCCCGGGGCGTCCATGTAGGTGCGGCCCACATAGACGTTCTCGTCAGCCACCTTGCCCTCGATGAGGACCTCCAGGACGCGGCCTTCCATGGCCACGGATCGCTCCAGGGAAATGTCCTGCTGCAGCTCCATCAGCTCTCCCCGCCGCTCCTCCTTTACCTCGTCGTCCACCTGGTCCTCAAACCCGGCGGCCGGCGTGTCCTCCTCCTGGGAGTAGGCAAACACCCCAAGGCGCTCAAACTCCATCTCGTCCACAAACTCCATCAGCGTCTCGTGATCCTCTTTCGTCTCCCCGGGAAAACCGGAGATCAGGGTGGTTCGAAGGGCCATATCCGGGATCTCTCTCCGCAGCAGGCTGATGATACTCCTAAGCTGCCTCTGGTCAGTCCTGCGCCCCATCCTCTTTAAGATCCTGTCGCTGGCGTGCTGGATGGGAATATCCAGGTAATGGCACACCTTGTCCTCGGTCTTAATGGCCTCTATAAGCTCCGGGGTGATCTCCTCCGGGTAACAGTACAAGAGCCTGATCCACCGGATCCCCGCTACCTGGCAAAGCTCATGGAGCAGCCTTGGAAGCATCTTCTCCCCGTACAGGTCCACCCCGTACACCGTGGTTTCCTGGGCCACCAAAATCAGCTCCTTCACCCCGGCCCCTGCCAGCTCCCCGGCCTCCCTTACAAGGTCCTCCATGGGAACGCTCCGATACCGCCCCCGCACGTATGGGATCACGCAGTAGGTGCAGCGCTTGTCGCACCCCTCGGCGATCTTCAAATACGCGTAGTGGCCTCCTGTAGTCATGATCCTGGAAGCCTTTACCTGTGGCAGCCGGTCCACATCCATAAAATGCCGCTGTTTTTTCCCCTCCAGCACATCCCTGATCACCTGGGCAATGTGATCGTAGGCTGTGGTTCCCACACAGGCGTCCACCTCAGGCATCTCCTCCATGATCTCATCCCGGTATCTCTGGGCCAGACACCCTGCCACGATGAGCGCCCGGCATCTGCCGGAGTCTTTTAACTGCCCCAGCTCTAGGATGGTATTGATGCTCTCCTCCTTGGCGTCGCCGATAAAGCAGCAGGTGTTCACCAGAACAATATCCGCCTGGGCCTCGTCGTCCGTAAACTCGTACCCGTCCGCCCTCAAAAGCCCCAGCATCTTCTCCGTATCCACCAGGTTCTTATCGCAGCCAAGGGAAACACAAAGTATCTTCATCAAATCGTCTGATCTCCTCCATGCGCGTCAAATGTATTGAACGCGTTCATTAAATACAACAGTAACTGGTTTCCATCACGGCTCTCTCTGCAAGAAAAGCCATCTCCTATCTGTTGAGACGGCTTCCTTCCCGGAGCGTATCAAAATATGGTCCCTCCGTCCCCGCGGCATGAACCCGTTCACCCTTCCTTTGCTCCTTTTCATTCCCGCCATCTGTACGCCCCACTTTGTGGTATATTTGGTCCTCATTCAGTCAACGCAGTCCACTACGCCTCCTTCATTCGGGCCAAATCTCCCACAAACTGTGACGCACATCTGTCAGAAAGCAATTTTCAGACACCCTCTAGGCCTCCTTATCCTGCAGGCCTTCCGGGCTTTCCGGGTCATCCGAACCGTCCTGCAGGTTTTCCGAACTATCCGGACCGTCCTGCAGGTTTTCCGGGCCCTCCGGATCTTCCCCGTCCTCCCACATTCCCGATTCCTCGCCCGCAAGCAGGATCTCCTCCTCTTTGGCATCATCCTCGCTTAAGATCTTTACCTTGGACTCGTACAGCTCCTCCACAGCCACGGACAGCGGCTTTTTATTGTAGGCGTGAGGCACCATAGGCTCCTCCCCCGCGATCAGCTGTCTGGCCCTCTTGGCCGTGGCGATGACGATGGAATAGCGGCTCTGCACCACCGGCTCCTCCCCTGGCTCCACCCCGCTGTTTACCGCGTTGATCAAATCTGTGTATGATGGATGTAACATGTCTGGTCTCCTCGCTTTCTTAAATTTACATGGCCTTAAGCTCTGACTGCATCTGTTCAATAAAGTCCAGATTCTGGCTGACCTTTTTATGCTGGGTCTGGATCAGCTGGTGCATCTCCTCCACGCAGGTATCCAGCGCGTCGTTGATCAAAATGTAGTCGTAGGACGTGATGCCCGCCGCCTCCTCGGCTGCCCGGTGCATCCTCCTGTCAATAACCTCCATGGACTCGGTTCCCCGGCCCATCAGCCTTCGTTTCAGCTCGTCGGCGCTGGGAGGCATCACAAAAATCAGCAGCGCTTCGGGAAACCGCTCCTTGATCTTTAACGCCCCCTGGATCTCGATCTCCAGGATCACGTCCCGCCCGTCAGCCATCTGCTGAAACACATACTGCCTGGGAGTGCCGTAATAATTGTTCACATACTGAGCGTGTTCAATCAGCTCCCCCTCCCGTATCATCTCCTCAAACTTCTCCCTGGTCACAAAAAAGTATTCCCGCCCGTCCCGCTCCCCCTCCCGGGGTTCTCTGGTGGTGGCGGAAATGGACAGCGCGTAATTGTGGTGCTTTTCCAGAAGGGCTTTCATAAGGGTTCCCTTCCCCGCCCCGGAAAAACCGGATACCACCGCTAAGATTCCCTGATCACTCATGTCGTATATAAGCTCCTACTCAATATTTTGTATCTGTTCCCTGATCTTCTCGATCTCCGTCTTCAGGGCAATGGCCTTGTCTGAGATCGTAAGGTCATTGGCCTTTGACAGGATGGTGTTTGCCTCCCGGTTCATCTCCTGGGCCAGAAAATCCAGCTTCCTCCCAACGCCGCCTCCGTTCACAAGGTCGCTCTCCATGTGGCTGATGTGGCTCTTTAGCCGCACGATCTCCTCGTCCACGCACACCTTGTCCGCAAAGATGGTCACCTCCGTGACAATACGGCCCTCGTCAATGCCGCTAGTACCCAAAAGCTCCTTCACCTTTGCCTCCAGCCTTGCCTGGTACTCCGCCACAATGGCCGGGGTCCGCTGCTCCACACAGGCCACCATGTCTTCCATGGCCTTTAATTTGCCCAGAAGGTCCGCTTTCAGGCTCTCCCCTTCCACGGTCCGGCTCTCCACAAACCGCTTCGCCGCCTCCTCGATGGCTTCGGACAAAAGCTTCCACATGGCGTCCTCGTCCTCCGGCTCCTGCTCCATGGTCAGCACCTCCGGCATCCTGGCCAGAAGGCCCGCGGTCATGTCGTTGTCTATGGCAAACGCCTCGCTCATCTGCTTAAAATACTGGACGTATTCCGCCGCCAGACTTTCGTTGTATTTCAGGCACAGCTTTTCCTTTGTGTAATCCTCATAGCTGATAAAGATATCCACCTTTCCCCGCTGGATATAGGTCTTTAACAGGCCCCGGACCCCGGATTCAAAATAATTGAACCTTTTCGGCATCTTGATGCTAAGATCCAGATACCGGTGGTTCACTGCCTTCATCTCCACCGAGATCTTGTACTGCTCCGTGACTTTCTCGCATCTGCCGAATCCTGTCATGCTCCTTATCATCCGTTGATCAGCCTCTCTTTCGTCATAGATACCTTTCATTATAAGTCAAATGGAAATACAAGTCAAAACTTTTCTGGAAAACTTAGCAAAAAACCCCGACAGAATTGATATAATTTTAACGCTCACGGCTGCTTTAGGGCAAGGACTGTTTTGCAGAATCCCTTTGAATCTGATAATTAGTAAAAATTCAAAAAATTTTCTATAAAATTCCACTTTCTTTTAGGCGTTCACACAATTGACTTTTCCGTCAGCAGGCGTATAATAGGCGGTAAATCAAAGGAGATTTAGGCGGCTTTCCCGCTTGGATCTCCTTTTTTGTTTCATGTAAGCCATGGAGCAAAACGCCCCCGGGAAGCGTGATCTTGCAGCAATACCATTTTCCGCGAAAAGGAGGAAGTATTATGAACAATGAGATCTTAACCGCTGTAAACAGCCGGCTGTTTGCCGTCTGGTTCCTTATGGGCGCCGCCCTGGTATTTTGGATGCAGGCTGGCTTTGCCATGGTGGAGGCCGGCTTTACAAGGGCGAAAAATACCGGAAATATCCTGATGAAAAACCTGATGGACTTCTGTATCGGAACTATCGTGTTTATCTTCCTGGGCTTCGGCCTTCTTTTAGGGGAGGATCTGTTGGGTTTCATGGGAAAACCGGGCTTTGATATCTTTACATCCTATGAGAGTTTTGACTGGTCCAATTTTGTGTTCAACCTGGTGTTCTGCGCCACAACCGCCACCATCGTGTCCGGAGCCATGGCTGAGCGCACCAAATTTATATCCTACTGTATCTACTCCGCCGTCATATCCGCGGTGATCTACCCCATTGAGGCCCACTGGATCTGGGGCGGCGGCTGGCTGTCCCGTCTGGGCTTCCACGACTTTGCCGGCTCCTGCGCCATCCACATGGTAGGCGGCTTCACTGCCCTTATCGGCGCATGGCTTTTAGGCCCCCGCATCGGCAAATTTGTCAGAGACGAAAAGGGCAGGGTCATGAAGGTCAATGCCTTCCCCGGTCACAATCTTCCTCTGGGCTGCCTGGGATGCTTTATCCTTTGGCTTGGCTGGTACGGGTTCAACGGCGCCGCGGCCACCAGTGTGGAGCAGTTAGGTTCCATCTTTGTCACCACCACAGTGGCTCCTGCCATAGCCACTGTGGTCTGTATGGTATTTACCTGGGCGCGGTACGGCAAACCGGATATCTCCATGTGCCTCAACGCGTCTCTGGCCGGCCTGGTGGCCATCACCGCCCCCTGCGATGTCACCGATGTGCTGGGCTCCCTGATCATCGGCGCTGTGGCCGGGCTTCTGGTGGTCTTCGGCGTGTGGTTTCTGGACCATGTGATCCATGTGGATGACCCTGTGGGCGCTGTGGCCGTCCATTTCTGCAACGGCGTCTGGGGCACCGTGGCTGTGGGCCTCTTTGCCACCACCGCGGCCCCGGGCAACGACACCCTGACCGGCCTGTTCTACGGCGGCGGTTTCTCCCTTCTGGGAAAACAGCTCCTGGGCATTGTCTCCGTCCTCATCTGGACCGGCGTGACCATGACCGCTGCCTTCCTCATCATCCGGGCCCTTATCGGCCTGCGGGTCAGTGAGGAGGAGGAAGTGGTGGGCCTGGATCCCACGGAGCACGGACTGCCTTCGGCCTACGCCGGATTCAGCATTATGGATATCGCCAACACCATGACCATGGATGTCAATGAAAACACCAATCTGGGAATCGGGGATCACGATGCCGCCTCCGACATCCTTAAAAGCCCTTCTGTCACAGCAGAGCAGGCCTCCGTGCCGTCTTCGGGCATCTACAAGGTAGCTGTCATCGCCAAGCTGGCCCGGTATGACGCGCTGAAAAAAGCCATGAACGATATCGGCGTTACCGGCATGACGGTCACACAGGTTATGGGATGCGGCATCCAGAAAGGAGCCGGAGAAAAATACAGAGGCGTGGAGATGGACGCCACCCTGCTGCCTAAAGTGAAAGTGGAAGTCATTGTGGCAAACATCCCTGTGAAAATGGTTATTGAGACTGCCAAAAAAGCCCTCTATACCGGGCATATCGGAGACGGCAAGATCTTTGTCTACCGTGTGGACAATGTAGTGAAAGTCCGCACCGGGGAAGAGGGAGTTGCAGCTCTCCAGGATGTGGAATAATGTGGAATAATCCGGAAAAACCGACAGGCCGGAAATCCCCTCTCACCCGGGGATTTCCGGCCTGCCCCTTTTATGCCGGGATTATGCTTCCTATTATAATCCGGCACATTCGCCTGTCTTATACACTCACATCCACATAAGCTCCCTCTGCCGCTGCCACCTGGGCGCTCTCTCCGGATTTGTCATAAACCATATCCCCCGGGCTGTCGGCAGCTGCCGCGGCGCCTGCGGTGTCGGAGCCGTCGGTAGCTGTGTCATCTGCCGCTCCCGCCTGGCTCTTTCCCTCCGGGCTGATCTCCACGGAATCGAAACTTGAAGCTTCACTGCCTGCCCCTTCCCCTTTCAGCCGCTTTTCCTGTTCTTCCCGCTCTTTGCGCCTGGCCTCGATCAGCTCCTCCTGGCGCAGCTTCTCCTGCTTCTTTGCCTCCTCGGCATCGGCCTTCATGCCTTTTTCGGCCTTTTTTCCGTACTCCTCGGCCTGGTCCTTCATGCCGGCGGCGTACCCAAGGGCCCGCTGCATCTTGTCCGTGTCGCCTTTTCGCTCCGCCTCTTTGGCCACATTCATGGGAGTGGATATCAGGCTCATACTGGCGCTGGCCCCTGCCAGGCCTTCCATGGTCTTTGCGTTCATATTCTGGTCTCCTTTCTCCGGCTGCTCTCACAGATCTTTGCGCCCTCCCCAATGCCGTCCCGGAAGTTACGGCCCAAACACAGTGACGCAAAAACAGTGCGAGTCTCCGAAACAATCTCGTCGCTTGCTTCCGACAATTATTATTTCGGCCCTGCAAAAGGAAGTTTTAGGATTGTGGAACAAACGGCTTTTTTCGTGTCATGGGCGGTAAATGCTTCCGGCACTTTCCTTTTTCAGTCTCTGTCCGGATTGTAAGCTTCCGGGTACAGCGGCAAAAGGACCGATATGGTAAAGATGCCATTTTCCGTCTCCACGCAAACCGCCCCGTTGTATCGGTCAGCCGCCGCCCTGATATTGCCAAGTCCCAGACCGTGTCTGTGGAAAGCCTCCTGCCCCTTCCTGGAGAGGCGCTGGCCGCGGCAAGGTTTGGGGCCGCCGCTGGTTCCTGACTCATGGCCGGGTTCCGACTCATGGCCGAGTTTCCGGCGGTCGCCAAGCTCCAACTCATCACCGGGTTTCTGACGCTGGCTGACTTTCTGATCGCCGCAAAATTCCAACTCACCGCCTGTTTCGCGGCCGCCAGGTTCCAACCCACCGTCTGTTTTGCGCTCGCCGGATTCCGACTCACTGCCTTTTTCGCGGCCACAGGGTTCCAACTCGCCGCCTATTTTGCGATTTCCAGGTCCCTGACTTTTGCCGCCCCTCCCATCTCCGCTGCCGTTTTCCCCTCTCCTTCCCTCTTTCCCCGCCTCCATGCGGTTTCGAGCCTCCAGAAACAGGCACTTTTTTATCTTACCCATGTACACCTGGATAAAGGGGTCGTCCTCCCCGCAAAGCCCAAGGCTGGCCTCCAGGGCGTTGTCCAGAATATTCCCCGCAATGATGCACAGATCTGTCTCCTTCACAGAGCAGTCTTTCGGCACCCTGACGTCGCATTGCCAGCGGATATGATGTTCCAGGGCCTTCTGCCTTTTATGGTACAGAAGGGCATCCATCACCAGGCTTCCCGTAGCCTCATCCCCGGCCCCCACGCCGCCCATCTCTGTCATCCCCCGCAGATACTCCCCGGCCTGCTGCCACTGCCGGTTTTGCACCAGGTTCTCCAGGGCCAGCATATGGTTTTTCATGTCATGGCGCAGCCGCTCCATCCGGCTGTACTGCTCCTCCATCATCTCATAGTAAGTCACCTGGGCCCGGTACTGCTCCCGCTCCTGCTCCTCCCTCCAGATCCTCTCCGTCCCAAAGACAAAAAAACCGGCCGCTGCCATGGAAAGCCCCGTAAAGATGCACATGGCGCCGTGACTGAAAAGCTGGTTCTCAAACGGCCCGAAAATTTCCCGTCCCTGAACCAGGATGCCGTTGCTGGCGCCCCAGTTCACAAGATCCGTCACAAAGAGCAGGCACCCTAAAGGCGCTGACAGGCACAGATAAAAGCTCCTCCTCTTATCCGCAAAAACCGGCTCAAGGGCTTTTGACAGCCGGCCCACAGCCCATATCCCCGCCCCGTACGTCATAATCCCAAGGATTCTTCCGGTCCAGGGCCCTATGGCCGCCGCGTCCTGCCCTCCGGCCTCTGCGGCCCGGGTCAGCAAAAGAGCTCCGCAGGTGAGAAAGGACTCCCCGAAATTCCACACAAGCTCCGTCATAACCAGCCCAAGGACTGCCGCCAAAAGCCGCTTCTCCTTCTCCCCTCCAAACACCGCCGTCACAAGGATCACCACCAGCATATGGCTGCACGCCGCATAGAGAATATAGGGAACTTCCTCTCCCAATGCCCACATTCTCAGAAGCAGGCGTCCGCCAAAGTACAGTGCCCCAAAGACTGCCTCCTGCCGCCTTCCCCCTTTCAGATGCCTCCCGAAAAACCGGGAAATACACCCTGTATACAGAATGCAGCACACCAGCCACAGCGCCCCGTCCCAAATCTTTGCCGCCCCGCTCACAGAATTCCCCCGCTTTTTCTCATGTACTCCACCATCTCCTGGCAGAACTGCTCATACCTGCGCCTGGCGATCAGGATCCGCTCCCCGTTGTCCAGGATCGCCTCCTTCCGGTTGTACACCTCCACATGCCCCAGATTGATGAGATAACTTTTATGGCACCGGAAAAATCCTTTGCCCTTAAGCTGCCTCTCCAGAGCCCCGATCTGCTCATACCAGGTAAAAACCTCATGCTCCTCATGAACCTCAATCTGTCTTCCCCAGATCTCAAAATACCGGACCGAATCCAGGAAAAGCTTTCTCGTCTGCCTCTCCCTGCTGACCACAATGTAATCCCGGGGGGTCTGCCTCTGCCGCTCCAGGGCCCGTTTCAGCACATGTTTCAGCTTTCCCTCATCCACAGGCTTTACCAGGTAGTGGAAGGCCTCCACATCGTAGGCGTCAAACACATAGTCCCGGCTGGAGGAGAAAAACACCAGCACCTTGTCAAAGGCCAGACTGCGGCACCGCCTTGCCGTCTCCATGCCGTCCATCCCCTCCATGAGAATGTCCAGAAAAATAATGTCAAACCGCCCCAGGGATTTTAAAAGCTCCCCGCCGCTTCGAAACTGTTCGATGCTGAAGGCAGCGCCCAGCTCCTCCATGATGGTTCTGATCTGGGCCGAAATCGTCACGCAGTCCAAAAGTTCATCGTCACAAACCGCAATGGATATCATGGTCTTTTCTCCCCTCTAAATTTGCCTTCCCTGTGAAGAACCGCCGTCCCGTCCCGTTTCCGCCCTTCCCTCCCCAGACAGAAATCCGGCGATTATCTCCACATTCTCCCAAATCGGCTTCGTCCCGTCCACCTTTATGACGGCACAGCCCAGGGAATCCGCCCACTCCTCACTGTCCCCGGCCTTTCTTTGCTCCACCATCCGAAAAAAACGCTGCTCCTTCTCATACAGATCCCCGCCGGGAAGCATCCTCTCCCCAAACTTCTGAAAGGAGCGGTCCCGCACCCTCTGCCTCCTTATATCCTCCGGAATCCGGATCACCACCGCAAGTTCGCAGGCAGACAGGATCTCACTTCCGTAATCCCCCTTCACCGCCGCAAGGACAAACCGCCCATGGCCTCTGATCTCCTCTGCCAGAAGCCTTTTTGCCTCCTCCTTTGACCTGGGGGAATCGTACACATAATCCCCGCCGGTCTTTGGAAAAAACAGATCCTCATTGTCAATAAAGTGATACCCCAGCCGTTTCGCCAGAGCCTTTCCAAGGGTGCTCTTCCCGCTGCCGTTGCATCCGCATACAAGGATGCCTTGGCCTGTTATATTTTTACCTGTCATTTCTTCTCCTGTTATTTTTCCTCTGGTCACTTCTCCACCCACCCTTCCCATGCATCTGCCGCTTTTTTGGGGAATCGGATTCCTAATTCAGGTAAACCGGGAACTTTAAGTTTGTCCTATTGATATATAATTGAGTGAGCAATGGGCGGGGGAGTCGTGGAGCCAGGGAGGGAAGGCGGGCTGTGTGTCGTTCGGGTTCAGATATGCCAAGCATTCCGAACCCGGACAGGACATCTCTCCTTCTCTGACTGGCTCTGCGACACCCCTCGCCCCCTTTGCTCACTCAATTATATCGCCGAAATCGTTCTTAAACTCCTAAAACATACTCAACTGCTCATAATCACATCTTCGCCCCAGCAGACAGGGCGGTTTCTCAAGTATCTCCTCCGTCCTCCCGCCGTCAAAGATCCACGGCCCAAGATCCCCCTTTTCCAGGATCAGAGGCATCCGGTCATGGACCGGGCTCATAGAGGCGTTGGCCCCTGTGGTCAGGATCACAAAATGTTCCCCGTCCTCATACTGCCGGCTGATTCCCGCCATAAACAGGACCGTGCTGTCCGTCCGGTAAAACGCATTCTTCTCCCTCCTCACATTCCACTCATAAAACCAGGCCGCAGGAACCGCAACGCGGTCATGGCAAAGACTGTCCCGAAAGAGAGGCTTTTCCATAACCGTCTCCCTCCTGGCAAGGAAGATCACCTGCTTTTCCCGGGATTCTCTCTCCTGATACGGCTCCCCGTAACGCCGATTCTTTCGAAACGGTTCGCTCAAAAATCCCCACCGGGCCCACTTACAGCGCAGGCTGCCTCCTCTCCCCGCCAGGACGGGGGCTCTGTCCGTAGGACAGATCTCCCCCGGAGAGATTCCCATGGCCCACGGCCCGCGCCGAATCTCGTCCGCCAGCCCGGCTGCCTTCTCAATCTCCCGGGCCGTCTCCTCATTTATATAGTATCTGCCACACATGGCTCCCTCCTGAAAAAGTTTCCTCTATCTTACTACTTCTCTCCCGTTTTCTCAACCACTGTGGCGCAAATATATGGTTTAAGGCAGTGAAAAAGCCGCTGTTCATCCGTTACGAGGCACATAACGGAAGCGAAAAAGGACCGGCGCGATTTTGTCCCCAGACAAAACCAGCCGGTCCTTAAAACTCTACACCGTCTGCTCCCCGTAGGTCTCCATACAGGCCTTCGCCTCCTCCAAAGAAAGGCCGGCCTTTTTCTTCAGCCTGTTTAAGATAACCTCATCTCCCAGCCCATCCTCACGACCTAACTCAATGATCATCCGAATCTGTCCCTGGCGTATCAGCTTTTCGGATTCCGTCTCAATAACCCTTCCGCCCATAATCTTCACCAGCCTTTCCTCATTTTCATTTCCGTTCGTAATATGGGTAATGATCGTGTTCACAAATCCCATAAGGTCGATCAGCTCCCCATCCGTCAGCTCGCCTTCGCCATGAAGGCGCACCATCTCATCCCGAAAATATTCCAGATCCTCCACAGCTCCGTCTATAGGAGCCTTCGACGTCAGCTGCGCTTCATACCTGGCGATATAAAAGGGAATATAGACAAACAGCCTCTTTTCCACAATGGTTTCCCTTGTAAACCGCTCCAGGATCACGTTGTCCGCCCCATAGTCCACCTGCTGTCCGTCGGGAAACGTAAAGGTAATGATCGTCCTGTCCGGCGTCCTGTCAGTCTTCTTTACATAGATCACGGAAAATCTTGGCATAGGGATCGTGGCATGGCCAATATCCCAGACCGCAAACTGTCTGCCCACGATAAACGCGTACTCCGCGATCCGGATGGCCATGGAGCCGTCGTCATAGCTCTGGCTCTCCAGAAGATAGACCTCATCCCCGATCCTGATGAGGAAATCAGAGATCTGCTCCTCGATCTCCTTGCTCCCGTCCGCCGTCTCACGCTCTGTCAGATACCCCTCTGACGGCAGCACATCCACCCTGACATCCATGGGGTAATCCTTCCCGAAAATATGGTTAATCACAGGGATAAACAGCCGTTTGTGCTTGCTCTTCATGGTCTTAAAAACATTGTCGTAATCGTGTGTCTTCTTTTGCATCTTCGTCCTTTCACAGATGCGCGCTCTCCAAAATAAATCCTGCCTTCATTATATACGGATTTCCGGCTCTTGACAACTTATATTTCTTTTTAGGCCTGCACTTAACCCAGACTACACCATTTCCCCCAAACGTATACTTTTACACTTCAGGCATTCCTCGTAAATTGAAACATTCCCTAAAAAACGATATAGTATGTGGTGGTCAATGATATCGGCGTATCGGAGAACGGCACAAGATTTGCGGACATGGTTGTGGAAGAAATCCGGGCCATGGGAAAACGGGCGGTACCCAATTACGGCAGCGTGGGCTCCATGGAGGGAGGAGCCGCCATCATTAAAACCTGCGTGGGCTATTTCGGGAAGATTGACGTTTTAGTAACCTAAAAGTCGTAAAATATATACTCAAAACATCAACCGATAGTCACCCCGAGTTTTTGTAAATAAAGTTCATCGCGTGAGGTGATCTCCGTAGTCCATCTGCGGTTCCTGAGCTTTGCCGATATCTCAACACTTTCCACTGTATCAAACCATTGCAGCTGTAGATATAGAGGGGTATTGCAAAGCCATGTCTTCAGCTTGGATTCATTGTTCAGTACCGCTTTGGTATCATGGGCTGCATCGCCGTTTTTCTTGCCCAGGCTTTCTTTGAGTTTCCGGATCTCTTCATTCAGGTACTCATAATAGCAGAGGGACACAAACTGGACAAACATTCGGCCGCGGAGGGTGTCGGTATTCCATACCCTTGCCCTGTTACCATCAGCATGCTGTTTTCCGGCTTCAAAAAAGGATTCTATCGTCTCCCTTTTACGGTACTTGCGCAGACATTCAAAAGGTTCTTTTTCCTTATTCGACACAAGAACAAAGTATCCATGGTATTTGTTCGCGTCTGCGATCGCTTTATTATTGGGTTCCACGCTGATTTTGCCGCCCCATTTATGGACGGAAAAGTATTTTTTTACCTTTGCCTGCGATAGATCCGGTAATTCATCAACCGGCGTATCCGATTCAAGCAGGGTCTTGATTTCAAACAGGTCAGCTTCAAACGCGGCTTTATCTGCTGACTGTCTGGAATGGTTAAAATATATGTTGAGATAAATCCTGCGTCTAAAGGTTTCGGCATCCCCCTTTTGCGCACCGCTTTTATGGCTGGCATATTTACGTTTCTTCTCAAAATCATGCATGAGGAGAACACAGACCCCATGGGTCGATGGATCAAATGGACATACACTTTTGAAATCGTCAAGCGCTTCACGCTGGTTGTCTATCTCTGGTCTGATCCATTTGACGCTGGTTTTTGCAAGTGTGATGAAATCAAACCCTGCAAGGAGCAGCTCCGCGAAGTTCTGCTCGGAATAATAACCATTGTCGGTAATAATCTCCGCCTTATGCACACCCAGTGCTGAAAGCTGGTTTATTGCGTTTGTAATAGATGTAACATCCGGAAGATTGCCGGGCTGTTTTGCAAAAGCAACCGGCTGCCTGTTCTCTATGGAATAAAGTGTCAGCAGCTTTATTGTTTTCAGTCCGTCATATGCCTTGTTAAATCCATATCTGGCTTCATTCTGGTTCTCGGAATAAGTAGATATGGTAGAAGAGTCATAAGCGAGCGCGTCATCGACAGAAAGTAACGCGCAGCGGTGTTTGAAAAAACTCTGCTGCAGACTTTCATCGGTTCCCAGCTGCACAAAAAGGTTGTGGTACACATCCTCAGTGATCCCATCCTCATAGGGAAGGGGATGGTTATACTGCCATGTCAGGATGCCCGGGAGGGACTGCCCGTTAGTAGCAAGGAGGTACCTGGCCAGGGATATGATCTTCTGCGCGGTAGCCATATCGGTGGAAGAGTATATAGCATGATCAATCCCCGATGTGGAGCCTATATGATCGATGATATCCATCATCCCGACGTGGTCTCTTTTCGCTGTTACAAATTCCGGTTTTGTATCCGGAATAAAGTTTTTACCCCGTTTTGGCCTGGTAGGCACCGGAATTTGAGAGCCTTTTGGAATTTTGGCAATCAGTTTTGAGCTGAGCACTTTCGTGTATTTTTTTTCGGGATCATATATCGTTCTGCGCTCAAGAATGTAGGTATCTCCATTCTTCTGGGACTTTTTAATAACGGATGTCTTGATCTGTCCGGATGGTTTTGCTGGCATAATGCGCTCCTTTTATTTGAGTATATAATTATTATAAAATATACTCAAATAAAAAGCAATATCAAAATGACAAGATATCCGATAAAATCAGTGGTTTAGGCTTATACTGGTCCATAGTGTATCCGCATAAAATATGTTTTGAGTGACTATTTCACGACTTTAGGTTTAGTAAACAATGCGGGCAACCACATTATGGGAAGTATCCTTGACGGCACGGAGGAATCTCCGGAGAGCATGTACGCCATCCACATGAAAGTTTCTCAAAGGTCACCAGAACATGTGGCGGCTATTGCGGCCTACCTTGGCTCTGACAAGGCCATCCGCAAAAAAGTCATCCGCAACCATGTTCTCCCCGTGCTCTACCCAGAAATCAATCATGTCATCAGTAAGCTTTACCAGCCGTCTGGCCTCCCGGTCCGGAAGGTTGCCACCGTAGACACGTCTCCACTTTTCAGAATATTGGAGAAAAATTCCATAGAGCAGGCGGGGCTAGTACATCGTTGCATTAATTCACGAGTAACTAGCACTCGCTATTTCCGCAAGGCAGTACCAGCTTCCTTAGGACAATGGCAATTACCGGGCTTCGATCTCCTGTGCCGCGCTCTCACCGGCAATACGTCCCATATTGACCGCGATCTGAATGGCGCAGCTTCCGCACACATACTCGTCAAAGAAGCAGTTTCCAAAGGCAATCTCCCCCACAGCATACAGGTTGGGAACCACTTGATCCTGTGTTGTCACCACCTGACAGTTCTCATTTACCTCCAGACCGGCCATGGTAAACAGCAAACGGGGATAAACGGTCTGGGCGTAGAATGGCCCCTGGCTTACATCATATTTAGGGCACACGCCCAATGCCCTGTCCAGCGGGGCGGGATCCGCCTCATACTCACTGTGAAATTCCTCCTGGGACGCCGTCAGGGCTTCTGCCGGAACATCGATGAGGGCCGCCAGCTCCTCCAGGGTGTCCGCCTTGTATGCGGCGCCTGAGGCTGCGTCTTTTTCCAGGTACTCCGCAAAGGGATTACTGCCGTCCACAATGCCCCAGGCAAAATTGTCCTTCTGGGCGTTAATGGCCCTGGCTCTGCGGTAATACGTGGCGTCCCTCCTGTGTAAACCGCCGTCCGTCCTTGTCAACCATAAGGGAAAAAACCATAACCGACACGCCGGAGGATGAACTGCGCCCCCGCTCCGGCCCGGTCTCCGCAACGGAATCGTAGCCTACAAGATTGGGGGCGAGGGGCTCTGTCAGCGCCACAAAATCCCCCATATTTCCCGGACAGGCCAACATTCCCATACCTGCCGCCTCCGGGGCATAGGCCTTCACCAGTTCCGGGTTTGCCTCCATGCCTCCGCAGGCAAGAATGACCTTCTTCACTTTCACCGTATACGTCTTTTGGGGATCCTCCACCTTCACCCCTGCCACGGCGCCGTTTTCAATCACAAGCTCCGTGACTTTGGAGTTGGTCCTCGCTTCGGCTTTGCACTCTTTAGCGTAAGAGGTAAGCCACTGGCTGTAAAGCTCTCCCGCATCGCTGTTAAAAGAAAGCAGGCCTCTTCTCTCTTCGCCCCAATCTCCCCACACTGCCGCGTAGGCCAGGTCTGACCAGAAGTTGTCGGGGAAGGGCAGGTCGGCGTCCATAAAGGTGTCAAAGGTATCTCCCGTGACCTGTCCAATCTTTGTAACCAGCTCTTCGTTGATCCACAGAAAATGCTGGTGGAGCCGCCGGTCCAGGAAATCCTCTCCACCACCAGCACGGAATCTGCGCCTCCCATCTTTGCATAGGCCGCAGCTGTCAGGCCGGAACCTCCGCCTCCCACCACCACAATATCATAACTTTCCTTCGGTTCTGGCAGTCTTCGGAAGTCGTACCGGTGTAGATGCCTGGCGCAAAGGCCTCCTGCCCTTTTTCCCCGGCCTCTCCCACTCCTTTATTCTCTGTTCCAGTCTCTGTTGCCGTCTGGCCGCTGTTTCCGTTTGTCCCAGAAGAACATCCTGCCGCGCCAAGACAATCAACCGTTTTTCTGAAATGTCCTGTTTACAACTTATTTTTAAAAATTGTCTCATGAACCTTCGAAGGGGGGTATGGACCGGGGATTCTTTTTAATAAAATAAGGATTTCATCCGTTCCTCATATGTCTCCATACACATCTTGGCCTCCTTTAGGGATAGGCCACCCTTATTCTTTAGCCTGTTTAAGATAACCTCATCGTTCAGACCATCCTCCCGCCCTAACTCAATGATTGTGTGGATCTGTCCTTGCTGAATTCCCTGTTGCATCCCCTTCCGTATCAGCTTTTCGGATTCCGTCTCAATAACCTTTCCACCCATAATCTTCACCATCCTCTCCTCATTCTCATTTCCGTTCGTAATATTAATAATGTCCATGTTCACAATAAATTATATCCTTGAGCTTACGATCACAGAATAACAGATTGAAAACCGCCCAAAAGCGTGGTAAAATGTCACGAAAAAGCCGCCAAAACGAAAGGATGATACCCTATATGAACCACCGAAAATCCATCCATCTTCTTAAAGCTATCTATGTATGCCCAGCTGTTATCTTTTTTATATGGTTTGTACGTAACGCTTCCTCCATCGCCTCCAGACACCTGGATCAGCAGATCACCTACCCCGCTCTTTTTCTGATTCTTGGACTGGCTTTGCTATTGCTGCATTTCTGTCTGAAAAATGTCCGTCAACAGGCGGGAACCTGGTATATGATTCCCGCAGTCTACATACTGTCTGGTCTCATTGCCCTGTTTATCGGGTACATGACACCATGCTGTTAAACGCGGCTAACTCCTTTTCTCCTCCGAACGATCATCCCTCGGAAATAGATCTCAGCAATCTATTTCATCTTATCCGTCATCATTCTCCTCCTTGAATTAAAATGAAAGAGCCGATGACATAAAACCGCATAGTAATCTTCTGGCCGGATGCATAACAGTTCAAAAGTTATCTGAACTGCTACTTGTTTTGGACTCAAAGCCCCCCATGCCTCCAAAAGATTGAGTAATTCCCATTCTTCTCACATAATCAATCCAAGCATAGATATCTTCCATATCATATAAATACCGATTATCTTCTGACTTTGCTTTTTTCAATGCAACTGTCATCAATGCATATTCATTTTCCAAAGAAGTGTCAAACACCCCTTGGTCATCTGTATTCAATGAAACCTGCAGCGACATATTTACTTCTGTTCTTTTTAATTTTCTGCCATTAAAACGAATAATAGGATGTTCCTCATATTTTTTGATTGTTCCTATCAAATAATTTGAGGATGGATTCGTTTCAATCCCTATCCCCTCGTCCACCAGCCTTTGAATCATTTTATCTTGAACTATGCTCACGATCTCTGCATAACCACATGGAATTTTAAATACCACTCTTTTCGCCCCTTCTTCTCTTACATGTCTGTCATAATGATACATTTTATACAAATTTTTATATTTTTCTGTCCTTCTTATTGTATCTGAAACTTTTTCGTTAAACTCGTAGCGAGACAGCTTTCTTAATGGTACAACGTTCAATCTTCGTTTAAATTCTATGTCACTTAGTAAATAATTGCATGGATTATCTCCTCTCAATCTCCAACTATTATAATAGTCCCAATAATTCATTTCAGTATATCCCAGACACTCCAGATATATCTCATTAAATAGTTCATAGAATTTATTTTCAAGCAAACTTTCTAATTTTCCTTCTAATGGGCATCCATACTCTTTTATCTTTGCCAATAACCATGTAATATTATCCAATAAATCCTGTTTTGGCAGCACCAATATATTATTTTTAAACTGATAGTAATCAGCAGGATTAATTCCTAACGCCAGCGCATGTCCTATTCTGCACCCTCTATATAATCCACAAAAAAGCATTACCTCTTCAATAGCCCTTAATCCGTCAACAATATCAAGAAAGTCTTCACCCGCATGATATGTAGCCATTAAATGAAAGTCCCCATTTTCTCTCATAGGTATAGAATAGTCTAACAAATACCTGTAAAACTGCGCAAACACTTCAGGTCTGCATCCAATCTCGTTAGCACAGGCATCGATTCCTCTTATAAAGTAGTTTATTTCTCCCCCCTTTTCAAAAAGCGCAACAATCGCATTCGCATATTTTTCTGTCTTATTTCGTACAATAGCGTTCTTCGGCATAAAGGGCCTATATGTTTCTTCCTTCTGTTTTGGAAAATGCAATACAAAAAATAGTCTTTCCCGTATGCGATCCTCTCCTACATCTTTAAGTTTCTTACTAATTTTTTTTGATAGACTTCTGTAGTTTACAGTTGGACAGATTCTTGCTTCTAACGAAACAATATTTTGCTCAAAAAAGGAAGCATTTATTGCCAAACGTGTAAGTTCATATTCATATTCCTTTTTCCCTTCAACAAAATATTCCTTTCTTATCTCATACTCCCCAAAATTAGAAAAACCCACTTTACGATTTACCTGAATCAATTCACTTCGAAAATAAGTTCTTATAACTAGGTAACGATAAAATATATTCTTATCATATTCTGTAAGAAAAGACTCCTTTGTTTCCAAAGTTCTTTTAAAGCATCTGTACAAAAATCTCCTTTCCCCGGATAACAAACGACTGGCATTGTTATTTTCACAATACGAATCCTTTTCTATGGCATAATCTAAAATCTTGCTCTGCTCGGTCATTGCACCATATAATACTCTTGCAATATCTATAGAATCCTGTACTTGTGGAAGCATCTCATATATTGAGATTCCTCCCACCTCAATATCAAACAAAACCCTCTTTAATTGTTCTAACAAATATGCATCATGATGTATTACACAAAAAAGATAGATTCGATATAGTGCCGCTTTCTGGCACATTTCATAAAACTTTCTTTTGTCTATATCGATTCCATAACCATATTGAATCATATGCTCAAACTTTAAAAATTCTTTACCACGATTTTCAATATGATTCATCAAACAGATCCAGTTTAACTCAAAGATTTTGGTTGAGCCGTTCAGATGAAAATGATTCTCCGCAACGCCCCTCTTCAATATATTGTTTAAGCGAACATCATCACTACTGATAATTGGCTGCCACGCAAAAAATGATGTTTCTCTCCCTCTTCTCAAATCTTCTCTTGCCAAAAACGAACAGGTAAAAAGGTCTTGTCCTAACTGAAACGAAATTTCTCTCCACCGCAGCATTTCTCCCAATCTACATTTTATTTTTTGTGATTGGATGATCAACATTCTAGATGCCATTTCAGATATCAGATAAAATACACTTTTCGTATTATTCAGATCATTCCACATATCTTTATCTAACAAATGATAATTATTAATATGCTCATCTTTTGAATAATTCTGAAAGATCTGTTTTGAATACTCCAAATATATTTTCTGATTCACCTGGTCAAAACCATGATAATCTTTCCCCTCAGCTTTCATCGGCTGAATCAGTTGAAATGGTATCGTCCTAAACAAAATCTCCAAATTACCGCACTCAATATCCATGTCTTATCTCCTACTGTATTTCATTTTTTATTTCCGCAATCGTCTTATAAAGAGCATATTGTAAATCAGTAAGAGCACTTTCTGGATTGTTCAAATATTGGTCAATAATTTCAGAATATAATTTTATGATCGAATTAGGTTCAAACCCTGTTGGCATACGTTTCTCTTTAAATGTATATTTTTGAATCGCATTCGCTATATTTTCCAACAAGTCTTTTGTATACTTTACATTTTTATTTTTCTGTTGTATTGTCCCAGATATTTTTCTTATGTTTCCTGAATAATCTTCCGCAGCTATTGCAGAAACCTTCTGGGCAAATCTTTGCTTCAATTCCTGGCCTGTCAATGCTTTACTTAAATCAATATTGGGGGTTCTTAACAGATCAGCCTCGACTGTACATATATGAGAGTATATTCTACATATATCGATTCTGACTCCATGTATTTTTCTATCATCACTTTGTCTTTGGGGAATCCAAATCTGCGTCCAATCAACCTTTTCCAAACCAGCCTTTTCCAAGAAGCGTCCCACATTATTAAAAAATCCTTTAATTAAATAATATGTCCTATCCTCCTCCGTATCTGTTGCCTGCTTATAATCATTATTACTTTTACAATAATTTATTAAATTCATCGCCAAATCCACATTTACTGTTATAATCTTAGCTTGTTCTATCAATGCAGAGTTCTCTGTTTCAAAGGCCTCAAAAACGGCTTCCATCTCATCTATTGAAACGCCCAAAAGTTCAAAACTGGCGATTTCATAAATTTTTCTAACTTCACAAAGACTGACTATATAGTTTTCCAAACTTATCATTATATTCGGAGGAATCTGATAGTTCCCTGATATAAATGGAGCTCTAAAAACATATCTCTTTCCATCGTTTCCGAACAGAAAGCTGGATCCAAATAATGATAACAAACACCATACTGCTATCTCGGAGAGTCTGCCATCTTTTTTTAATTTAGATACTTTATCCTTAAGTACATCTTTTATCTCTAATGAAAATTCATATTTATCATTCAATTCCTCAGCGATCGCATTCCAACATTCTAATAAATTTATATAAAACCCTTCTCTATTCATTAGTATTTGTCGGTTCTCTGACTGAATAGCAGGTATCACATAATTTAAAGTGTTTCCCCATATAAAATATCTGATTAAAGGTTCTGAAATAGATACATCTTTGATAAACTTTTCATTTAACAAAATCGTGTAGTAGATTATCATATAATGTGTTAAGGTAGTATCCTCTTTTCTAGTCAGATAATCCAACCGCTTAAAGATGATCTCAATAATACTGGCAAGACTTCCAGAAGGATATATCCAAATAGGATTAAAATATCCTGCCATGATTCCTCCATCTTTGGCAAACGGTTCATCCAAGAATTTACTCAGACTATGATTTACCAAGTTCTCGCTGCCCTCTATGATCTCAGCGAGGCCTTTCCATACATGCCTCTGAAGGTTCTTTTTTATCATCCCCTCTATAAAAAACGATTTAAAGGCAGAAATATTCCATTTTTTTATTTCCAGGTTATCTCCTGGATTTTCCATTTCCTCTAAAAATGAAACAAGGTCAATGAAATCTCTCAAGAGTACAGGGATAAGATAACTATATCCATCTGATGACGGTATAAAAAGGATTCCCGTCTTCTGATATATCATATCTATAACCTTGTGTTCAATACTTTTCCCATTGTCATTATCTTTTTCCAGTCCGGTATCTAAACTAATCTCGTCACTTTTTAAGTTAGGTAAATAGATTCTGCGCGCCTTGGGGATCAATTTAGTTGTATAGTGCTTTGCCATGCTTCTGATTTCGTTATTTATATATTCAGTATTCTGATCTTGTGTTAATACATTAACAAAATTTCCCCTGGTCCTTTCTTCGATTCCAAACTCCAGTTGATCTATTTTAATGGCCATAATAATAATAACATTATTTATAACCAAATATTTGCGGATTTGCTCAGACATTTCATAAACATTTCCATTACACAAATCCAGATCATCTATTACAATTAATAATTTTTCACACTTCCTTTCACTATCCGGTTTGGACATAAAACTTAAATATAAATCAATTAGTATTTCCAATTCTCTTTTTAACTTTATACTCTCGCCAAGTTTCTCTAACTTTGTAATATTTCCCGCTTCATCAAACTCTTCATCCAACGCTTTTCGGTTATCTTTAATAATAGATAAATTTCTATAAACCTTTGACAACTGACCCAACATTTTTTCACGTTCATATTGTTCGATGTATTGATTATCCTTCTTATATGTCTCATAGAATTTTTGGTAAATATGTGCCAAAACTACATCCAGAATATTATGTACTCCATCAAATACTGACGGATCAATCAGTATTCTAGATTTCCAATCATTTTTTCGTAACTCATCACTAAATTGCAACTCATCATTATTAAAATATGAAGTATCTAATGCTTTTATGAATGAAAGCATACTACTGCTCTTCCCACTTCCTCTTTCACCACAAAATGCAATAATATTATTAGGTTCTTCCGTAGCATAATAGGCATTTTTTTTATTATTCTTCTGTATCTTCCATATATTATTTAGACTATTCACAGCCATTTCATATTCATAGAAGAACATACTTTCTCTACTAATTTTTTCTTCAATATAAGTCTGAAATCTCTGACTATCTGAAAGTCTTATTTTTTTCATTCAATTTTCTCCCCTCAGTATATTTATCTATCCGGATATCATTTATACCTTTTTCCCAAATTCACTCACATTTCCCCATCCATCCTTTTTTACTTAACTACATAAACTTCATCCCATCAAGTCATTCATGCCATCCATTTCCATAAAAAAACTCTTAGCTATCCCCTGAAAATAAGCGCTAGTTTTCGCCGCTTCCTGGGCTGCTGGAGCATAGTTCAGCTCATCCAGTTTTATTACTTTTCGAAACACAGACCAGACATAGCCATCCAATACCGTTGACAGTTTGGCCAACGTCTCTTCATCATGATCTTTCAAATATTTTAAGTGATCCCCGTGAGATTTATCCGAGCGTATGCCGTAGATGTCTCGCATATTCATCCGGATCTCTTCCCGGTCTGTAGAATCAGCGCCAATATATGCAGCCGTAATGTTAGAGATTCTCTTCTTATGCTCCCTTTTCAAAGCATACAGACATTCTAAAACAGAACAATACTTATCCATCTTAGCCGCAATCTGCCCGGTACGACGGGCCTCCTGCAGCAAGGACAACGCCCGCGTGAAACTGGTTCCCTCCGTACTAATCGCCTTATCCACTTCCAAAATAGATGTCTCGGCACTGCGCGCAAATTCAATCTGCCCGGCCCCAGACTGATCCGGCATAAGCAGAACCAATACCCGTTCCATCAGCGCCATGGCCTCCTTCATTTCAGTAGGCGAAAAATAGATCTCCTTGATCTGCCCATTGCCGAGAGTAACATCCATATCTCTGTGAAACTGCGAATAGTAGCCATTAATGGGATTTGACATATAAGCATGGACAGCAGAAACGCAGGAGTCCTTTATAAACCAACAGCCTATAGAAAGGGCCTGAGCAAAATTGTTCAGATTCAGCCCTATAAATGCACCTCTTTGGTCCAGCTGCTCTTTTGTAAAAGTAAGATCCTCCTCAGTACTTGCCAGCAGAAAAATCATGACAGGCTTCCGAAATAACGCATCATACATTCCTATGCCAATCTGCTCCTTCAATCCGATCTCTCTCAAAAGAGGCATCACATCATGTTCATGGGAAATAAAAGTCCCATGTACCCCAACGATCCTGCCGTCCAAATTCATCTCTTTCTTGGCAAACTGGGGGATAAACTCAAAGCTCTCATCTCCGATATCCAGATTATCCAGGCGATTCAGAAAAAAATTCATCTGCATTTCACTCCCTTCAACGCAAAACTGTGTACACGATCCTGTCCCACTGCGCTCCATTCTGATCCCCTGTTTTCTGATCTCCCATCTCAAAACTCATCTCACCAGAACATACAAGCTAACCGCGGCCATCACCCCCGCGAACACCATAACACCCCTGTAAATAATCCTGGCCGCCTTGGAAGAAGCATATTTGGCGCAGAACCACAGATAAATGCCCCAAACCACATAGGCTGCAAAAACAATCCCCCTGTTCCGAAGCAGAAAGGACAGAAAAAAGACCACATTGACAATCTCCCGCCCTCTTTCCGACAACAGGATTTCTCTCATCTTATCCGCCATCACACACCTCCTCCTGTTTTCAGCTCCGTAACCTGTCATACCTGCACTTTAAATCGTTCTCCCGCATTTCACTCCCATATTGCAGATCACGATTAACCGATATCAAAAGGGCGGCCCAAACGCCGCCCCTCACATATCCTACCTCTGCCCCTTATCAAAAGGCACCCCTGACGCCCTGGGCGCCTGGGAATTTTTCGAAGTAAACATCAGCACCACCATGGTGGCGATATAAGGCACCATCTTGTACAGATAGCTGGGTATGCCCATGGAAGCCAGAAACGGTATGCCGGAGTAAGCCGCGGCGATAGCCTTCATCAGCCCGAAGAACAGGGAAGCCCCCAGAATCTTCCACGGCTTCCACTGGCCGAAGATAAGCACCGCGATAGCCAAAAATCCGTACCCCGCCACATCCGCGTTAAAATTAGTGGATGTCGGCACCACGAACACCAGACCTCCCAGACCTCCCAGAGCCCCGGAGATCACCACCCCGGCGTACTGCATGCGGTACACATTGATCCCCGCCGCGTCCGCAGCCTGAGGATGTTCCCCGCAGGCCCGAAGCCTCAGGCCAAATCTGGTGCGGTAGAGCACCAGGGCGGACACCAAAAGGATGATGATCCCAAGGTAGGTGGTAATATACGCGTTCTGAAACAGCATAGGCCCCAACACCGGGATCTTCCCCAGCACCGGCACGGAGTCAATGCGGAAGGTGTTGGTAAACTGAACCTGCTGCACCCCCTGGATAACCCTGGCCACAAAGATGGCAAAGGCCGGGGCGAACATGTTCAAAGCCGTGCCGCTGATGGTCTGGTCCGCCTTCATATTGATGGCCGCATAGGCGTGGGTCAGGGAGAACACGCCGCCGGTCACCATGGCAATGACGATAGCCAGGATCAGCTGCGCCTGCCCCGACAGCTTTCCCCCTGTCAGGTTGAGAAACAGGATGCCCGTAAACGCCCCCATGATCATAATGCCCTCCAGGGCAATATTCACCACGCCGCTGCGCTCCGAGAACATCCCTCCGAGAGCCACGATCATCAGAGGGATCGTAAAAAGCATTGTCTGCTGAAAGATAAAATAGATCACACTCATGCCTGGTCACCTCCCTCGCTCTTATCCTCACTCCTGTCCCCGCCCTTTGCCTTATGCTCCTTGATCTTCCCAAGAATAGACCGCACGATCAGGGCAAAGGCGCTGAAATAAATGATAACCGCCACAATGATATCAATGATCTCCGTGGAGAACTCAAACAGCTGCAGATAAAATCCCCCTGCCGTCAGATAGGCGATAAACAGTCCGGAAAACAGCACGCCGATGGGGTGGCTCAACCCCAGAAGGGCCACGGAGATGCCCGTAAATCCCTCGGAGGCCAGCACATCCTTGATCTCGATATGCTTTCCCGTTCCCGCCAGGTACAAAAGGCCTCCCGCCAGGCCCGCAATGGCCCCAGCGATCACCATGGCAGTCACCACGTTGCGCTTCTCATTGATCCCCGCGTACTTGCCCGCGTCCTGGTTAAACCCCACCGCCTTCAGCTCGTACCCGAAAGCCGTCTTATTTAACAGGATGTAGATAAAAATCACCACCACTATGGCAATAAGGATCCCGCCGTTGACGCTGGACCCGGCAAACACCTTGTCCAACCCCATCTTGGGAATGACCGCCGTGGCGGCCACGTTCTTGGACTCATTTCTCAGAGTGTTGAACAACGCCTTGTTGCCTCTCACGCTCCAGTTTACCAGATACATACCGATATAGTTCATCATAATACAGGAAATGACCACGTTCACATTAAAGTACGCCTTCAAAAGCCCCGGGATCAGCCCCCACACAGCCCCCATGATCAGGCTGGCCATCAGAGCCACAATCCAGTGGACGCCTCCCAGCTGCTCCCACATGATCCCCACATACACCGCGCCGAAGGCCCCCATGATAAACTGCCCCGGAGTCCCGATGTTAAACACTCCGGTCTTAAAGGCAAAGCCCACGGATAAACCTGTGAGAATAATGGGCGTGGCATAGTAAAACACCTGCCCCACCCCCTTCATGCCGTGGGTAAAAGCCCCTGTGAGGATGGTAAAAAAACCTGGGAAGGCCTGGGCGGGATTGCAAAGGATCAGAACCACAAGCCCCACAAGCAGCCCGATGACAATGGCGAACACGGAAGAGAGAACGCCAACATAATTCCCCTTATTCTTTCGTTTCATCTGCTTTCCCCTCTTTCTTTGAACCTGCCATGTACAGCCCCAGCTCCTGGACCGTCACTTCCTTTGGATCCAGTTCAGCCACAATATGGCCCTCAAAGATCACCAGGATCCGGTCGCTTAGATTCATCACCTCGTCAAGCTCCAGAGATACCAGCAAAATGGCGGATCCATTGTCCCTCTGCTTTACCAGCTCTGAGTGGATGTACTCAATGGCTCCCACGTCCAGGCCCCGGGTGGGCTGCACCGCCAAAAGAAGGTCGTGCTTCCTGGAGATCTCCCTGGCCACGATCACCTTCTGCTGGTTGCCTCCGGACATGCTCCTGGTGATGGTGGAAGCGCCCTCGCCGCTGCGGATGTCAAAATTGGCGATAAGCTTGTCCGCGTAGCTGTAGATCTTATCCTCCTTCAAAAACCCGCCCTGCTGGAACTCCGGCTCAAAATACTGCTGGAGCACCGCGTTGTAAGCCAGGTTGTAGTCCAGAACCAGGCCGTGTTTGTGCCGGTCCTCCGGAATGTGGGCCAGGCCGTGGGTGTTCTTGTAGCGGATGGACTTTTTCGTCACATCCTCCCCGTTGACCCGCACCGTGCCGCTGCTTGCCGGGCGCAGCCCTGTGATGGCCTGCACCAGCTCTGTCTGGCCGTTGCCGTCGATCCCCGCGATGCACACGATCTCGCCCCGGCGCACCTGAAAGCTTACGTCTGTCACCAGCTTTTTCGTGTGGCCCTCCTGCCTGGCGTCCACGCACACACGCTCCACCTGAAGCACCACGTCCCCCGGCTTACACTCCTGCTTATCCACAGTCAGCTTCACCTTCCGGCCCACCATCATCTCGGACATCTCGTCCTTGGAGGTAGAGGCCACATCCACGGTTCCAATATATTTTCCCCGGCGCAGGACGCTGCATCGGTCCGCCACCGCCTTGATCTCATTTAATTTGTGGGTAATGAACAGAATCGACTTGCCCTCGTCGGTCAGGTTCTTCATGATGGCCATAAGCTCATCGATCTCCTGAGGCGTCAGGACCGCTGTGGGCTCGTCAAAGATCATGATCTCATTGTCCCGGTAGAGCATCTTTAAGATCTCCACCCTCTGCTGCATACCCACCGTGATGTCAGATATAAGGGCGTCCGGGTCAATGAACAGGTTGTACTTCCTGCTCAAATCCATGACCTTTTTCCGGGCGTCGTCCATTTTCAGCAATCCCTTCTCCACAGTCTCCATGCCCAGAACAATGTTTTGAAGCACCGTAAAGTTATGTACCAGTTTAAAGTGCTGATGCACCATGCCAATGCCCAGGGCATTGGCGTCCAGGGGGCCTTTCATCTTGACCTCCTGCCCCTTCACCTTGATCACGCCCTCCTCCGGCTGATATAGACCAAAGAGAACGCTCATGAGGGTGGATTTGCCCGCGCCGTTCTCTCCAAGGAGCGCGTGGATCTCACCCTTTTTCAGCTGAATCGTAATATCATCATTTGCAATGATTCCAGGAAACTTCTTTGTGATGTGAAGCATTTCGATAACGTAATCCATCAGGTTTCCCCCCTACTTTTGCGGAAATTAGACGAAAAGGGCCGCGCGGACCTTCCGGTCCGCGATCAGCCCCCTTATTCGCGAAACCCTGCAGCCAAATGCCGCCCGGTTTCTGACCTACTCTACATATTTGATCGTTGTCGCCGATACGGTCAGATCAGCAGTCGGGTCGATATTGTCGGCTGACGGCTGAACAAGTTCAAACTCTCCCGCCACCAGCTTTGCGTAGATGGCGTCATAGTCCGCCTGGGTGAAGGTCTCAAACTTGGAAGTCTCCATGGGAAGGCCTACGCCCTCGTTCTCCACCGTAAACACGCTGGTCTTGCCGCCGGGGAAGCTGCCGTCATAGAAAGCCTTCACTCCGTCGTACACAGAGTTGGACAGAAGCTTCATGGCGGAGGTGATAACCGTCTCGGACTCAAAGCTCTGGTCAACGTCAACGCCGATGACCTTCGCGCCCTTCTCCTGAGCCGCGGCCATAACCGAGTTGCCCACAGCGCCGCCGCAGCCGAAGATCACCTCAGTGCCGTTCTGATACCAGGAAGCTGCCATGGACTGTGCCTCCGGCGTAGCCGCAAATGCTCCGGTGTAGTTGTACATAACCTCAATGCCGCTTACCCCAAGCTCCGCTGCCGCTGCCTCGGCGCCTTCGATAAACCCGTATCCGAACCGGATCACCGCGGGAACCGCCATGCCGCCCATGAAGCCTAACTTGGTGTAGCCCTCCTTAACAGCCGCGTACCCTGCCAGAAATCCTGCCTGGTCCTCCTGGAACAGGATGGGCATCACGTTCTCATTGGTTCTGTACTCGGCGTAGTCGCCGCTGTGGGGCTCGCCGTCCAGCAGGATAAAATGGGTATCCTTAAACTGGTCCTGAGCCAGATACACCGGTTCCTCAAACAGAAATCCCGGGCAGACCACCAGTTTGGCTCCGCCTTCCACCGCAAGTCCGATGGTCTCCAGATAGGAGTCCGTGGTCCCCTCCTGAGGCTGATAATACTTGTAGGAAATCTTATTCTCCTCCGCATACTTGGTCAGACCCTCCCAGGCGCCCTGGTTAAAGGACTTGTCGTCAATGGTCCCAAGGTCCGTCACCAGAGCCAGCTCAAATCCGCCGTCGGACGGCTCGCTGGCAGTCTTCGTCTCCGCCGCCGTCCCGTCCTGGGCCGCTGCCGTGGTGGTCTCCTGCTCCCCTGCCGCTGTGGTAGTCTGCCCGTCGCTTCCGCCTCCACAGGCTGCCAGACTCGCCGTCATAGCCGTCGCCATGAGAACTGCCAATAATCTTCTCTTCATTACATTTCCTCCTTGTTTCTGTGCTTTCCTCCCAAAGTTTGCGACACTTCTCCGAACTTTGGGGCTGCATCCCGCCGGTTCTCCCGGCAATCCTCCAGGCCGATCCTGCCTTACGTCCCTTCCTTAAAGCAGGCCGGACCCGGCACACTTTGGATTATAACACATTTTGGCCAATGTGCATAGAACTTTCTGCGAACTAAAGAAAGAATCATGCTGGGGCTGGCTGCTTTTCGTGGGGGATCTGAATTGCTATATTGTTGAGTGAGCAATGGGGCGGGGATTGTCGTGGGGCCAGACAGAGAAGGAGAGATGTCCCGTCCGGGTTCAGATATGCCAAGCATTCC
>CAJUFP010000010.1:60540-67912 GCA_910585645.1 uncultured Hungatella sp. | reverse complement strand
TTGCGAACATCATGGACGGTACACCAGTCATTATTTGACTGGTGTATTTGGCGTGGAAATCAGGGGGCGTCTGAACTGTTACGATACCTACGTAACAGTTCAGATGACCCTTGAACTGTTACGCATCCGGCCAATTAGAATCGCCTTTGGCGATGGGCCGGATGCCTGCTACCATTACGCTTTCGTATGGTCAGCGCGGCAAACGCGCAGACCTACCTGAATTGTTACGATTTACTTTCCCGGATTTCCTCCTCATAAACAGCAACATCAGCCGCGCTGTCACACAATTCTTGTACTGTGGGGCTGTCTCTGGTATAATCAGGAAAACGACACACCAAACAGGAGGGATTGCCTTGAACGAAATCTATTTTCCAAGCTGTAATTTTACAAAAGCCAGCCCCGAAGCCGCCAAAAGGATTCGCGCCTACTTAAAACAGCGGATGCCTGTGGCAGGCTGCTGCCGTATAGACAAGCTGGCGTATACAGAAGGCAGCACGGCTCTGTATCTCTGCCAGGCCTGCCGGGAGACCATTGAAAAACGCGTGCCGAACACGTTCACCCTGCAGAATCTCTTTGCCTATCTGGTGGAGGACCCGGACTTTGCCTGGCCCGATTACAGCGGCCTGACTGCCACCGTGCAGGACTGCTGGCGGGACCGGCGCCACCCGGAAGTCTTTGGGGCGGTCCGCATGGCTCTGGAAAAGATGCATGTTTCCGTGACGGAGATGGAGGAAAACCGGGAGCGCAGCGTCTACTGCGGCACTCTCCATTTTGAGCCGAAAGATCCCGAAAACATCGCCCTGCTGGCAGAGTGGGAGGGCCAATCCATCTCCCATATGCCCCGGGAGTCCCAGGTCAGGCTCATGAGGGAGCAGGTTGAAAAGTTCCCCTGTCGGCTGGCAGTCACCTGCTGCAACCGCTGCACAGACGGTATTGAGATGGCCGGCGGCAAAGCCGTACATCTGATGGAACTGGCTATGGGAACCTATGACAGATAAGTGTGTCTGCCCGGCAAAAGGGATATAACCAACAGGCAGGGAGGAGAACCGTATCTCCGGCTCTCCTCCCTGCCGATGTACTCAATGCAGTCAAATCATACTGCTCTGTCAGAGCTCCCTTAAACTCCCCAAACAGATCATCACCCACTCATCTTTCATCCATCCCCTCATAATAGAACCGCCCTGCAATCCTGCATAAATGTAACGGGAGATTGCGTCTCAGGCCTCCGAACAGTGGGGAAACCCGGTTCCGCCTGCGGTTCCCTCTGCTGTATTCACCGTCTGTCTCAGCGTATTTAACCCCATATGCCAAAAATCATCCGCCCCGTCTTATTTTGTGCTGCATTCTCTCCCCCTCCATAATCAAAACGTTTTTCCCCTCAAACGCGAATCCGTACTTCCGAATCCGCTCTCTCAAAATCCCTTTCGCCTCCAAAGCCGCCCCATACTGTTTCCTCTCAATCTGAGCCAGAGCCTCCTTCGCCGTATCCTCCAGCCCTGCCTCCTTCTTGGGATTCCTCACCTTAAACTCCAGAATCATGGCGTCGTCCTCCCTTTTCATGGGCTCCAGCATCACATCGTACCTGCCCAGCCCGCTTTCCCGGTTGGACGTGATCGCATAACGGCCTGTCAGCTCCACCGCCAGCCCAAGGACAAACCCGTGGTAGAACCGCTCTGGCTCCCCATCCTCCGACGGACTCTTTCCGCTGTCAAAATAGCTGAAAGCGTTCAGCGCCACCTTATTCATGTACACGTTCATTGCCTCTGTATCACTGCCAAGGAGAGCCTTGACAAAGCCATTGTACACAGACGCCGAACCGGAGAACCACCCCTTGATCATTCTCCGAAACATCATGTACACTTCCCTGTTGGTCAGAGACAGCTCATAGACATCCTCCCCCGTCGCCTCCTCCTGCACATACCCTTCCACTTTCAGGTATCCGCTTGCAAGAAGCAGGCTCCAGATGGCGTTCTCATCCTCATTCAGCTGATTAAAAACAATCTGCTCATCAATATTGTAAAAAAGATGTTCCCCTCTTAAAAGCTCCTCCATAGCAGCCTTAATGTCATTGCTTCCCTCCCGAATCAGTTTATCCACCAGGCTGTTGCTGCTGGTGTTGGCCCAGTAAGGGGAATAGCGCCCTTTATCCAGAAAATTGATGATAGACCATGGATTGTAGATCTCCCGCTGCTTTCCAAAAGAAAACCCGTCGTACCAGTCCTTTACCTTTTGCCGCTCCCCATACATCCCATACATCTTCAGCGCATCCCACACTTCCTCCTCCGTAAACCCAAAGCTGTCCTCATACTTCTCTGATGTGGTGGTCACCACTTCCAGGTTATTCAGGTCGGAAAAAATCGACTCTTTACTAACCCTGGTGATCCCTGTCATCACCGCCCTCTCCAGATACGGGTTCGTCTTAAATGTAGAGTTAAACAGGCTCCTGATAAATTCCGCCAGTTCCCTCCAATATCCGCACACATAGGCCTCCTGAAGGGGCGTATCGTACTCATCCAGCAGAATAATGACCTTCTTCCCGTAATGCTCAAACAGGTACTTGGAAAGCTGGTTCAGCGCCATCACCGGGTCCGGTTTCTCTATATTTTCTCTGACAGCCTCCTTCTGCGGCGCCACCAAACGGTCACTGTTCAGAAGAAAATAATGATCCACATACAGTTCCGAAATAATCCGGCTGATCCGCTTCCTGGCGCTCTCAAAATCCGTCTCCTTCACATTGGCAAAAGACAGGCTGATCACCGGAAACGTCCCCTGCAGCCCACGATACGTCTCATCCCCCCACACAGACAGATTCTCAAACATCCGTCCCTGGTCTTTATACTTTATGGAAAAGAAACATTCCAGCATACTCATATTCAGCGTCTTGCCAAATCTTCTTGGACGGGCGATCAAGGTCACATCATCCCCGCTCTCCCACCACTCCCTGATAAAATCCGTCTTGTCAATATAAAAGCACTGCCTCTCCATCAGCTTCTCAAAACTCTGAATCCCTATCCCTACGGTCCTTGCCATCATCCCACCTCCATCGAAAAACCCCGCGCCCTTTTAGGTATAGTATAACAAGTTCCGCAGGCCAATTCAACGGCAACCTACAGGAAACAAAAAGAGGACTCCGCCCCCGGAATCCTCTCCCCTCAAAACCCATCTCTCAGTCAACCCCCACAGCCACCACAACCGCCTCATAAGGCCGCAATCTCCCGGCCTCCCCCGGCTCCTTGTAATTGGCGATCAGACATTTTCCTCCCGCAAACTCCTTAGGCATCACAAACTCCACGTCCCGGTCCGTAAAATTGCAGGCAGTCAACAGCCTCTCATCCCCCAGCCGTCTCTCATACACAAACAGCTCCTCACTGTCCGGCAGAAGCAGCCTGTACTCCCCGTGGACGATCACCGGATGGCTCTTTCTCAGGGCGATCAGCTTCTGATAAAAATAAAACACCGAATCCGGGTCCGCCAGCGCCGCCCTGGCGTTAATCTCCCTGTAATTGGGATTCACTGGCATCCAGGGAGTGCCCTCAGTAAATCCCCCCTGGCTGCTGTCGTCCCACTGCATCGGCGTCCGGGCATTGTCCCGGCTCAGCCTTGTGATGCAGGGCCAGAACTCCTCATGGGACACAATCCCTGATCTGCACCACTCCTCATAGGCGTGGACGCTCTCAATATCGTGGAAATCCTCAGGCCCCTGAAAAGGATAGTTGGTCATCCCCAGCTCCTCCCCCTGATAGATGTAGGGAGTCCCCTGCATCATGTGAAGGCAGGCGGCCAGCATCTTGGCAGACAGAACCCTCCACTTAGGGTCGTCATTGCCAAACCTGGAAACCGCCCTGGGCTGGTCGTGGTTGTCCCAGAACAAGCTGTTCCACGCCCTCCCGAAAAGCTCATTCTGCCATTTGGACAAAATCCCCTTCAGTTTCGTCAAAGGCATCCGCTCCCCGTTCCATTTCCCGTACTTTCCCTGCTCATCCACATGCTCAAACTGGAACACCATATTCAGCTCATGGGTGTCAAAGCCCCCATAGAGGCAGGCCTGCTCCGGCGTAACCCCGGAGGTCTCCCCCACGGTCATCAGATCGTACTTTGACAGAACCTCCCGGTTCATCTCCCGCAGGTACTCATGCACCCTGGGCCCATGGACACAGTAAGGCGAATAATCCCCGTAAAGCCCCCTCACCTCCCCGTCCGGCATCTCTTTTGTCTTGGAAATCATGCTGATCACATCCATGCGGAACCCGTCAATGCCCTTATTACACCACCAGTTCATCATGTCAAACACGTCTCTTCGCACCGCCGGATTATCCCAGTTCAGGTCCGGCTGCTTTTTGGAAAACAGATGGAGATAATACTGCCCCCGCTCCTCATCAAACTGCCAGGCGCTGCCCCCAAAGCAGGCCCCCCAGTTGTTGGGCGCCGAACCGTCCTCCTTCCCGTCCCTCCAGATATAGTAGTCCCCATAAGGATTGTCCTTCCCCTTTTTGCTCTCCACAAACCATTTATGCTCATCCGACGTGTGGTTCACCACCAGGTCCATGACAATCTTAAGCCCCCGCTTATGGGCCTGAGAAAGCAGCTCATCAAAATCCTCCATGGTCCCGAACTCCTCCATGATGGCCTGATAATCGCTGATATCATATCCGTTGTCATCATTGGGCGACTGATACACCGGCGACATCCAGATCACATCAATCCCAAGCTCTTTCAGATAATCCAGCCTGCTTATAATCCCCCTAAGGTCCCCGATCCCGTCCCCGTTTAAGTCCATAAAACTTCTGGGGTAAATCTGATAAACAACCGCTTCCTTCCACCAAGACGTACGCATTTTCTTACACTCCTTTCTTAAATCCCCGTCAAAATCTCCGTCAAAGCCTGACACAAATCCCGCTCAATCCCCATAGCCTCCAACTGCGCCAGCACCACAGGAATCCGCTTCTCCCTCATCACCAGGTCATAAACCGCGTCCTTCACCTCAAACTCTATCTCAGCCTGGTTTAAAAACTCAAACACCCTGTCCTCAACCGCATTTTGCCTCACCCCCAGATCACCGGGCAGCACGATCTCAATCCTGCGCCTCACATCCAGGGCCTCAAGGGCCAGCACCACAGTCTGCTCCCGGTTCCTGTAGGAGATAATGGTCCGCTCCCTCTCCCACTCCCTGCCGTCCACAAAAACCCTGGCTCTCTTTGCCGCCTCCGGCAAAAATCCCCGAAATTCCACCGTATATTTCCGCGCCGCCGGTATGAGAGACAAATCCCCACAGGCAGGCTCCACCACAAACACCGCCCTGGGTTCACACCCTTCTGTCTCCTCCCGGTAGGTCATCACCGTCTTTGCCCACACACCGTCCATGTAGCCGCAGCCCTCATTGTCATCCTCATATAAAGTAAACGCCCCGTCGCCTCCCCCGAACACGCAGACCGTCAAAGATGCCGGATTCCCCGAAGCCTCCCTGGCCGAAATCTCCTCCGTAAACGGCACAACAGCCCCTGCTCCGGCCAGAACCGGAATGCTGTTTATATCCCGGTACATCCTAAGACACCTGCCCCCGTCATAGATCATGCCCGTGTAAATATCATACCACCTTCCCTCAGGAAGCCACACCGTAACCCCGGCCGCGTTCAGTCTTCTGTTCCTTGGTTTTGTAACAGGCGCCACCAAAAGCTCACTTCCCAGGAAATACTGATTTTTCACCTTATAGGCCATAGGCTCCTCCGGGTACTCATAGTACATAGGAAGCACAAGAGGCAGCCCCTCCTCATAGCACCGGTAATTCATGGAATAAAGGTAGGGAATCATCCTGTGCCGCTGCCGCAGGGCCTCCCCCATAGCCTTCCTGGCCTCCCCCTTAAACCGCCAGGGCTCCTTCCCGTTAAACTCACTTCTGGAGCTGTGAAGCCGCATAATGGGAGAATGAGCCCCAAACTGGAACCACCGGGCCTCCAGCTCATCATCCTTGTACCCTTTCATATGACCGCCGATGTCATGACTCCACCAGCCGTAGCCGATGTTGGAAGCCGCAGCCGTAAAATAGGGCTGAAAATCCAGAGACTCCCAGGTAATAACCGTATCCCCGGAGAACCCCACAGGATACCGGTGGCTCCCAGGCCCCGCGTACCTGGAAAAAGTCATGGGCCGCTTCCCGTCCCGCCCGTTGTCCAGGAAATGAAAATGGTTCAGAATCCACAAAGGGTCCAGGCCCTCCACCCTGCTGTTTGTCCCCTGCTGCCAGTCAATCCACCAGAAGTCCACCCCTTCCTTCTCCCTGGGATGGTGCAGATATGTAAAATAATGCTCCATAAACACAGGGTCAGCCACATCGCAGCTCACCGGGTCCTCACGCTCATAATCCACCCCCATGGCCTTAGCCATAGGCTCATACATCTCCTCATGGCCCCTGACCCCTGCCGCGGGATGGACATTGAGAGTCACATGCATCCCCCTGTCATGAAGCTTTCCCAAAAACTCCTCCGGGTCCGGAAAATACTCCCGGTTCCAGGTATACCCTGTCCACCCGCTTCCGTACTTCTCATCAATATCCACCAGATGCCAGTCCATGTCAATAACCGCCACCGTAAAAGGAATTCCCTCCGCCTCAAACCGGTCCATCAGCTTTGTGTAGCTGTCCTCCGTATACGGATAATACCGGCTCCACCAGTTGCCCAGGGCATATCTGGGAAGCATGGGCGTCCTTCCGCACAGGCGGTAAAAAGCCTTCAGAGCCTCCTTGTAATCATGGCCGTACCCAAAGAAATACAGATCTTTCACTCCCTTTTTCCTTGGGCTCACCCACCCGTCCTCCCCGATGACCTGGGAGCTGCTGTCGTCCAAAACCGAATACCCGAACCTGGACACCACCCCCGGCCCCAGCTTCACGGCTCCGTCTGCCTCATCTAAAGTCCGCGCCGTTCCCCCCAGGTCCTGGACCTCCTCCCCGTAATGCCAGACACTGCGGTAATTGCTCACATTGCCCTTCACCTGAATGCTTAAGCCGCTGCCCGAAAACTCCCTCTCATTGTACGTCAAAAAAAGCCTGGAGGTGTGAACCTCAATCCCGTCCCTGCCCCGCGCCGCCCGAAAATCCGTCGGCGCAAAATCCCGGTTCAGCGCCATCTGGGTGGGCCCGTCCTCAAAAACCCCGTCCTCACTGTACTCCAGCCGCACCAGCCCGTCGGTCAGAACCGTAATGCGGTACTTGTCCCCCCTGATCTGGTTCTCCCCCGCTGCCTGCGGATTTGCTTTGATTCTGTAGATATCCTTCATGATCATCTTCTCCCTTATCTCCTGATTTTCGCCTTCCTATTCTCTTCTCCCCGGCCTTGCGATATCCACGCCCCATTATCGGACGCAATACACGTGTTCC
>CAJUFP010000010.1:0-60440 GCA_910585645.1 uncultured Hungatella sp. | reverse complement strand
CACGCCCCATTATCGGACGCAATACACGTGTTCCTCCCCCTGTCCGCCGTCCCCGTTCCTCCAGGCCCTTGGCGAAACCCCGTACAGATTCTTAAAGGCCCTGGAAAAATGCAGCGGATTCCGATACCCAACCGCATTTCCGATATCCCCCACCGTATACTGGGGCTGTCTCAAAAGCTCTGCGGCCTTTGCCATGCGAAAGCCCAGCAGAAACTCCTGGGTGCTCTTTCCCATCAGCTCCTTAAAAATCGTTCCCAGATAGCTTCTGTTAAGCCCGCAGAAATCCGCTATGTCTTCAACCGAAATATCATTTTGAAAATTCCCTTTGGCATCAGGTCCATAACTCTGTATACTATGATATACACTTTTTCTTGCAAAATCTTGCAATATTTTCTATACTTAATAACATAATATTGACTTTTACAGAAATCACCCCTAATTTCCATAAGGAGGCCTCCATGTATCCGGACCTGACATTAAAAGAACCCGTATCCCACGGCACCAGAAAGAACCCTCTCATGGCCATTCACTTTACCACCGGCCCCGGAACCATATACCCCAGCCATTTCTTCGTGGAGCGCCACTGGCACTCTGACATAGAGATTATCCTGGTGAGAAAAGGCGCCTACCTGTGTGAGACCAATCTGGAAACCTTCCGGCTGGAGGAAGGGCACATGGCATTTATCAACAGTGAGGAGCTGCACCAGCTCACCGGCCTTGGCCGGGACACAATCCACGACGTCATCCTCTTTGGCCCTGACATTCTGGACTTCTCCTACCCGGATGAATGGCAGGAGCAGTGGATACGGCCGTTTTTGAACCATGACCTGGCATTTCCCCACACCCTCCTGCCGGAGCATCCCGCATACGCCGGGTACTCCCGCCTGTTTGACCGGATTCTAAAGAAAGCCCTGGACGCCAAAGAAGGCTGGTATATCCACTGCAAACTGCTCCTTCTGGAACTCTTTGTCCTGTCAGCGGAAAGCGGGATGCTCCTGTCCGCCGGACAGCACTCTGCCCCGGGCCAGCACCGGATCCGCCATTACAAGACCATTATCTCCTACATAGAAGAACATTTCCAGGAGCCTGTCACTCTAAAAGACCTGGCAGACGCCATCCCCTGCAATCCCCAGTACCTGTGCCGCTTCTTCAAAGAGCTGGCCGGCGTCTCCCCCATTCAGTATCTCATAAACTACCGCATTGAGCGGGCCTGCGGCCTTCTGACCAACACCTCCCTGCCCATACTGCAGGTTGCCATGGACTGCGGATTCGACAATGTAAGCTATTTTATCCGCAAATTCAAGGAGACCAGAGGGTGTACCCCAAAAGAATTTCGGGAAAACTCTAAAATTTCCCAGGCCTTTAACCCCTGACATGACCTTCCAGACCCAGTTCGGAACCAACTACAACCTTGCGTTCGCGTCGTATCTGCTGGCCCTTCTGCCTATCCTGATCTTCTATCTGGTCTGCCAGAAGCAGATTCTCAACGGGGTGGTAAACGGGGCCGTAAAGTAAAGGGCGGCAGATGTTGAAATACAGCTATCCAAAATTGACTCACAAATCCAATTCCGCAAAAAGGCTGCGGCACAATATCCATCCCTGTGCCACAGCCTTTTTTTACTCTGTGTCATCTCCCTTCCGCCATCTCCACTCTGGAATAAAAAATCACTCCACTGATAATGACTGCTCCCCCAATAAGCTGTAACAGAGCAGGTATCTCCCCGAAAAGCGCCGCCGCAAACACAGCCGCCACCACAGGTTCGCACAGCTTTGAAGCGGATACGAAAGCCGGTGAAAGAAATTTCAGGCACCAGCTAAAAATACTGTGTCCCAAAATAGTGGAAAATACAGACAGAAGAAGCCCAACCACTGCCCCACTGGCCCCATACCCGGTCAGGGAATAGCCCTGTAGGACCACAAGAAACACCAGCGTGGCGGCAGAGAACAGATACACGATGTAAGTATATACGGTAGTGGTCAGAGTCGTCCTGGCCACCTGCCCCATAAGTGTGTAACAGGCCACAAAGACTGCTGCCAAAAGGGCCAGCATATCCCCGTACAGATGACCTTCCCCCACTCCCGAATCAGAATACGCTACCAGAAGACTTCCTGCCAGAGTCACCGCAATAGCTGTCACCGCCTTTTTTGTCAGCCTGCCCCTCAAAAACAAACAATACCCAAAGGCCACCCATATCACCTCTGTACACACGATTGTTGTGGAGCTGGCCACCGTAGTATGGTTCAGAGACTCAAACCAGGTAAAAAAGTGGAGAGCCAGAAAAATCCCGCTGCATCCGCACAGAGCTGCCGTGCCCTTAGATATCCCAAATAACTCCCTGCGCCGTTCCCCGTATCCCCACACCACCGGGGACATGAGAAGCACAGTCCACAACAGCCGGTAAGCCGCTGTCACCGCTGACGGCGCCTGGGAGTATTTTACAAATATAGCTGACAGGGAGATTCCCATAATCCCTATGGCAATCATGATCATTGGGTGTCTTTCCATGTATTTCACAATATTCCTCCTGATGATCTATTTCCGCTTTAATCCCAAAACTTTTCCGTCTGTAAAAAATACTTTGTCAAACTATTCCGTAACCGCCCACATCCTGGCCGGAAAACCGGTGGCGCCCTCAATCCTGGGATAAGATACAATGATCACCTCCCCGGCGGCAGCCACCTGGTCTAAGTTGGTCAGAAAAAATAAGGTGTAGTCAGCCCTTATCGCTTCTTTTATGATCTCTCTCAATCCTAAGCAGCCGAAAACGCTCCCCCTTCCGATACCCAAAACATCTCATCCTGCTGCTGAACCGAAACTTCATAATCGTCTTATGCCTGTAGACAGAGTTATAAAACCAGTCTTCCTCCGCTGATGAAGGCGCATACTTTTTGTACTCCAGGCCGTCATCCAGGCCAATCGTCTCCCAGGACTCATGCCTCACAAACTTGTCCAGAGTCCCCAAAAGCTGTCCGTACTCCTCTTTTTCCAGATTCCCTGCTCCATACTCCTTTTCCAGCAGCGAACAGTCCAAACGGGTCTCTGCATAGCGCGCCCTCAAACACTCATCCCGCTCTAATCCCATCTTTTCGCCAAAACACTCTGCCAGATACGCCGGGCGGTAAACCGAAATCACCAGGTATTCCCTTCCGCCCCTCTGCACGGCAAGCTTACAGTCCGAATATCTCTCCGAATCAAAAGACAGAAGGGCCTCGCCCCGCTCCGCTGCCTCCGCCACTGCCGTAGCCGCCATATCCTCGCCATCCAGCCAATATTCGGCCCCATAATCATGTACTGCCAACAAATCCCAGTACGGTTCTGTCTTCATCTCCTTATCCAGGGCTATTTTCAGCCTGGTCAGCTCCTCAGACTTTGGATACGGTTTTAAATCCCCCAGTGTCCGCTCCTTTGTAACCCTGCATTTATAAAAATCCGAAATCTTTCTTATCTCCCCGTCACTCTGACTCCGCACCAGCCGAAAGCACTGCAGGTTAGCTGTCAAACTCTTCAAAAATGCTTCCACACTCTCGAACTGTCCGTACAGGGAACATTCATTCAATATAAACTTCAATCCTCACCACCCCAAAATCACATCCAAATCCTTCTCAATCTGGTCAAACAATCCGTCCTGCTGATTCCTCACATGTCCGTCCTCATCCAGTTCAATCTCCACCGGCACGCTGATCTTCTCCTCATCCTGCCTGAAAAAATAAACCTTCACCTTATCAACCCCTATGCGGTCACTGCTCACACACCGCCGCAGCCCGTTAAACACATGGTCGCTGTGGGTCTCCATCACCACCTGCAGCCCTCCTCTTGCCAGGAATGTCAGAAACTCCATAAGTTCCGCCTGACCGGAGGGATGAAGATGAATCTCCGGATTCTCGATCACCAGAATATCTCCCTTTTTACAAGAAAAAGCAGCGATGATGATCTCTGTAATATAGCTGACCCCTGTTCCCACATTCTTGGGCCTGAGATTTCTCCCCAGCCGGCGGTTGCTGTAAGCCACCCGAATCAACTCCGTTCCCGGAATCTCCTCCGCGCTCACCCGGTACCCCAGAATCCTCTCCAGCCAGTAATCCACCTGTCCGCCCAGTGTCAGCTTGGCTTCGCGGTCAAAGATAAACTCTTTCTCCTTAATCGCATCATTCTGATGAACCGCAAGATAGTAAAACGCATATTCACACCTGACTCCGATCTGTTCCCTGCCCTCCAGAGACTTTTCGTACGTATCCTCCACACCGATTCGGTCGGCTGTCAGATAACGGATCTTCATCCTTTCCGGAAATGAGGTTCCCCTCCTCAGCTCATCCTCATCCTCGCTGAAAAGTTTACTGTACACAAAGTCTTTTCCGTCATACTCATAAGCTGCTTCCAAAAAGATATTCCTGCTTCCGGCAATCCAGTTTTTCACTTCGCTGACCGTTCCGATATTCATATATTTCCCGGCCAGGGAGCTGGCACTGTTCTGATACAGCGCAAGGACAGCCTGAATCACCGTGGATTTGCCCGCGGAATTTTTCCCCGCAAGCAGTGTAAAGTTGGAAAACTCTATGTCGGTCTCCCGGAAACACTTAAATCCCTGTATTCTGATTCGACTCAGCATCCCGTCACAGCCTCCTTCCTATCTCATAATAATGTCTCCGAATATTGGCAAAATTCACCTTGTCGTTTAAAATACTCTCCCAAAGATCTTCGTCAAAGGCAATCTGTCCCAGTCCCCTCCTGGCATCCCGCCCCCACTCCCGGCACATCCATATGACATTGTACAGATAGCCAAGCGTTTTAGCCTGCCGCTCCTTCCCCTTATCCCCAGCCAAATCAAAATTAACCTCCCTCTCCCAGTTTACGATCACCCTGGTCGCATCCCTTAACTCGCCGCCAAGTTCCTCCTCCCACAGCATGCCCTGCTTCATGATACAGCCGACTGCTCTGTCCAGGAGCTGCCAAAGTCCCATGCCATCCTCCTGCATGTTCTGAATCTCCCCGATGAACACGAAACGGTACATCAGAATCCTCAGCACCATATACTGGCGGTTCAGATTCCATCTGCTGAGAAACCAGGCGGACCGCCCCAGCTCTTTCACCATGGAACTTAAGACCTGCTCCAGCCTTTCCCCGTACAGTTCGTTTCTCACTCCCTGCTCCCTGGTAAAATTCCATCCCCCTATATAGTTTCCCACCTGGAGATGCAGATATCTCTCCGTCGTGTATTCAATGATCTGAAATGAAATCTTATGGTCATACACAGCGGATGCCCATCTGGGAAACTGCCGTTTCATCCGCTCCATTCCACAGCCATTGAGTTCCGGAAAAAATTCCATCCCCGCAACCGGACAATCCTTCTCCAGAAACTCCACAAGATACCTCAGACGGTCATCGCCGTCCAGCACAACCAGGCTCCCGTCCTGCCGCTCGGAAACATACACAATGGGCAGCCCAATCCCCAGCAGCAGCATCTCCACAGTCTCTGAGATTTTCTCCGTCCTCTTAGGCCCTGCCGCCCAGGGAATGACCGGAAACACAATCCTTCTCTCCCGGCACATCCTGTATATCTGATAAACTGATAACTTCTTTTCATAACTGTCAACATGACTTCCCGAAAAGCTTCCCATAAATTCCCCTAACCGCTCCAACACTGTTTTTATAAAATAATTATAGTTGATTCCCTGTTTCATTACAACCATTGTCGGCGAAACAGTTACCAGCCCTTAACCCTCTTCCCGTCCGCGCCGCCATGGAGGTCAGATCAGAGGCCGGCACTGCGAAGGACGACGCAGCCAGAACAGTCCTATGGATATTTTAACAGCTTTTTCCGGAATAGCAATAGATTTAGATTCGGGCTCCGCCGGATGATTTTTATATACTAAAAAGGCAGGGACACAATCCCTGCCTTCCGATACCAGGCTTATACCGCTGCCTCCGCCTTAATCCTCGCGATCTCTCCCTGAATCTCCACCATCTTCTCCTTTGTCAAAGGATAAAATTTCATAGACACCAGATTCAAAATCCAGCCAATGGCCGGCATTCCAAGATAGCAGAACAACGTAGCTGCCAGAATCGCGCCGCTGTAAGGAGTCTCCAACGTGGGGAGCGCCGCCTTAAAGCCGATTATGGCAAAAATGATGGATACCAGGGTAGCCCCCAGAGAGGAGATCAGCTTATCCACAAAGCTGAACAAAGTCCCCATCAGTCCCGGCACATAACGGCCGCTGCGGTACGTCTCATAGTCTGCGCAGTCCGCTGTCATAGGGATTACAATGCTTCCGCTTAAATTGGAAAATCCCTTCATGCCAATATACAAAAGCACAAACAAGACGCCAAACACGCTCCAGGAACCAGGCGCGAACAAGCTTCCCCATGTGGACAGCTTCGTCAGAGAAAACGTGGGAAGCATCATGGAAGACGCTCCTCCAAAAGCCACCAGCGCCGCCAAAAGCCCCGCGCAGACAATGGCCCCGATGGAGCCCACGACCAGACACTTCTTCTGGCCCAGGGAGCGGGCGATATACCCGATGCCAAACACGGAAAACAGCATAATGGGAATGCTGGTAATCGCCGAGTTGGAAGCATTAAACGCGTAGTTGCCGCAGATAATACCGAAGAGACAAATAGTAACCGTAGAATTGCCGGTACACTGAAGAGCCAGCTTATCGCTTCCCGCTGCCACCACAAGCATCTGAATCCCTCTGTTATGAGCCAGCACATCCGCGTAATCCTTCAGTCCTACCTTCACCACTTTGCCGGTTCCAAAATATTTCAGCCTGTCCTTGCGCCACAGCCCCGCAATGGCAAAGCAGGCGAACACCACGGAAATCCCGGCAAACACCAACTGCATGTACTGCCACATCTCAGGATTATAGAAGGCGGAAAGAGTCTGCACCCCGTTTTCCCCTGTCGTCAGCACATTGGCCAGGTTGGGATTCTTTGCCACCAAAGCGGCAATCTTCTCCCCGGCCTCCGCAGTGGTTATGGTAAACTTAGGAACCAGGGTACCGGACAAATATACCGGGAAAAACAGGCTCATCAGGGCAATATTATAAACCGAGTCAAACATGGAAAAAACCGGTCTCTGTTTCGGGTCATTGGTCAGGCAGCTTTGGGCTGATTTCGTAACAACGCACTGGCAGGTATAGCCCACAATATAAACGGCATAGATAACAATAAACACCCCAAAGCGCGCGGCGCTTGGAATCAGGGGAATCAGCCGGAACATCACCAGCGTAGACAAGAACATGATCACCTGCCCCGCCACAATAAAAGGCCGGTTCTTTCCAAACTTCCCATTGGTCTTATCCACAATATAGCCCACAAACGGGTCTGTCACTCCGTCCCACACCCGCATGATGGTGACGATAGAGCCTGCCAGCACCACGCCTACGCCTACGATTCCAATCAAAAAATAAGAAATAGAGGATACCAGCATCATATACGTGTTGGTAGACGTATTGTTTAACGCGTAAAATCCGATCTCCCACAATTTGGCGCGGTGAACGCCGTTTTCTTCAAGAGGTTGTCTTCCCATAAAATCTCCTTTCGTATGGGCTGCCCAATACCGGGCAGCCCCAAACCACGCAAACCCACAACCCGGCCTACAGCCTGGTATCCCATTTTCCGCAGAATACCGTGTCGCTGGCCGTTCCCTTAAACCGGCTTCTGCCGCATATTTTCTCAATGGCGGCCCGGATGCTTGTCCTGGTGCTTCCATAGGCGTTGACAAAGGCATGGACCTGGGGAACATCAATCAGGTGATTGGTATAATTCAGGCTGATGCCCACTGTGGGAACTTCTGTCACATACCACGGAAGCTCACTGGAATGGTTGCAGCTCCACCGAAGCCTTACATTATTCTCCTGGGCATAGCCCTTGATGTTCAGCACCAAAAACACCACGTCATACTTTGCGGCAAACTCTTTCATGGAGCCGCAGTTCATCATGGTAATCATGTTCTGCGGCTTCACGCCCTCCGACACTTCCAGATCGTGAAAATTAGGCGCCACATCCACCGTAAACCCGGCCCTTTCCAATTCCTCAATAACGATCTGTTTTGCCGGGTCCTTTTTATATGCCTTGCTGGTAGGCGTAGACTGAATAAACACCAGTCTGGCCCGCTTTTTCAGCTTAGGGTCAATGGGAAGATCACCTCTGGTATCCTTTACCAAAGTAATGCAGTGCTCCGCCGCTTCCTCCGCCAGCCGAAGATGCTCCTCACATCCCACCACCTGGTCTTTCAGCTCAGGGGCCGCGGTTACATTCTCTTTTCGGTAAAGCCCCAGCTTTGCCTTCAGGCCCAGAATCCGGCGCAGCGCGTCATCCAGCCGCTGGGCTGTAATAACGCCGCTTTCGATTCCTGCCTTCATGTAGGCAAAATCCTCCTCTATATCATTGGAAAACAAAAACATGTCACAGCCGCTGGCAATGGCCTTGGGCACCGCAATCTCCCGTTTCTCCATACAGGCTATGCCTGCCATATGGGAAGCGTCTGTAATCACCACGCCGTTAAATCCCATTTCCCCTCTCAAAAGGTCTGTCAAAAGCTCCGGCGCCAAAGTTGCCGGCATAATCTCCTGGTCCTTAATGCCCGGCCTCAGCTTCCGGCTCATTTCAGGAAGCGCGATATGGCCCACCATAATGCTCTCCAGCCCTTCGTCAATCATGGTCTGGTATACCTTCCTAAAAGAAGCGTCCCATTCCTCCACGCTCAAATCATTGACTCCCAGAACCAAATGCTGGTCCCGCTCTTCCACCCCGTCTCCCGGAAAGTGCTTGCAGCAGCAGGCCACATTGCTCTGATGGATTCCGTCTATGTAGGCTCTGATATTCTCTATGACGCGGTCCGCATTGTCTCCAAAGGCCCTGGTATTGACAATGGTATTGCGCCAGTTCATGTAAATGTCCGCGCAGGGATTAAACATCCAGTTGACTCCCACGCTGGAAGCCTCCTTTCCTGCCACGTACCCCATATCATAAGCCGTCTTTGTGCCCGCGCCTGCCGCTGCCTCCGCCGCAGTGGCCACAAAAGTCCCGTCAATAAGGCACCCGTCTCCCCCGTTGTCACAGTTTGCCGCGATCAGCAGAGGAATCCTGGAATTATCCTGATACAGTTTATTCTGATCATATACCAGAAATCGGTCTCCTCCCTGCCAGCGCAGTCCCCCCTGGTGATATTTGTTCAATGTATTCTTTACCGTCTCCTCATCCAAACTCTTTCTCATCTGGACAAAAAGCTGTCCTGTCTTTTCATCCAATGTCATGGAATCAATGGTTTCATTGACCCAGGCAATGGCCTCCTCACTCAGGCAGAACGGTTTTGCTTTTAAATCGACCATCATCGGCCTCCTTTTCTTTTCACACGCGCCAAAAGTTCCTATCCCTTATATCCAAAATCAGGGATGTTCGTCCAGCGTTCCCGCAGGTAATGAGCCGCCAGTTTGGGCTTCCGGTCTCTGGTAAAGATTCCTTTCTTGTTTCCCTGGACCCGCATAATGCCCTGGCTTGTGGCAAAGTCCGCAAAATTCCACACCTGTTCCCCTACAAAGTTCTCCAGGCTGTCAACTACCTGATGATTTACCTTATAGTAATCCACCTGATATTCCTCTGTGAACATAACCGGAACCGTATCATGAAGCCCGCAAACCGTGTCCGCGCCATACTCTGTAAACATAAACGGCTTTCCAAGAGAATTCCAGAAACCCAGCTCTTCCTCCAGCATGGCCCTGGCCGCCTCCAGATCGCCTCCGCAGGCATACCATCCGTAATAGCGGTTTAAGCAGAATACGTCGCTGAGACGGATGGTGCAGTCCTCCTTATAATTTTTCATCTGCACGCTGACAATGGTACAGGGACGATGCTGAGGGTCTGCTTCCCTGGCAAGATCATATAAAGGCTTAAAATATTCATATGCCCCCGGGCTTCCGGAATCCGATTCATTGGCAATACTCCACATCACCACACAGGCGTGGTTTTTGTCCCTGGCAATCATGTCCCGAATCACCTCTTTGTGGTGTTCAAAGGTACGAATCCCGCCTTCCTCTACAGGGTCAAAAGTATTTACCTTTTTGCCGCCCTTAAAGTTAGCCCCGCCGCCGAAATTTAAGTGTACTCCCACAGCCGGCGTTTCATCAATCACCACGATTCCTTCCTGGTCGCACAGCCGCATCATCTCCTCACTGTAGGGATAGTGGCTGGTCCGAAAACTGTTGGCTCCCTGCCATTTCATCAGGCTGATGTCTTTCACATTCATGGGCATATTCAGCCCTCTGCCTCCAGGATACGTGTCCTCATGTTTTCCGTATCCTTTAAAATAAAAGGGCTGGCCATTCACTAAAAACTTTCCGCCCTCCACCTTCACCGTGCGGATTCCGTAAGGCAATGTGTAACGGTCTGCCCCGAAGGCGATCTTTATCTCGTACAGATACGCCCCCAGGGGCTGCCAGAGATGAACCTGCTCCACCTTCAGCACGCCGGTCGCCCCATCGCCTTCCGCCACCTTCTGCCCTTCCCTGTCCCACACTTCGATGTGGACCGTTCCTTGTCCCACAGTCTCCACCTCATAGCTTATGCTGGCCTTATCCCCATCTACAGAGGCGTTAAGCGTCACGTCCCGGATATACTCCCCGGGCGTCGTATAAAGCTTTACCGGTCTGGTGATTCCGCAGTAATTAAAGAAATCAAAGTTGGGGGCGTTTTTCGGTTTAGACCCTTTCCACGGGAACATCCCGCCTCCCAGCATGCCTCCTCCTCCTTCGCTTCCCACCGGCAGCGTAGAGTGATCAATACGGTTGTCCACTGCAATGGTCAAAAGATTTTCGCCGTCGGTCAAATACTCATTGATCTCAGCCTCAAAGGGAAGAAAGCCGCCTTTGTGCTGGCACACCAGTTTGCCGTTAAGATACACCTTACCCACATGGGTCACAGCCGCCATGCGCAGCACCAGGCGCTGGCTTCTCATATAGGAAGGAACCGTCAGCTTCCTCTGATAAAATACCCATCCATAGTGGTCCCGAAAATCCACCCCGTCTTTTAAATCATTGTAAGAAGCCGGAACCGCCATGGTCATAGGGTCCTCTAAGGGCCTTTCATACCATTTCTCTTCAAATCCCTTTCCGTTATCCAGCTTAAAATCCCAAACTCCGCTAAGGTCCATCAGCCCCCTGGACTCTGTCTGAACCGGATATAACATATAGCCCACTCTCCTTTCCGCATGAAAACACTCTGCATAAAAACGCTTTACATCAAAATCATTCCTGTCTCATCAGCCCTCATGGGAATCGCCGCCATCAGGTCAATAAGCGTCATCGCCACGGGAATTCCGCTCCAGCAAAATAAAAGGTACAAGGTTCCCAAAAGTTTTTGTCCCGCGTAAAACCGATGACCGCCGCAAAACCATCCGCAGCACAGGGCCAGCCTGATGTAGGTCTTTCGGTTCACCTTTTTGGGGCCTTTGCTTCTCCCGGTAAGCCAGCCGCCTAACCGCGTCCGCCAGGTTTCTTTTTCCAGAATCCCATACTCCCTTTTTAAATCCACCAGTTCCTGCTGGGCCAAAATCATCTCCATGGGACTGACTTCATCCTGTTTTTGTTCCCTTCGCCTGTTTTCCTTCATGGCATTCCTTTCTCCCCACATCGTACAGCGATGTACGAACCCTATGACAGATTTTCCAGAAACTCCTGTTTCAGTTTTGCCTCATACGCTCCTTCATAGCTGCCCTCCAAAAACCGGGGGAAAGCCTCCTGTACCAGCCGCCTCCAGGACTCTGCTTCCTGTTTTACCAAAATCGGGTAAAACAACACCCCGTTTTGGGCCGCCGCCCTTTCGTCTCCCGGCGCGTCCCCGATCATCAGCACATGGGACGGGGTATATCCTTTTTTCACCATCTCACCGATGCACCAGGCCTTGCTCCCTTCTGTCTGGGTCAGGCAGAGATCCACCCAGTCCATAAGAGAGAACCTCTCCCACTCTTCCACCACCGCTTCCCGGTTGGCTGAGGATACAATGGCCACATCCGCCTGCCCATGGAGCATCTCCACCCCCTCCTTTACGCCGTCAAAAGGCTTTTTCAGCTCTTCCGGAAGATCAAGGATGGAAAGGTTTACTGCCTGGGACCAGCACAATGCCTTATAAAAAATCTTTTCTCCCGTCTTTTCATACTGGCTTTTTACGGACGTATTGGACAGCTCCCGGGCTTCCCTTGCCCATTCAGAAAAAACCTTCACCCCTTCAATCTCCCCGCAGTTGTCATGAACCCATTCCAGCACCATGGAAAGGGCCAGAAAGCGGTTAGCGCCCCTGGTCATGGTGTATAAGTTTACCTGGTTCCAATAATCCAAAACCTCCTTTTTCCAGGGTTCCAGCTTCCACTCCTCCACCGCGCAGGGACCAAAACAGCGAAAGTGTTTGCAGTCCATGGTGTCCATGGCGCATCCGTCCGAGTCAATGCACACCAGAAACTCCTTTCTCTTTAAAAACAGTTCCAATTCGCTCACTGCCTCACCTCCTGCCCGGAATATACAGCATTTTCTACAGTTTTTCCAGAATAATTTTCGTTGATTTCAGCATTATTTTATGGTAAGCTAAACAAAGAGATGATTTTGTGCTGATTTTTTGTAAAAATATGCTGAATCACAGCAAGAGGTACTGATATGCAGGTAGATTTATTAGACTTTATCACACAAGCCCTGGGCCATGCCGGGATACAGGTGCTCTTGTTAGACGACAACTCCCGGCAGATGATGTCAAAGCTTGACTATGGGTTTCGCCAGAAGCTGACGCCTGATTTTGATTACTCCCTTTTCCTGAGAAAAATGAAGCTGTCCCTGGAAGAAGGCGTGCAGTATTATTTTGAAGACGACCTGAAATTGTGCTACTGCCTGTTTCGCTTTCCTTCAGACGCAGGCTTTCCGGACTCCCTGCAGATCTTATGCATTGGCCCTACTATGCCCCGGGTTATTGACACAGGAACTTTTCACGCCTTCCTGGACAGACAGAAGGTCCCCCCTCAGTATCATCAGGATTTTCTTGAATTTTATAACCGGATTCCCATTGTCTCTGATATAGACACCTGGAACCACTCTCTGAATTTCACTCTGGAGAAGCTGGTGGGAGACGCTGTCCCTTACCGGGTTATTTCGATGGATTCTATAGAACTGTTTGCCATGGATTATAAAGACTACGCGATACCCGATTATCCTGGCATTGCCTCCGACATCATTGAGGAGCGCTATGAATGGGAAGAAAAGATGCTTTCCGCGGTTGCCGCCGGCAACTTAAAAGAGGCCGCAAAGGCTCATTACCACTTCCTTCAGTACAAGCTGCTGCCCAGAAGCTCTGACCCGGTGAGAGATAAAAAGAACATTCTCTTTACCTTTAACGCCATTTTAAGAAAAGCGGTTCAGGCCGGCCATGTCCATCCCCTGCACATTGACAACCTGTCCCGGCAGTTTGCCATCCAGATTGAGAATACCTTTACTATAGAGCAGCTTCACAGCCTGTCTCAGACGATGCTGCGCAAATACTGTATGCTGGTAAACAACTATTCCCGCCAGGCCAACTCTCTCCTGGTGCGGAGCTGCATGGACTACATTGATTTTCACTATATCGAGGAACTGTCCCTGGCAATTCTTGCCCAGAAGTATTCGGTGTCCGCCAGCTATCTTTCCGGCCTGTTCAAAAAAGAGACGAACATGACCATCACAGACTATATCAATACCACCCGCATACGCCAGGCCCTGATTCTTTTGAACACCACCAGCCTGTCCGTGGGAGCCATTGCCTCCCGGTGCGGGTTTCCGGACTCGAACTATTTTACCAGGACGTTTAAAAAATATCAGGGAATCACGCCCAGGGCTTACCGGGAAAGCATCGGGAAGGTTGCCGGATAGAGGGGGCGGGGTCAGAAGGGATTCAAAATCATAAAACTATGAACAGCCCTCTTATCCTGCTGTTTCCATAAAAAAAAATAAAGAAATGCGACACGCTTCATGTCATATTCCGAATGCTAAAATAAAGCAAAGGAGGATTTCATTATGCCGTTTACTGAAATATGTATTTATCAAGTCAAGCCGCAAAAAACAGAGGAATTTGAAGCGCTGATGCTTGAAGCGAAAGATTTCCTGGAAAAACAGGAGGGATTGCTTCTGCTTCGTTTTGCCAAAAGAGGGTACCGCATAGATATGGAGCAAATCAAAGAGGGACTTCCACCACTTCAAATTACCCGTATCGTAAAAAGTGTTAAGTATATGCTTTACTGGGAATTTGACACAAAAGAAAACTATGGGGCAGCACAGAAAAATCTTTACGACAGTTATTGGAAGTCTATCGAAAAGTGCTTAATCGTTCCCCACGACAAATATTTAGGGGAGGGTATGTTTTAATGGCTCTGGCATATTGTGGTTTAAATTGTAATGAGTGCCCTGTTTATCTGGCTTCTATCGAAAACAACGCAGCCGCGCAGATACAGTTGGCAAGAGAGTATTCAACGGATACCTGCAAATTTTCAAGAGAAGATATATATTGTTTGGGATGCCGCTCTGAAACGGTATCACAAAAAATGTGCGGAGATTGTCAAATAAGAATATGCAGATAGACAGACTTATTCAAATCGTGTTTCTCTTGTTAAGGCATGAGAATATAACAGCAAAACAACTGGCAGAAGAACTTTGCGTTTCCACACGGACAATCTATAGGGACATCAATATCCTTTCCGCTGCCGGCATACCGATTACGTCACAAAAAGGATATGGCGGAGGGTTGTCCTTATTGCAAGGCTTTACACTGGACAAGTCTTATTTTACCCAGGAGGAACAAAACAATATTATACAGGCATTGCAGATTTTAAAGTCGTCAAATTACCCGGACGCAGACAAATCATTAAACAAAGTTGCCGGGCTGTTCAGTCATACTTTGCAGTCTGAATGGCTGGAAATTGATTTCTCCTATTGGGGCAGTCCCGAAAAGGAACGGAATACTATTACAGCTTTAGAACGCGCAATCATCAATAAATATGTGATTACTTTTACCTATTTTAATGCGGAATTGACCATAACCAATCAGATGGTCGAGCCGTTAAAATTAGTGTTCAAATCCCACGCATGGTATCTTGTGGCTTACTCAAAGGGCAAAAATGATATTCGCACTTATAAAATGTCCCGCATCAGGGAACTCCAAATAACGAACCAACTATTTGAGCGTGAACTTCCAAAAGACTTCTCCATTACCCCTGCCTATAAGGAAGAATACCATACGCCAATATTCATATTGCGTTTTTCAGAAAAGATAGCGTATAAAGTTTATGATGAATTTCAGGAGAAGTACATTAAAAAATTAGACGACGGTACATTGGAAGTGACTTTCCGATACCAGCTTAGCGATTGGACTTTCCTTTATCTGCTTTCCTTTGGGGAATATGTTGAAATTATTGAGCCTGTAGAAGCACGGACTATTTTAAGGGAAAAGGCGCGGAAAATACTCTCTATGTACTAACGAAATATCCCCACAAAATTCCCCTGGAAATCCCGCCCATTTTGTTGTACAATAAAATCACCTATTTATATCGCAAGGAGGAGGAGCAGTATGGCATTAAGCAAAGATTTTTTATGGGGAGGGGCATTAGCTGCCCATCAGTTTGAGGGGGGAGTCCTAAACACCTCAAAAGGTTACAGTGTGGCCGACGTGATGACCGCCGGCGCCCACGGCGTTCCCCGGGTGATCACCGACGGCGTGGAGGAGGGCAGATACTATCCCAACCATGTGGGCATTGACTTCTACGGCCGCTATAAGGAAGACATTGCCATGTTCGCGGACATGGGGTTCAAGTGTTTCAGGACCTCCATTGCCTGGACCCGCATTTTCCCCATGGGCGACGAGGCAGAGCCCAACGAGGAGGGCTTAAAGTTCTATGACGACGTGTTTGACGAACTGTTAAAATACGGCATTGAGCCGGTTATCACCCTGTCCCACTTTGAGATGCCCTACCATCTGGCCAAAGAGTACGGCGGGTTTATGAACCGAAAGACCATTGACTTCTTCGTAAAGTTTGCCCAGGTTTGCTTTAAGCGCTACAAGAACAAAGTAAAATACTGGATGACCTTCAATGAGATCAACAACCAGATGAACTACAAAAACGACATCTTCGGCTGGACCAACAGCGGCGCCCATTTCGGCAATTATCCCAATCCCGAAGAGGCCATGTACCAGTGCGGCCATTACGAGCTGGTAGCAAGCGCCCGGGCCGTAAAGATCGGCCATGAGATCAACCCCGATTTCAAGATCGGCAATATGATCGCCATGGTACCCATTTACCCCTACTCCTGCCGTCCGGCCGACATGGTTCTGTCCGTTCAGCAGATGCATGACCGGTGGTTCTTCTGCGATGTCCAGTGCCGGGGGCATTATCCCGCCTACACCTTAAAGATGTTTGAGCGGAAAGGATTCCGTCTGGATATCACGGACGAGGACAAGCAGGCTCTGGCCCAGGGCACTGTGGATTACATCGGGTTCTCCTACTATATGACCAACTGCGTGGATTCCACGGTCCACAACGACACCTCCAAATCCCTGGACGGCTCCAGCGAGCACTCGGTAAAGAATCCCTTTATCAAGGAGTCGGACTGGGGCTGGGCCATCGACCCGGAGGGGCTGCGCTACGCTCTCAACACGTTCTACGAGAGGTACGAAAAACCGCTGTTTATCGTGGAGAACGGCTTTGGCGCCATCGACGTCAAGGAGGAGGACGGCTCCTGCCATGACCCGTACCGCATCGATTATCTGAGAGCCCACATTAAGGAGATGAAAAAGGCTGTGGAGGAGGACGGCGTGGACCTGATGGGATATACGCCATGGGGCTGTATTGACTGCGTGTCCTTCACCACCGGGGAGATGAAGAAGCGGTATGGATTTATCTATGTGGACAGGGACAATGAGGGCAACGGCACTCTGGAGAGGAGCAAAAAAGATTCCTACGCCTGGTACAAGAAGGTTGTGGCCAGCAACGGGGAAGATTTAGATTAGGGCGTTACGTATAAAGAGCATTTAGAAAAAGATGCCGGGGCTGCCTGTTGAAGGCGGCCCCTTTGTTCTGAATGGAGCTTTCCAATGCCGAAGGAGAATACAACGATGTCAGACAGCCGTTTATTTCACATTCTGTACTATCTTTTAAATAAAGAACGGGCCACTGCCCCTGAGCTGGCGGAAAAGTTCGAGGTTTCCCAGAGGACGATTTATCGGGATATTGAGGCCTTAAGCGGCGCGGGCATTCCGGTTTACGCGGAGCCTGGGAGAAACGGCGGAATCAGTCTCCTCCAGGATTTTGTCCTGGACAGGGCGCTGTTGTCCAGGCAGGAGAAACAGGAAACGCTGGCCGCGCTCCAGAGTATTTCTGCCACAGGCAGCGCCCTGGCCATGGACACGCTGGCCAAGTTATCCGCGCTCTTCCATATAGAGGACGCCGGTTGGCTTGAAGTGGACTTTTCCCGTTGGGGAAAGAAAAGCGCTGATTCCTCCAAATTTGAACAATTAAAAACAGCGGTGATTCAGCACAGGGAAATAAATATTGTCTACGAAAATACAAACAGCCAGACAAGTGTTCGGACCGTCCAGCCCCTGAAATTGTCCTACAAATCAAAAGAATGGTATCTGAAAGCATTCTGCCTGGAAAAACAGGATTTCCGCATGTTCAAGCTGAACCGCATCCTTCATCTGGATGTGCTGGACCAGACCTTTGTGCCAAAGCTTTACCCGGAGGCAGAGCCGGATTACGGCCAGACATGCCCCAAGATCGCCCTTCTGTTCTCAAAAGAAATTGCCTATCGCATCTACGATGAATTCGACGAAACCCAGATCGCGCGTCAGGACAACGGGGACTTTCTCGTCTCGGCCCGGCTGCCCGTTGACCAGTGGCTTATAGGGTATCTTCTATCCTTTGGAGCGCAGGTTGAAGTAAAAGAACCGGCGTATTTGAGAGAAATTCTGGCAGCCCAGGCCCGGGAAATTTTTCAAAAACATTCAGAAAAAAATAAACCCTGACAAAAGGTGTCAGGATATCTGTGATATAGTCTCCATCATACAAAGCGTCCCGCCTCTGAGGGTGTCTGATCATTCATTGCCCATCCGCTCGCCCTGCTTTGGGGTATATTTGGGCCTCAGGGAACCGGGAACCACCGCTTTGGACCTTAAAAAATGGAGGAAATAAATATGAAGGAAATGAATCAGAGATTTTGCCAGTGCTGCGGCATGCCTATGGGAGACACAGACGAGCTGTATGGGACCAACGCCGACGGAACGAAAAACGACGAATACTGTAAATATTGTTTTGAAAAGGGCCAGTTTACCTTTACCGGCACCATGGAGGAAATGATTCAGGCCTGCGCGCCCAATATGGCCGCCGCCAACCCGGGTATGAGCCAGGAGGAAGCCAGAGCCGCCATGCTCCAGTGGTTCCCCACATTAAAGCGGTGGAAACAATAAGAAGATCTCACTGTTCATGCGAAAAACCTACAGTTGATGACAGGTCTATTGAAAAGAAGCCGTGCCAGGTGCTATCCTGATAGAAAATAATCCTGCGCTCATGAGCAGACCGTGATCTATCACCAAAAGCCGTGAATCAGCCAGGAGAATCAGGAGGATGCCTATGGCTGTGACAAAGTTAAAAACCTATGACGAAGTGTGGAAGCTGGCCCGTCGGCAGGCAGGAGAGCTGATGGAGGAAGCCGCCAATGACATGACCTGGGAGAACATCATTGGAAGCGACAATATGACCATCTCCGATTTTGTGGAAAAACGGTTTATCGGACTGGAAGACTATTTGGTCAGCCTAGCCCGCAGGCTGACAGTGGCAGACGAGAGGCTGAAACATGTGGAGGACTCCCCGAGAAAAAGGGCAGGGCAGGCCCTGGCAAAGGACTACAGGGCCATGTTTGAAGAACATCTGGACCAAAAAGCCCAGGGCCTGATCTTTAACCAGGTCAGCCAGTTGCTCTATGACAGACGGTATGAGATTCCCCAGCAGGTCCGCAATGAGCTGATTGAAAAAAACACTGCCAACGCCAGGGCCACAGCCGCCACCAGCGAGGACATGCGCGTCTATGATACCCTGTTTAACTCCCTGTTTGAGGACAATGTAGTCAAAGACCGGACCCCCACAGACCAGGCGGAGATTGACGCGGAGCAAAGAGTCTTTGGGAGACTGGCCCGGGCCATCCCCCCTGACCGGGACTTGGAGCCGTTTAGAACCAGGGCGGGATACATAAACCAGCCGGCCTTAGCCGTGGCTCCCCAATCCGCAACCATGGTCATGGAACCCAGCGCGGCCACAGACGTAACCGCGGACAATTTCCTGTCCAAAATTCGCGGGGCAAAGCCGGACCGGGTTGCCAGAGAGTGGGGAGTGGGAACCTTTGACCGGATGATGGAAGGCATTTACGCGGAAAATGACCAAAAAGCAATAAAAAACCAGAAAAACGGCTACCTGCCCAGCGTGTTTGTCAACGGAAAAAGCCTTAACCAATGGCTGCCTCAAAAGGAGCATGAATCAGAGCGGGACTACCAGACCAGAGCCAAATGCGCGGTGGTGGCCTATGCCCTGGAGGGAAAAGGAAAAGTGGACATCTGCCCCTATGTAAAGGCAGGGGACCAATACCAACTAAGCGGCCCCATTCCCATGAAGGTAAAAGTAAACCTGACAGAGGAGATTCCCGTGTGGAAACGGGCCCTGCGTTTCCTGGGCATCAAGGCAGAGACGAAAAAAGAGAAGGCGGAACGGGTAAGTTTAAAAGAGCTCAATGAAGAAGAGCGTCTCACCTCTGTGCGGGAACAGCTTGCAGGCATTCAGGAAAGAGAGCGCAGCCGTCAGATGGCTCTGACAGTCGTAAACAAATACAATGATATTTTCGACAAGGACGATCAGGCCTACTTTGGTTTTCTCGGCGATTCCACCGACGTGATTAATACCGAAATCCAAAAGGCGCTGTACAATGAAAAGCAGGACTATCTTCTGGCAACCATGGGGCGAGGGCCATCCAGAACCAATTTCGCGCGGCTCTACGCCATGTCAAAGGGCATGACCATGGAACAGGTGCTTTCCGACGACCCGGCTCTCCTTGACAGAAAGCGGGAAATCGGAAGAGATATGGTAAACACATTCACCATTATCAATGAATCTGAATACCAAAAAGAACACGGCGATCAGGCGGATTATCAGGCCTATCTGGCACAGAAGCGCAGGGAAGCCTATGAGGTGACAAAGCAAATCCATCAGATGGTAAAGCTTCTCCCCTATGAGCCAATGCCGGATTTAAGCCCAAAGTCCCTTACGGATTTTTATGCCAGGAACCGGTTTATGGGATACGCCCTGGGAGACCTTTTCCAGTCTACATCAGCCAACGGGAAAAAAGTGAACCCGGCCGAATACGACACGATAGTCACGGAAATACACGGTATGCGGGAGATACGCCACGCGGCGGATTTTGTCAATACCATGACCGAGGACGGGTACGTAATGTCCCATTGCGCCCAGGAAAAAGATAAGGGCTGGGTTGTCAGCGGAATCACAGCAAAAGAGAACGCGGACCGCTATCAGAAAGACATATCCGCGGTTACCTTATGGGGACAGATTCCCAGCCGCGTTGATTTTCAATGGTTCACAACCGCGGAATTGCTGAGAAGATCTCTGGCTGAGTTCGCTGACGATCCGAAAAATATCGAAGAATACGGCCGCTATCTGGCGGACGCCAAAAACCCGGTCTGCGTATATGATAAAAGAACCGGACAGTACCATGTGGGAAAAGCCGCCCAGATTCGGCAGATCGCCCATGAGATTCAGCACGGGGCCGCGGACTGGCAGAATGAGTTTGAGGATATCGGCCTGGACGACATACGCAACGCGGACAGAAAAGCGCGAATGAAAGCCCAAAAGGTGACAAAAGCCGAAGCCGCCCTGATACAGGAGCGGGAGCGGGAACAAAAGCTGATGGCCCGGGCCATCGAGAAAAGCGCCGCCTTTGAGGCCTCGGACGACATGGCATACTTCGGCTCCCTGGGAGACACAGGGGAAGAGCGGGGAAGGAACATTCAAAGGCTTGTGGAGTATCAGGACGAACGGGTTAATATCAGAGGCGAAAAAGAGCAGGTCCCCATAGGCATGATCAACACCCTCCATCGCCGGGACTCCCGCATAAGCATTGTCCGCGCCTACGCGCTGACCAAAGGCATGACCCCTGAGGAGATACTGTCAGACGACCCGGCGCTTAAGGGCCGAAAGGCGGAGATCGGAAGGGAATTTCTGCGGCAGATCGCGGTTATGGATAAGGATGAATATGAAAAAGTCCACGGTTCGGACGCAGGCTACAGCCAATATGTGGCCAACAGGGAGCGGGAATGTTTCCAAATGGCCAGGGACATCCACCAAAAAATCCTGGACTTCCCCTATGAGCCCCTTTCCGACCTAAAACCTGAGACCCTGGCAGCCGCCTATGAGAAGAACGTGTTTATCCGGGATGTGTCCCAGGATTTCAACCAGATCTTTGAGCCCATGGAGAAAAACTACGGCAGCGAGATGGCTGATATGACCAAAAAAACCCGCTCCATGGGAGAAATCCGGTATATGAACGACTACAGCGTTTTCCTGGCGTCAGATTCCTATGTAAGGCCTGACACGGAAAAGATGACCGACCAATCAATGATTGCCAACGCCTTGTTTGCCAAGGAGAATCTGGAACGGTTTATGGAGGATACCAGAGGCCTTACCTCCTGCGGCCAGCTATCAGAAAGAATCGGTGAAGCCTGGGGAATGTCCGCAGTCAAGCTGCAGGTGCAGATGGCTGACAAGGTTCTGGGAGATGATAACGGCTACAAAAACGCGGCCCGCTATCTCACCACAGGCCAGGGAAGAATCTGCTATTTTGACAAGGCTACGGGAAACTATACCGTGGGAACTCCAAAAGAGATTGAACGGATTCAAAAAGAAAAGGAGCCGGGCGCCGGCGCCAGGGTGAAGATGGAGCTGGATGAGCTTGGCGGAACGAAACGGAAAAAACCCTTCATGAAACCGGAGAAAGAGGGGGAAAAGACGCTGGCAAAAGACGCGTTTAAGAAGGGGCAAGGCGGTATGGTCAAATCCGGGCCCAGATAGGTGGAACGGCGGTTAACGGCCTGTAAGATGCCGGTAAACCAGACAACCCGTCAAATAGCGCAGACAAGAACAAAACGCAGCCCGCCATTTGGGCGAGCTGCGTTTTGGTTCAACATATGCCGCTATGCTTTCAAACAACTCCTGGGATTCCTTCTTTGAAATCAAAGTCAATTTCAGCCCCTCTCCCACCAGATTTTCAGCATAACACCACCTTGCACCGTTTTCGAAAACAGGCGATTCCATACTTTAAAATCGTGTCAAAACCATCCTCCCTAAACTCCGCCCCATAATCGCCCCGTTCGATCTGCTCCAGAGCCTCCCTGCACATGTCATCATAATTCCCTTTCTCCGCGTACTTCACCTCCAGGATTATCCCTATGCCCTCATCCTCAATTTTAATGAGGATATCACTGAACCCATCGCCGGACTCTCGGTTAGATTTCACATACCAGCCGTGTTTAAATCCAAGAATCCCCAGCAAAATACCATGATAAAAATTCTCTTTCAGCCGCTTTCTCACAAAGGTATCCCTGATTCCGATGGTTCTGCCCAAATATGCGTTGAACAGCCGTTCTACCTCCTCTGCCCGTCCCGCTTTCAGCGCCTCGCAAAATTCCTCAAGGAGTTTGCCGTCTCTGGCCGTCTCCTCCTTAAACATGGCCATGATCTGTTCCGTAAAGATATTGCGGATTTCCATGTTGGGGATTGCCAGGGCCAGCTTACGCCCTGCTCCCTTTCCTCTCTGGGTCAGATACCCGGTTGTAAACAGCACGCTCCAGATATGTTCCGGCGAATCATACAGATTGTTGTAGGTCAAATCCTCACGAATCTCTCTTACCACGGTCTCTCCCGCCACCAGGGTCTCCACCTCACTTTTCGTCAGTCCATGGCCTACCTTCTCTATAAAATGCCTGACCACATCATTGCCGCTGGTGTTGGACCAGTAATCCTTGGGAAACGCGCACCCATCATCTGTCAGTTCGTCACAGTAATTGATCACATCCCAGGGACAATAGACATCCACATTGCCGAACCGGTATCCGTCATACCAGTCTTTCACCTCCGTGTACTTCCCTTCCAGTCCATAGTATTTGAGCATCTTTTGCACCTCTTCATCCGTAAAGCCAAAATACTCATCAAACCGGACCGTGGTGACAGAAAAAACTTTGGGATTGTTCAGTCCTGTAAAAATGCTCTCCTTTGCAACCCGCAGACACCCGGTAAGCACTGCAAAATACAGGCTGTCATTGGTCTTAAGGGTCTCCTGGTACAGATTCCGTATCAATGTGGCCATCTGCCCATAATAACCGTTTTCGCTGGCCTTTGCCAGAGGCACGTCGTACTCATCGATCAACAAGATAACTTTCTGGCCATAGTGCTTTTCCAGCAGCCCGGCCAGCATCTTTAAGCTTCCTGTCAGCACGGCGTCCGGCATAGAAAATACCTCCTGGTTTGTCTCATCCACTGCCGTAAGCTGATCGTATAATTTCTTCTCCTTATCCGTTAACCGCGCGCTGTCCAGCAAAAACTGAAACCGCATGGCCTCGTTGCCGATCACAGAACAGATCATAGCGCGCGCGGCAGTATAATCATTTCCGTGAATCCCTTTCAGACTGATGAATATCACCGGAAATCTGCCCATATACTCCCCGCACAATTCCGGCTCCTCTGAAATCTGCAGACCGTCAAACAGCGACCTGTCGCAGCCCACCTCAAAAAATGACTTTAACATGCTCATATTCAGAGACTTTCCAAACCGACGGGGTCTGGTAAAAAGATTTACTTCCCCCCACTTATCAAGCAAATCCCGAATCATCGCCGATTTATCTACATAGTAAAACCCCTCCCGCCGAATCTTCTCAAAACTCTCAATCCCTACCGGAAGTTTTTTCGTTTTACCCGCCCGCTCCATGTGCCTCCTCGCCCCTTTCCAGAACCTTCATAAGCCGAAACGCCTGCTCCGCTGCGTCCGCAAGGTTTTCCCTGGCACATTCCGGCCTCATAGCCTCCTCCAGAGTGGTAATCCCCCGCAAAATAGGAAAAAAGGCGTCAATCCCCTTCAAGTTGCACTGCCCGGCGTCCCTGGTGACGCTTCCCGCAAAAGCGATCACCGGAATCTTGTACTTCTTTGCCAGCCGGGCCACGCCTATGGGGGCCTTGCCCATGGCTGTCTGTCCGTCCAGTCTCCCCTCCCCGGTCACCGCCACATCCGCGTCCTTTAAATACGCCTCCAGCTTTGTCTCCTCCAAAACGATCTGGATGCCCGGCTCCAACGTCCCGTTGGTAAAGGTGAGAAAGGCAAACCCCATGCCCCCCGCTGCCCCGGCTCCCGGCTGACAGGGATTGGCATTAGGAAAACGCTCCCTTGCCAAAGCTGCGTAATCCCCAAGCCACTGATCCATCTTAAGAATCATAGACGGGTCCGCCCCTTTCTGGGGACCGTAGACAGCGCTGCACCCGCTCTCCCCGCACAGAACATTGGTCACATCGCAGGCAACCCGAAACTCACACCGGGCCAGCTCAGGAATCACATCGTCATCCCTGATCTTTCTCAGCGCTTTAAGCCCCCTGGCCCCAAAAGGCACGTCTCTCCCGTCCTTATCCAAAAATCCGTACCCCAAAGCCTGGAGCATTCCCACGCCCCCGTCATTGGTAGCGCTTCCCCCAATCCCCACAAGAAAACGGCGGCATCCCCGCCCTATGGCGTCTTTGATCACCTGGCCTACGCCGTAGGTTGTGGTATAAAGAGGATTCCGTTTCTCAGGAGGAACCAGGGTGAGCCCCGCGGCCCCGGACATCTCGATCACCCCGGTCCCGGTCTCCCTGACAATCCCGTACTGACACATTACCGGAGTCCCAAGGGGGCCTGTGACCAGAACACGCTGTATCTCCCCGCCCATCCCCTGAACCAGGGCGTCCACGGTCCCCTCGCCTCCGTCGGCAAGAGGCCTTACCACCACGTCCGCCTGGGGATACACCCGCCTGATTCCCCGCGCCACGGCATTGCCCCCTTCCAGGGAACTTAGGCTTCCTTTCAGCGAGTCAATGGCAATCACTGCTTTCATGGCGTTTTCTTTTCTCCTTCCCTTCTGATACCGGCTCTGTCTGTCTCTCCCCGTCCTGTCTCGTCCCGTCTTGTCTCGTCCCGTCTTGTCTCGTCCCGGCTTGTCTCTCCCCGTCCTGTCTCGTCCCGGCTGCCTTTTCCTCCATCTTCGCTGATGGATACCTGGGATGCGGCGTCTTTACACAGCCCGTCCAGCAGCCTCACTTTTGGCCCCCTGGCCGTCATCGTCTGCTTCCGGTCATAGGTTATGGGGTTCCCCTCCAAATCGCTGACAATCCCTCCCGCTTCCTCCACCAGAAGCGCTCCCGCGGCGTAGTCCCAGGGAGACAGCCTCAGCTCAAAGAAAAACTCCGCCCGTCCGCTGGCCACCATGCACAGATCAATGGCCGCTGACCCGCTTCTGCGCAAATCCTCCCCGCAGGATACGTAGCGGAACGCAGTCTCAAAGGCCTTGCTCCTCAAATCCTCATAGTAGGGCGATGTGCCAAACAGGATCAGTCCCTCTTCCAGAGTTCTCTCCGACGCGTGAATCCTCTCCCCGTTTAAAAAAGCGCCTTTCCCTCTCTCGGCATAGTAAGTCTCTTTCCTGTAAGGGTTGTAGACCACCCCCAGCACCGGAACGCCGTCCTTTGCAAGAGCCACGCTGATGCTGCTGGCGTCGTACCCCCTGGTAAAATTGGCGGTTCCGTCAATAGGGTCCACAATAAACGCATACCCCCTGGAAATGTCCGTGCAGTCCATCTCGTCCTCCTCCCCCATAAACACGGCTTCCGGAAGCAGCATCAGCAGCCGGCTCCTCAGGGCTTCCTGCACTCTGGAATCGTAATCCGTCACAAAATTCCCCTTCCCGGCTTTCTGGTGGATTTTCCGCTCAATGTCCGTGGCGCTTAACATAATCTCCCCGCACTGGTGGACAATCTCTATGATATTTGAAAGCAGATCTTCTTTTAACATGGCTTCTCCTTCTCTCATCGTGAGCTTGCGCGGCTTTTATATTTACAGACCGCGGGGCCTTTATCTCTGCTCAGTATACCATTTTTTATTCTTTCATACAAGAAAACTGCCGGGAAATCATTTTCCATCTTTAAAAAATTGTTACTGTTCACGGGGAGCATCTTCTTGTCCGGCTCCGCCAAACAAGAAGCATCGGGCGTTCGCCCGATGTGGAAAACAGGATGAAAACAATCTTACAAGCGAGCTTGACTCCTGTTTTCATCCTGTTTTCCCCGCCCCGTGAACAGTAACAAAAAATTAAAGATGCAAAGCCAGGCTTTCTCCCAAAAGAAATCCTTCTGTCAAGGTACGTCCCACCGCAACTCCCACAATATACTCAGGGTAATTATGGGCAAAGAATCCACCGCTGCAGTCCCCCGCTGCATAAAGCCCTTCGATCGGATTAGAGTCCGTATCCAGCACCTGCATCTTTGTATTGATACGCAGACCGTCCAGAGTACACAGAAGGCTGGCGCCCTGACGGCACCCGAAGAAAGGAGCTTTTTCCAGCGGAAGCATCCGGTAAGGTTCCTTCCCAAAATCTTCGTCCACACCCTTTTTGCACAATTCATTATAGCGCTTTACCGTATCCACAAAAGTCTCCACAGGCATATTCAGTTTCCCGGCCAACTCCTCCAAGGTATCCGCCCTCTGGATAAAACCTGCCTCTTCCATTCCCATAAGAAGTCCCATCTCCGCTTCCGGGCTGAAAATCTGAAGCTTTCCGCCGCTTCTGCTTGGAATAATACGGGCGCATCCAATCTGCTGGAACTGAGAGATCTGCTCCATCCAGCTGCTATCATAAATGGTGTTGTACAGATGACCGGGTTCCATAAACGCGGCATGAAGAATAAAATCATAGGGAACGCTCTCATTGCAGAAACGCTCTCCCCGTAAATTGACCTTCAGCCAGGGCTGGCTGCCCAAATGAAAATAACCGCTCTTTTCCCAGTTTCCGTCAGAGATCTGATCAGGGGCAATGGTTCCCCGGTCAAACAGCATAGCAGTGGCATCCGGATCTTTGTCCGCGCCGATCCACATGGCTGCTTTGATCCCATCACCTGTATCCAGAGCGGAAGCATCCGCCTCCACGGTGCTAAGATAAGCATTAGGATTCAGAGCCGCCAGCATTTCCTTGTTATAGGCATATCCGCCGCAGCAAAGAGCCACGCCCCTGCTGGCATTTATGCGGATAAAACCGTCGGATGTCTTGGCAATAACTCCTGTGACCCGGCCTTCCCTGTTTTGCTCCAGCTTAACCAGAACTGTCTCATATCGTACAGAGCCATTGTGATCCTGGAGGAAACTGGTGAGGCTGGACAAACCGTATGACGATGCAGCCTCGCTGTAGTCATGCTCAGGGATGTCGTCCTGAAAATTGTGCATCGTAGCAGGAACATAGTAGGAGCCATGGCCGCCTTCGCCCAAATCCCATTCCATATGGACTTTCACATCAGGATTGTACTGCCTGACAACCTTGCCATACCAGTCCATCATAGCTCCGCTGTTATTAATCCAAAGACGGATAAGCCTTTCATCACACCGATGGCTGGCATACCGGCACAATTCCTCAGCCAGCTTGTCCTTGTCTGTGTCTACCCCCGCATCCCTGGAAAACGAGCTGTCCACAGCGCCAATCCAGTGGCGTTCGTTCATACTGGAAATGCCCTTTTCAATAACCAGCACCTTTGCGCCTGCCTCGGCGGCACGGGCAGCAGTCATCAGCCCGGCATTGCCGGCGCCCACTACAAGAATCTCCGTATCCACGGTTTCAAGAATTTCATTCTCCCCAATTTCCGGCGCCGCGCTAAGCCAATCTGTATTGGCTCCAACCACAATCGTAGGCGCAGACCCACTGGGAGCCGCCGCAACAGGCATTCCCGCAGCCTGGGCAATACAGTCTGCCGCCGCCGCGCGGACAGCGTCACTGGTGCGGGTGGCACCGCTGATGCCGTCAATGGCGCTGTTCTGAGCGTCCAAAACCTGCTGTGCCAGCTTATCTGCCGCCGCTGCGCCTATATTTTCTGTCTCCCCGCTGGCATCCACCGCCACGTCGATGATACGGTTTTCATCAAAAGTCATAGTAACGGTAACATCGCCGTGATAACCGCCCGCCTTTGCGGTATACGTCCCTGGCGTATAGATTCCTTTCTTTGGAACATCAGCCGCGGCAGTCGGCAAATCCCCTGAATCCTTACAGGCCGACAGCAGCCCAAAACCAGCCATGCTCACTGCGCCTGCCGCCACACCCTTCATAAAATCTCTTCTGCTAATTTGTCTTTTCGCCATAAAATCCCCTCCCATTTTCTTTTGGTACACAGGCTGCCCTGCCTGGATACCTGGTCAATGATTGTAAAACAAAAATTATGTTAAAATAATATCATATATGTTCTTGAAAATCTAATCAGAATATTATATTATTAATAAATAAAATTTATCAGAAAACAGGAGGCTGTCCTATGACTCTTCAAGGTTTGCGGTGCTTTGTAGCCGTCGCGAAATATTCCAGTTATGCCGCGGCGGCTAAGCAGCTATATATCTCTCAGCCTGCCGTCACCCACCAGATACAACAGTTGGAACGCGATCTGAATATTCGGCTTTTGGACCGGAGCCGCAGCCTGGTACGCCTGACTCCGGCTGGGGCTATCTTCTACTCTGACGTAATACGGATTCTGGAACAGCTGGATATGGCTGTAAATCAGATTCAAAGCAGCGAACATTTTACAGAAATGCTCTCTATTGGTTATGAAAGCACGATCCAGCTTCCCAATCTGCCTTATATCTACAAAGAGTTTCAGAAACGCTGCCCTGATGTATGTGTCAGCAACTCGGAGATTCCTGCCACTGAGAGAAAAAAACTGTTCCAATCCAGACTGCTTGACATAGCGTTTTTCTCAAAAGCCGGAATCGAGGGAATGGCCGGAATCAAGTATACCACATTGTTCCGGGGACATTTTTGCTGCGTGCTTCCAGACAATCACCGGCTTGTGGGACGACAAGAGATTCTGCCTGAAGATTTGGCTGGAGAAACCCTGATTTTCATAGACGCCCTCCATTGTCCTCCTGAAATGGAACCCATACAAGATGAGCTGCGCCGAAAATGCAGGAATATCCGCCTCTATCTAAGCAGCTCTTCCATCGCCACGGCCGCCATGATTCAGGGCGGATTGGGCATCGCCGTCATGCCCGATTACGTCTGCCCCCACGCTCAAAACCTGATCACGATTCCCTACTGCACGTCTCACCAAGCCGAATATGGCCTTGCCTGGCATAAAGGCGATGTGTCACACAAAGTAAAACAATTTGTCCGCATTGCGTGTCAGGCTTATTGTAAAACCTTTTAGGAAACTTTGTTTTTTACTTTTGGGTTATTGCCTTCCCTGCCCTAAACCCCCAGTAGCTGACGCTTTTTCGCCGCAAATTCATCTTCCGTAATAACACCGCTGTCCAGCAGCGATTTATACCTTTGAATTTCAGTCACGGCGTCCACCGGGCCGGATGGGATGCCGGAAACTATCTGCCTGTTAGAAACTGCCTGACTATTTACCCGTCGCTCCGGCGCACCCGGGCTTAGCACAGCCATAAGCTGGACCGCCAGTTCATGAAGTTCCCCTGTTTTCGTCTCATACTCGCGCAGATAGGACGTGATGGAAGGATCAATAGAGAGAAAGTCCGGGGCTCCCTGGGCGTATTCATTGCCGCTCCAATAGGGGTGATCCAGCTCTATTCTCAGATAAAACTTTTCAAAAGGCTTGAGCCGATCCACATCCGGCCTGGGATAATAGCTTGAAGAATAGCTTTCACCTCTCTCCCCCGCCTTCCTTTCCAGCATCCTATCCATCTGTTCCATCTGCTCATATTGTCTCTGCTCACGCAGAAAACGGTCAATCTCAGGTCCCAGATTCCTGACCCGGTCAGGAATTGCGCTTTGATGACAAAACAGCCCGTCCCTTGTCCCCTCAAATAAAGGATTCCCATCCTCCAAGACACAGAAAGACCGAAGGTTTGATGCTTCGAATACAAGAGCGTTGTCCGCTGTGCTAAATTTCAGAAGTCTTCGGCGGGCATCTAGGGAGACAGAACCCCCAAAAATGCCAAAATCATACCTGTAGGATTCCCTAAAAGCACTGCGCAGAGATGCGTTTCCGTCATAAAAAGTGATGAACGCCCTGAATTCCTCCACGGTCATATTCTTCGCGTTTCGATTGTCAGGCAGCTGAGAGGCCTTTTTGGCGCAGTCGCCGCAAAGGGGCTGCCCCTCCACCTTGGTCGGCAGCATCCGGGCCGCCGGATTTTGACAAATAGGACATAATTTTTTAGTCCCGCCAAATAATCCCATTATAATCTCCTCCTTGTTTTTATGTAGTATTCCTGCTTACTAGAGCGTGTTTGAAATTTCCTTAAAATAGCAAAGCGGCGGACACGGATATATCCGCATCCGCCGCCTTTGCCCCGGCCGCAAGCGGCCAATAAGGTGCATTTGGAAAGCGTCGGCATAAGGGAGGCCATATGTGTGCATCCATTAACCTGTTAGTTGATTATAAACCTTATTAACACAAAAAGGGGCTATATTGCATGAATCTCACCAAAAATGTATTGAATCGACAGCCATGCGGGCAAACCAACCCAGGATTACCAAAAACAGTCACCATCCCCCAAAAGCCAAAACTCCGCAGCCTTCTTCTCCCCTGCCTTTAAGCGCAGCCTGCAGAAACCTTTCAGCTCCTTCACCGGGCGCACCGGGATAATTCTACGGCTGTGCGGTATTCTTCTTCTGACAAAAGAATCAGAATTTCTTTCAGTTCACTGCGCATTCCATCCCTCCTGGACTCCTCATTCCCCCGCTACGGGTTTTTGGTTTGTGTACCAGCGCTCCCCGGCGTTCTTATATCCCCGAGTGCGAGGCGCATTTTTACATACTATGAATTATTATAACGGATGAAGGATGGGGTTTCCATCCAGAAAACTACCACTTTATTGTCACCACCTGTTGTCTGGGGAAGGCGGTCAGCGATCTGGTGGAAGAAATTATCCGGTTTCACACTCCTAATGTAGCGGCTCTTTTGCAATTGGTAATTGCGCAATGACTGAATTCAGGATAAAATAGTATTAGGTTAGTTCTAGGAAGTTCTGGTTTAGTCATAGAATTTAGTCATAGAATGATGAAAGGCGGGCATTCCAATATGATTTACACAGATAGACAGCTGAAAGAAAAAATCGTAATGCTGATAGATTCTTTTGAAAATGAAGTAGCTGAATTCAAAGAAGCCAGAAGTAATTTTTCCTTCAATGACATTGGAAAATACTTTGTTTGTGGGAACAGAGTTTAGAAAGCAAGGCGGGCTTCAGAATCTGAAGAAGGAACTTGTAAATGGTACAAATGAGAGATTGACTTTTATGGAAATCTATGAGCTGTCTATGAATGAATGCAGAGTTATTGCATTTCAGATTCCTCCGGCAATAAGGGGAATTCCCACTACATGGCAAGGAGCCGCTTATGCCAGAGAGCATGAATCGGTATCGCCACTGCCAATGAATAAAGTGGATTTAATAAGAAGTCAGATTGGAATGGATTGGTCAAAAGAAATCGTGAAGGGCGCTACACTGGATGATTTGGATAGAGAGGCTGTGAAACGGGCAAGAGAATTGTTTTCAAAACGGCAGAGTGACCGTAAAAAGGCTCAGGAAATTTTGAATAAGCTGTCAGATGCGGAGGTTTTGAATAAGGCAGGACTTACCATAAAAGGCAATATTACAAGAACAGCTTTGCTCCTTTTAGGAAAAAGTGAATCCCATTATTTTTTTGACGGTTTTATTCCAAGGATAACATGGACACTTTATAATGCAGATAATTCGGTAAAAACTTATGAGCATTTTGATATGCCGCTACTGTTAGCTGTTGATAAAGTATATTCCAGAATTCGAAATGTGAAGTACCGTTATATAGCAGGACAACAAACTCTGTTTCCAGACGAAGTGGATTAATATGAGCCGGAGATGATTAAAGAGATTCTCAATAATTGTATTGCACATCAGGATTATCGGTTGAGAGGAAAAATAAATGTAGAAGAATTTGAGGACAGGCTTGTATTTATCAATGAAGGCGGATTTATCCCGGAAACAATTGAACAGGCATTAGAACCTGGATATAAACCACCTTACTATCGCAATGTATTTTTGTGTAATGCTATGGTAAATTTGTATATGATCGATACAAATTCTATGGGAATACCTATGATGTACCAGATTCAGAGGGACAAATATTGTATTCCAATGGAGATCTTGATATACAGACAGTATTTTTATTGGATAAAGTTCAAAAAAAAGAAATGATTTCCAAAGAGAGTTTTAAAGTTTTACGAAAACAGGGACTAGCGGAGGGAAGATATCCGAATTTGTTTGTGTCTTTTAAGGTGGCAGATACCGTAGGGCAAAAAGCAGATTATATTCGGAACAAGGGATTAGATGATGATATATGCAAACAATTGATTGTAAAGGCATTGGAGAAGATGGGCGAAGCAAGCAAACAGGATTTGATGGAGATATTGGAAAAAGCGCTGCCGGAGGTACTAAGCGAGAATCAAAAGTCAAAGAAAGTATCAAATTTCCTGCAGGCAATGAAAAAGGATGGGCTGATTGCAGCCCGGGGGACAAATCGGTATGCCAAGTGGTACTTGGTTTGAACGTTATGAATTAATCATTCATTATTTCAAAATATATTTTAAAATAATCATTCAATTTCCTATATATTTTTTGAAAGTACCATGCTATAACCTGACTTTTACACTTTTGGACAAAAAATTCATATTTTTATTCTCAAATAACCCGAAATAATCACTCTTTTTCGGGTTTTTTAATATTTTTTACGTTATGCTCTCTTTATGCTATAATAGACTTATACTTTATTCGGAGGTCACCATGATCAGAAAAGATAAAAAGAAGTTTAAGGATGGCTCCATTAAAACTCAAATCCGTGTTACTCAGGGATACCGCCCCTATCCGGATTCTCCTCCCAAACAAAGAACTATACAAAGCTTTGGCTATCTGGAAGACCAGAAGGATCTTGACGAATTTTGGAACCAAGTCAACGCCTGTAACGACTCCCTTAAAAAGAAACGGGACCTGCGTATCGAAATCCCGGTTTCTGAAATGATGTATTCCGATAACAACCGTATCCTCAATTATGGCTATAAGTTTCCAGAATCTGTTTACCGCCTTCTTAACTATTATGGTCTGAATTATGAATGGGAAATACTCCTTTTATGATGTGACCAATTACTATACGGAACAGGATTTTGCTGACCCGGATGAGACTTACCAGGATCGAAACGGGGAGATGGTAACCGGTCCCGCCCTTGGACAAAAAGGAGTATCCAAGGAACACCGCCTGACGCCCATCATTCAGATGGGGTTGTTCATGGATGAAAATGGAATCCCCATCTGCATGGATGTTTTCCGTGGAAATATGAGCGATTCCGATACCCTGAAAGAAAATCTGGACGGATTTAAAAAAGAATATAAAGTAAAACGGACCGTTGTTGTTGCGGATAAGGGAATGAACTGCTCCCATAACATTGACCTGTTATGCAGCCAGGGGGACGGATATGTATTTTCCCAGGTTTTAAAAGGAAATAAGGGAAAACGCTACCAGAAAGATCTATTCGATCCGGAAGGATGGCATGTGTCTGAAAACAACTCGTACAAATGGAAACTGATTGAGGAGGAATACAAAGGAAAGGAGATCCGGTTTGAGCAGCGGGATGGGAAACGGATCGAAATCGGAAAATCCGTGGTGAGAAAACGGAAGGTACTGCTGTATTGGTCGGCAGCGGACGCAAAAATGGCAGCTAAAAAACGGGAAGAGAAGCTGGCCAGGGCCCGGAAGTCCACGAAAAACAACGCTTACGCGATCCCTCATGGGAAAGACCGGTATGTGACAGAACAGACGGTGATGAAGGAAACGGGAGAGATCCTGGAAAAATCAAGTATCAGGAAAGGGCAGACAGGAAAACTGGAAAAATGGTACCGACACTGGCATTCAGTCAGGAAGACCAAGTGGCAGTTGATTACCGCCTCATTCAGGAAACCTTTGGAACAAAGTTTTATTACGCTTATTCAAAACAGGAAGATTTTAAAAGATTCTTTCAAGATATGAATTTGGTAAAAAAAGCATAACATGGAAAATCTCCTGTATATCCGATATTTTCGGGATATACAGGAGATTTTTGATTTATAACTGTAAAACTCAGGTTATACTATAAAAAGATGTCGTCTTGTTTTTTTATTTCTTAATATTCCCCAGGTAAAGTTACACTATCCACCTCATCCGCCAGCAGCCTTTCCACATCCAGAAGCCCCCATCCCTTTCATGTCAAGTAAATGCTGCCGGATTTTTCGCTTATTTTTCGTTTTACAAGCTGAAAAACCGGCATTTTTGCAGGGGGATAATATCAAGTTAGTGTCAAGCCAGGTAAAATTGATGGTAAGTTAATGTCATGCTATTTTTATCTCCAAAGGGGCCGAATCCGGCCCCTTTTTCTTCCCTTTACAGTGCTCAGCACCTCGCAATAACTTCTCATCCAATAAGAATCCTGATTTCCTTCCGGTCGCTTTCCGAAACCTCCAATATATCCATAGATTGTTCTGCCGACCACCCGGCTTTTTCCATAAGATTTCTAATGCTCTTCAATAAAGTTGAAATTCTCTCTTCTTCTTTCATTTTCTGTATTGCCAAACACACGTCAATCGCCTCCTCATTTTCCTTCATAGCCAGCTTTGCACCTACACATGCATTTAATACATCAACCTCCGCCCTTCCAAGATGACGGAACCCTTCATCCATTTCCAAAACCTCTCCCAGTCTATCTGCATTCTGAGAATACTTAATAAATGATAAAACCTCTCTCAAAGATGACTGAAACTTCTCAAAATCTCCTTCCCTTATAGCCGCCGGAGTTATCAGGTTAATTCGATAATCCGGCACCAGGGCAAGAATCCTTGCGTCCTGCTCCCCAAACATTTCATGGACAGACATGGGGCCATCCCACTCTTTTGAATCAAAATAGACCACCACCGTAACCACCGGCAGGAGCCGATCCTGTTTCATGAATCCGGACAAATATTCATCCCCGTCAGTTCCTTTGTAATCACCGGAGCGCTTATGAGAAGCTACGGCATTGGATACCTGTTTCGCATACTGGAGCGCATCATACACCATATTCTTCACCGGCATTGCATTATGGATATTCGACTGGGCCTCCACTGCCAGGAGCAGATACGCCGTGCGTCTGTCCTTCATGGCAATCACTGACTTTATCACATCTCTGGTTCTCTGCACCGGCTGGCTGGCTCCTTCTTTCCCTCCATACGGCACATCCACTTCACGAGTATCCAACTCTTCCAAACTACCCGGGTCTATAACCTGTTCCCCGCTGTATATAAAATAATTGAATAGATCCGCAAAAATTTTATTTTGTCTCATATATTTTGTTGTCACTGTATCTTTCAGCCCCAAGGGATTTCCTCCTTATCATACACCGGGCCGCTGACATCTATGTCCTTACTATAAACTATCATATCATGCGGACTGGCTTTTTACAAGTTTTCTATTTTCTCTTTCTAAACGTTCATACCGCTTTTCCTAACTCCAAAAAATTCCACTTGATTTCCACCCTCCTATCCCCATAAACCACCACCTTCTCAATAAAAACATCGGCCACCTCCTGAGTCAATTCCTCCAGATGGGCAAACCGGACAATCTGTTTCATCTCCTGTTTGTCTTTCTGTAATTCCTCTTCCATTCTGTTATACTTAGCCTCTGCCGCTTCTATCTGACACACCACTTCTCCCAGCTTTTCTTCTAAATAACCGGCCTTATCACGATACTCCTGGACCCCTGTCTTACCTGCCGCATAGCTTATGTACAAAGAATCCTTCTCCTCCTGTATCCTCTGATACTCTTTTCGGCACTGGCTTACCCTGTTACCAAACTCTTCCAAAGCCCCCTCCTGAAACCATTCCAGGCTTTTGCGCTCCTTTATTACTTCTCCCCTCATAACCAATTCCCGGTTAAGAAGTGTCAGCACAATCTCCTCCAGAACAATCTCCTGCAAACAGGTACAGCACTCTGGTATCTGCAGCACCGCATGCCTCCCACACCCAAACTGGCCTGATTTTCTGCTCTTGGTTCCGCTTTTATACCCCAGAGCATATCCACAACCACCACAATAGATTTTTCCCGCCAACGGGTGTCTCAACCCCCTCCTTTCCTTAACAAGAACCGGCTGCTTTGAAGCCGGAGAGGACACCTGCGCAAATACCTCTGGCGTCACCAATGGCTCATGGTGCTCTCTAATCACTTTCCACTGATCCTTTGGAACTTTTATTCCCTCTTTACTTCCTACTGACTTTCGTATGCTTTTTCCGTATGCCATCTCCCCAAGATAAAATCGGTTATTGAGAATCTTCCTGATGGTTGTCGGACTCCAGGTAAGACACTTCTTTGACTTCCTGGTTTCTGGCTTGCGCAGCTGTGTCGCCGTTGGTATCCCTTCCTCAAAAAGCCTCCTGGCAATCTCCGCACAATTTATGCCTGTGACCGCCATGGAAAAAATATACCGGACAATCTCCGCTTCCCTTTCATTAACAACGATACAGTTCTTTACATTCCTGCTCTTTTCATATCCCAGAGGAACCTGTCCAAATACATACTGGCCGCTTGCACACCTGCTTTCAATCGAAGCTTTCATTTTAACCGATATGTCTTTACTGTACAAATCATACAGCAGCGTCTGGAAAGCTGTGTCTATGGCAATGGTATTTCCGCCATGCTCCCTGCTGTCATAACCATCATTGACAGAAATAAAATCCACTCCCATAAAAGGAAATATCTGATTTAAATAGGTCCCCATCTCTATATAATCTCTGGAAAAACGCGACATATCCTTCACCACAATACACCCAATCCGGTTCCTTCTTACCTCTCCCAACATCGCCTGCATCCCCGGACGTTCCATACTGGTTCCGGAAAATCCATCGTCACAATACTCTAAAATTTCTCTTGCCGACAGTTCCCGATCCTTTCCCACATATTCCATCAACAGCGCCCTCTGGCTGGTAATACTGATACTCTCTGCCTTCTCGGCTTCCAAATCCATATCCTCCGCAGAGATTCGCAGATAAACAGCGGTTTTACGATTCTCCCTCAAACTTTTGCCACCTCTTTCATCAGGTCATCGCTATAAGCAAACACAACCTCCACACACTTTCTAGGATAGACATAAATTTTCTCAATCAGCACCTCAATCAATTCCTTTGTCAGCTTTCTATGGTCTTTCAGTTTTACAAGGGCACGAATTTGTTTTAAATAGGTTTCCTCGTTCCGTTTCAGGCTGTCTATCATCTCACTGTACTGTTCCCCCTGCTTTTCCAATTCTCTCTGCCGATCATCCTTCCACAATTTGTAAGCCACATATTCCTTCTGCTCCAGCTTTCCTCCATGAAACGCCATATACTTCCGGCTCTCTTCCTCGTTCAATGCACAGATGGAACTTTCCGCCTGCCTTCGTTTCTGCTCCAGCTCTGTCTTCCTTCTCTGGACAAGGAGACGCCCCTTTTCCACATAGTCTTTTCGCCTCTTTAAATGGACTGAAACTTCTGTCCCCAGCAATTTAAGCAGAATATCCGACAACTCCTCCTTCGTTATTCTGTTAAACTCCGGACAGCCTGCTATTTTACTGCTTCCCCCATTCCCGCAAAAATAACCGTCTTTTCTTTCCGTTCTGCCATCCGTATATTTTTGTACATAACTGTTTCTCGTCATTTTTCTGCCGCACACACCGCAGTAGAGAACTTTATCAAATATATTCTCTTCAATGGGACAGCCCTTTGTCGGGTGTCTGTAACTGCATGACCGTTCCTTTATCTTCTGTCTGATTTCCGCAGTCTTCTCATACAATTCACGGTCAATCAAAGCTTCGTGGGTATGCTCTCTCCTGACCCATTCTTCTTCTGGTTTGGGGACACGGTTTTCTTCCTTTTTTGCGTTGATGGAAGTCTTTCCCTGTACCAGATGTCCAAGGTAAGTCTCCCTTTTCAAAATAAGTTCCACAACCAATCGGTCCCATCCCCTGTAAGACTTCCCTTCCGGGCAATACACTTCCTTTTCTTTCCGGTAGTTCCCAGGCGTATTGATTCGCCTTACGTTCAGATAATCCGCCACCGCCTGATAGCTTTCCGTCTCCGCAAACTTCCTGTAAATCATACGGACAATCTCCGCCGTATTTTCATCCGGGCGCAGCCTCCGAATCCGCCCGTCCTGATATGCCTCATACCCATATGGAGCCGGACCGCCAACATAAGAGCCTTCTTTCCTTCGCTGCTGTAAAGACAGCTTTGCCTTTTTGGAAAAATCCCTGGCATACATATCATTTACCAGATTCTTTATCTCGGATGCCATCTGCCCTGTATTGCTTTTACCGGTCCCTGTATCATACCCATCTGCAACTGCAATAAAACGCACTCCCATAAAAGGGAATATCTTTTCTATGTAATTGCCGGCCTCTAAATAATTTCTTCCAAATCGGGACAAATCTTTCACGATAACACAGTTTATGTCCCCCAAACGGATGTCCTGCATAAGCTGTTTAAAAGCGTCACGCTCAAAATTCGTCCCTGTTTTTCCTAAATCCGCATAGCGTTCCACAATTTCCATCTTGTCCTGCTGACTCTGGTTCCACTGTTCCACATATCTTTCTGCAATCTCTATCTGCACTTCTATGGATTCATTTTTCTTCCTGTCCTGGTCAGATGACAATCTGGCATAAATCCCCACTTTGTAACGTTTTCTTCCTTCCGTTCCCTCCGATAAGGCGCTGCCACGACCATGGGAACGTTTTGATATTCTTCCCATGCTATGCTCCCCTTCTTTTCCCTGGCTCCGTTTCTTTTTCCGCAGTAACGCAAGACAGATTCCCACTGTCTGCGGCGTGAACATGAAAACCTTCCATTACCTGATACTGATCCATAAAATAAAATTCCAATTCCACCCGTTTTCCCTCATAAACCCATATCCTTTTCACAAGGCTTACCAGAGTATGGCGGTCAATGTCTTTCAGTTTAAGGGAATCCCGGAAAGCCGCAAGCCTACTGGACGAAAGAACTCCTGACTGAAACATTTCCCTGACAAGCTCTTCCTGCTTTTTTCCTGCTTCTGCAAGGCTCTCTGCCTTCCGCCCAAACTGCTTATGAAGCCGTTCAAACTCTTCTTGGGTAATGACTCCCAGACGAAGGTTCTCCTGCAGTCCAAGACAAAGGCTGTCGTACTTATCCTGTTCCTTTTTCACCCTTACAATCTCTTTGTTGCAGCTTAATATGGCCTGAAGATTGGTTTCACATTCCCTGGCCTGCTCCCAAAGCCGTTCCTGCTTTAAAAAGTCATTGGCATACCGGCGTATAGCTGTTGCAACCAATTCTTTCAGTACATTCTCTTCTATGCTGTGACGGCTGCACCCTTCCCCTCTGTTCTTTGTGGAACAAATATAATAGATCTTGCTGGTTGCTTTATACCGGTTCACCCTCCTCACCATCTGCTCTTTACAGTCTCCGCAGAATAAAAGACCCATAAAAGGACTGACTTCTCCGCTCTTCGGGCTTACACGCCCGTCTGCTTTCAACAGGTTCTGCACAATCTCGAAATCATCAGCAGAAACAATCGGTTCATGGGTATTTTCCACACGCACCCATTCCTCTTTAGGCTTTTTCACACATTTCTTTACTTTATAATTGATTTTCTCCGTCTTTCCCTGTACCATATGGCCAAGATAAATCTCGTTCACTAAAATTCGCTTAACCGCAACGCTTCCCCATTTAGAATCCCTTCCTCTGGAAAAACCGCCATAGTAGTTTAAGCCAAGAGACTTTTTATATTCTTTCGGTGACAGAATATGAAGCTCATTTAATTTTTCGGCAATGGCAGAAGCTGCCAGCCCCTCAATCTTCCACGCAAAAATCCGGCGGACTACCTCTGCGGCATAATCGTCGATTACCAGCTTATTTTTATCTTCCGCAGACTTCTTATAGCCATACACGGCAAACGGGGCAAGGCACTCCCCGCTTTTTCGTTTTACCGCAAACTGACTTTTCACTTTCATGGAAATATCACGGCAATAAGAATCGTTTATGAAATTTTTTACCGGAAGTACAATATTCCTCTCCCCTGTGTCAGCCGAAAAGCTGTCATAATGGTCGGTAAGAGCAATAAAGCGTACTCCAAGGGCCGGAAATACCCGTTCCAGATATCTCCCAGTCTCAATATAATCCCGTCCAAAACGAGACAGATCCTTAACGATCACGCAATTAACCCTGCCTCCATTGACATCTTCCATCATTCTCTCAAATTCCGGGCGCTGGAAATTACTGCCTGAGAATCCGTCATCTACATAGGAATCATAGAGTTCCATATCCTCCTGCTCTCTTAAAAAAGAACGGATCATCTCCCTCTGGCTCCCTATGCTGTTGCTCTCAAGCCTGGATGTGCCATCTCTGTCTCCGTCATCCCTGGAAAGGCGGAGATACATGGCAACATAGAAATGTGTTTGATTTTTCATGATATCACTCCTGTTCTTTTCCTGGTCAGGATAAAGCCGTTGGCTTTTTTCTGCCTTTCAGAATCAGGAGTCCTGCTGATTTGTCCTGATGACAGATTAACATAACTTTTACCCTTTTTCAATCCTTTTTTACAGTTTTTGCAATTCCACGTAGCAGTTCAGACGGCGGGGAATTTGACATGGATTTGGAACGTCAAGCTTGCTTGTAAGTCCACATCCATGCCAAATTTCACATCGGATGGACATCCGATGCTTCTTGCAGATGTTTTTCCTGCAAGAAGATGAGCCGTCTGAATGGTTACAATTCCATTCCACTCAGATATGTACTTCTGCCAGCCTGCGCAGATATTCCTCCATCTTGTCATCAATGGTAGCCCCCTGTTCCTGGAACCGAACTTTTACGATGTAATCCCCTATCCGATTGACATACACATTATTTACCTGCCTAGCAAAATCCTCCAGTTTTTTCCTTACCGGCTTGGACGTATCAATCTCCACATCTCTTAAATCCGTCAGTGTGGAAATGTCAACGGTCCGTATATCCACAGCCGCCATCTCCATAAGGCGTTCCCTTGTCAACCCCATGCCGTTCCTCTCTTTCCCAAAATGCAGAATGATTTTCTCTTTCTTCTACTTTATTTTTCCATCCCGTTGTCCTATAACCACCAGGCGGCATTTCCCATCTCTTTTTGAGCGTATTGATATCATTGCATTGCTTCTTACCTTTTTTTCTCTTTATACACTGCAGGCAACTGTTGGGAAACAGCCTCGACCGGAGCAGCTTATCTCCGGAAGTGTAATGTGCCTACTTTATCAGGCAGCATTATCAGAAACGGTATCATGGCCGCAAAGTTCCCATTTCTTTGCCCATAACCAGATAATTTTCGCTCGTACCTTTACTTCAATGCCCTAAGTAGCATTTCATCATTTTCGATCCCCCAAACTCTATGGCTCCATATCATAACGTGAAGTTAAAGGGACAGGCAGTCCTGGCGTATCGGTTACACAGCTCCACCGTTTCCTGTTTCCTGCAGGATTTCTATATTCACTTGTCAAGGTACGACTGTCCGTATCTTTTTCGGAGAGCAGAAAGGGATACTCTTCCTGAAAAATCATCAGACCTGAATCTTAAAATCCAAAATTTTTGTTATCAGTTTTGTCTCCACCCGCCTTTTCATATACTCGTCTGTCACAAACTCTGTCACGCCGAACTCATTCATAAACTTTCTCCGGCTCCTGGCATTGATGTATGGCTGAAAGTAGGCAATAATCTGATTAATAGAATCTACATCCCCTTGTATCGCCGCCTGCACAGTTTCAAATGCAACCGGCTTCCCATACCGCTTTTCTCCCATGTATTTCGTTTACCTTTACTCTAAAAACTCCTTCAGCAGCCGCAAGGACTCAGCCTTGTGGTAATGTATGGTGCTTTGGACAAGTTCCATACACTGGGCTATCTCAGCCTCCTTCATGTCCAGAAAATAAGCCATAAGTATAATCATCCGTCTTTTCTCTGATAAACGGCCAAGTGCCTCGCTGATTTGATCATCATTTACCTCCACCTCCATATCCATCACCTGGAAATGGGTGCCTTTCAGAATTTCATCATAGGTATATAGTTGATTCTGCTGTTCTTTGGTAAGGTCTGAAAAGCAAACTTCATGTTCCTGTTGTTTCTTTAGTTCATCAAGATAGTTCAATATCTCTCCGTCAATAACTTTTATACAGTAGCTGCAGAATTTCTTCCATACAATCTCCTGTTCCTGACTGGTCAGCTTCAAGGGAATCACCTCCCCTCTGCATTACAGCCATAGTAAGAAACGCCTGATTCTCCCTTTCATATGGAAGACAGGCGTTTTTGATGAAATAATCGAAAAATTTAAAAGGTTTTTATTTTTTTATAAAAAACACAGCCCTCAAAATCATCTGGGGCTGTGTCTACTGTTTACAATTTCAAAATAGCTCCTCCACCTAAAGGAATAACACTCTCTATCCATTTAAAACGGAACTACTCCTAAAATTGTTGCTCCAATTAATACAAGAATACTCATAGGCCAAACGAACTTCAATGCATATTTAATATGATCGCCAATGGATACGTCAGCCAGGCCAAGACCTACATAAACCGCTGCAACCGATGGGCTTACCGGTGTTCCATAAGTGGCTGTCAGAAGAAACGTAGCCGCTACTGCTTCCGCAGCAACTCCAAACGGTGCAACCACCCCAATAATAATGGGCAGTAAAGCATAATAAAACGCATCCGTCCCAAGAATCATCATCAGCGGTACAGAGAACAGAGCCATAAACCAGTGCATATGAGGAGCCATAGCTGTGGGTAACACACCTACAATGGTATTTGCCATTTCTTCCACCATTCCGGTCCCACTGATAACCCCCATGAACACTCCCACAGAAAATAAGGTTACAGTCATTACCATAGCGTTCTGTCCCAAAGATTTAATCTTGCTGTTCTGAGTCTTAGTATTAGGAAAGTTAACCACTAATACAATCGCATAAGCAATCATAAAGATGGAATACAGGGGCATCGGAGTATCCAGGAATAAAAATGCCAGCATAATCAAGGTAACTGCCAGATTAAACCAATACCTCCAGGTTCTTTTTTCCGTTTTCTCCGTCTGAAGATTCTGTGAGCCGTCATTACCCTCCTCCGGATTCAGACCATGACGCTTTTCTATGGATGTAATTAGAAACGCATTGACAAATGCACAAATAATCAGACACAGCACTCCAGGAAGAATAAAGGCATACAAGTCACCGGTTTCAACCTCTGCCACTGTGGCTGCACGCATGGTTGGTCCTCCCCATGGCACAATATTCATCACCGCATAGGGACCGCACATCATGGCAAGCAATGCCTCTTTTCTCATTCCTAACCGCTTAAATATAGGAAGAAATGCCGGAACTACGATAAGAAACGTGGTGGCGCCCGAACCATCAAGATGTGCCACAAAAGTAGTAAGAAGCAATGCGATTACTACCATCCAGATATTCTTTCCCGCCTTTTTGGTAAGGGCATTGATAATGGGATCGAATAACCCAATCTCATCCATTAATGTAAAATACGAAATGGAAAATACAAATAACACCGCTGTACTTAACATGGATTTCATTCCATCCCCGATGAAACCACCAATATCCGTTACGGAAAATCCGGCAATTACTGCCGCAATCAAAGGCAGTCCAATAAAGGCTACCGGTGGACTGACCCAGCTTTTAATCAGCACGATCATCAGGATAATCATCAAAGTAAAACCTATCAAAGCTAACATCTTTTGTTCCCTCCTCTTTTTGTTACATCCATTGTATTATGAACATTTTTCATTGTAAAAGTCAGAATTTTCCTATTCCCTCATTCCCATTTGGAATAATACATAATCATTCCTGTTTTTTCGCTATTTTATTATGCATTCTGCATAATTTTCATGGTTTTATTTATACAACTAATACAAACATTCCCTTTGTGCATATAAGATACTGAAAATTTGTCATATCACTCTTTCTGTCTCTTTTAAACGCCTCATTGCTAAAGGAATTTAGAAAATAATGCCGCACCCACAACCGTACACACTCCGCTGACAACAACCGCAAGGCTGCTCATAGCCCCTTCCGTTTCCCCCATTTCCATAGCCTTAGTTGTACCGATTACATGGGAAGCTGCCCCGATAGCCAAGCCTCTGGAAATGCTGTTTTGTAATTTCAGCAGCCTGCACATCCCTTCCGCTGTTATATTGCCAAACACGCCGGTTACTATGATTACCGCAGTAGTAATTGTCGCATATCCCCCCAGTTCCTCTGAAATCCCCATTCCAATAGCTGTCGTAACAGACTTGGGAAGCAATGTAACATACTCTTCATGGGAAAGTCCAAAGAATAGAGCCAGTACAAGAATAGAACTAAGGCTTGTCAGCACGCCAGCTAAAATTCCACATAAAATTGCGTTCCTGTTTTCTTTTAAGAGTTCCATTTTCTGATACAGAGGAATTGCAAGGCTCACGGTTGCCGGAGTCAAAAGATAGCTTAAAGGTTTCGCACTGTCGCTGTACACATCATAATCCACATGAAACAATTTTAAAAACGCAATAACAAATATAATGGATATTAATAACGGATTAAATACTGACGACTTCCATTTCTTTTTAGCCAGGCTCCCAATCCCATAACCTAATAAACTGATCACTACCCCTGCAGTGGCTGAATCAGCTATAAAATTATTCATCTCTGCCTTTTCCCTCTTTCCGGTTAAAAATTTTATCTGTCACTTTTCCTGTCACTGCCAAAACAAGGCAGGTAGATACCGGAATCATGACACAGAGAGGAACCAGCATTTCCTCTATCTGTCCCCATGACTTGATTATCCCTGCCGCTGGCTGAATAAACATAACCGGCATAATCTCAATCAAAAATTTTCCTGTCTGTTCTACCTGCTCTAATTTAATTACCTTAAGTATCAGTAATACCAGCAATAACAATAACCCATAAATACTCCCGGGAACAGGTAAAGGTATGAGATATCTCATACCTTCGCCAATCCCTGCAATCCCCAGAATAATTCCCAGTTGTTTTATAAATCTCATATCTGCTTACCCCGGCATTTTCCTATTTAAAAATCACACATACAGGACTTTCTGTTTCAATCTTTCTTCCTGTTCCCTTAAACTTCCCGGTCGCTTCGTCCAGTTCAAATTCCGTAATGGTGTCGGATAACTCGTTGGCTGCAAGAATTTTCTCACTTTTTTCGTCCAGGGTAATAAAACGGGGCTGTTCTCCTCCTGTCTTGATACAATCACAGAACTTAAGAAATCCCGTATCCGGCTGAACCTCAAAACTGGTAATACTGTCATGTTTGCGGTTGGAAACCACCACATACTTTCCGCTGGCGCTCATAATAATTCCGCTGGCCCACCCATCCCCGGTATAGGTATCCGGAAGAGTGGGGAGTATCTGCTTCGCCGCAAGGCTTCCCTCTTCTGCGTTAAAATGGTAATAGGTCACGGAATAGTCTTTCTCATTTACTCCATAGCACCAGAGATTATTGGGGTGAAACACAAAATGTCTCGGTTCCGCAATCTCCCTTGACCTTACCGTGCAAGTCTTATGAATCAGACCTGTATCATGGTCTATGCCAAACACATCTGCCTGCCCAAATCCCTGCTTCCTCCCCTGGCAGGATACCACCAGATAATCTCCTGTTTTATCCTGCATTACCTGGTGAGGGTGGGAAACCGTCCCTTCCTCTTTTCCCGGAATTGTATACAGCTCTTTTAAAGGCTCTAAAGCGCCATCCTCCTGCCTCGGTATTACGGCCACGGTCCCTGTCTGCAGATTCGCCACATACACATAACGATTCATTTTACCCACGGTCAGATGAACCGGATTGGTCCCTCCCGTAGAAACGGTATTGATATATGTAAGTTTCCCTGTTTCATCCACCGAAAAAGCGCTGATTTCACTAAAATCTCCATGAATTGTGTACAAAAATTCCCCCGTCTGATCCAGGCAGAGATACGATGGATTTACCAGTCCATCTACCAACTGCACCAGCTTCCACTCTCCGTCCTGTCCAATCTCGAATACCTTGATTCCTTTGCCACGCGCATTTCTCTCTTTCGTTGTGCGGCAGCCCACATATGCATAATGTGTCATTAATACTCTCCTTTCTTCCCGTCTGTTTTTAACTGAATAATTTGAACCCGCCTGCCAATGCAACGATGACAACTACCATAACAGCGCCAAAAGAAATCAGAAACAGCCGTCCGAAGATACTCTGCTGTTCCGAGTCAGATGCATTGGTTTCCTGCGTATAAGACGCCAGGATAAGGCTTCCGCCAGTAGACAGAGGGCTGATTCCTGCTACGGTCGCCCCTCCTACGATTGCGATAATCATTTCCACAACGGTTACATTTCCGCCCACATTTGCCACAATATCCGGAACCGTGGGAATGAGGGTGGGAAGTACAACGCCGTTTGCGGAGCTGAACCATGACATGATTCCGGCTGTAAGGCTGATAATGGGCGCTGCCGTAAACTGATTCATCATAGAGGCCAGGATGTCAGACATCAATTCAATTCCACCCAGTTCTTTTGTAACTGCCATCAAAACGTTAACTCCGCAGATCAGGATCAGCACACTCCAGGGAACCAGCTTGATTGCGGCTTTTTCATTCACGACACCGCACAAAATCAGCACCAGGGCCAAAGCAAAGGATACCAACCCCACATCATACCGGAATCCCACCACTGCAACAACAAGCACCAGGAGAGACAAAATACAAAGAATCTGGCTTTTGTTAAACTTGGGAAGCTGCTCCTGCTCCATAGAAATATCCACATTCAGCTTGTATCCCTTGAATATAACATACAGTAATAACGCACACACAATATTCGCTCCGGTCACACCGAAAAATACCGGATTGGCCACCCCTGTAAGCCCCATTTCTGCCGTCAGGTCCGTCACAATGATACCGGAAAGAGCGATAGGGGACGTGGTTCCCCCAACAGCTCCAAGAATCGCCATACTGCCAAGCAGGATGGGGGATGCTTTCATCTGTACGGCTAAAGACACGGCAAATATAATCATGACCGACTGGACGGAAATTGCTCCCGGCCCCGCAGCAGATAGAATATAAGAAACCAGATAAATAATAATAGGAATCAAAAACGTTTTTTTGCCAACCATAGAAACCATCTTTTTCGACAATAATTCCAGAGTATGATTATCCTGGAGCAGACAAAAGAAAAACATCGTCCCCAGCAAAGTAATAAACAGCTTACTTGGAAAACCTCCCAGAATCACATTGGTATTCACCTTGCCAATCAATCCCAAAATAAATGCCAGCCCCATGGAAACAATACCTACATTAATCTTTTTTGTGAACCCCAATACAATCGCCGTAATCAAAAACAATAATGAAATCACCTGATAAGCCATATTCTTCTCCTTTTGATTTATGCCGCCCACCCGGCGGCAGACTTTTATCGTAAAAGAGAGTATGAAAAAGCCGCCGCAGATACCTGCCGTTTCCTGTATCTGCAGCAGCTTCCATTTCCATCTTTCTTATGCTTCAAAGCTGAATGGTTTTACCTTCTTCACCACATCCAGAATCGTGCCATCCCGTGCCTCCACAATGGCTACCACCTGATCTTCCCACTGAAGGGGCTCCGGTTCCCCAACCAGGCTGTACGCCTTCTCCTGCAGGCTCTCTATGGTCACATGCTTAATCCCTGCCTGATCCAGACATTCAATCAAATCCTGGCGTGCCGGATTCACCGCAATGCCATAATCCGTAACCAGAACATCCACGCAGTCCCCCGGCGTTGTGACCGTAACCACATCCTTACATACCGTAGCCATACGTCCTCTGGTCAGAGGCGTAACGATAATACAGCATTTGCTTCCCGCTGCAGTATCCGGATGGCCGCCGGGCGCTCCTCTCAGTACCCCGTCAGAGCCGGTAATGACATTTACATTAAATTTCGTGTCAATCTCCAGAGCAGAAAGAACCACATAATCCAGCTTATTGACATAAGCCCCTTTGTTGGACGCATTGGCATACTCGCTTAAATCTATCTCCACATGGTGGGGATTGGTAAATAAATGAGCCGCCGCCCCCTGGTCAAAATCCTGGGTATCCAGAATATAATCCACAAGCCCCTTGTCCTGCAGGGCGCAGATGGCGGAACTGGTTCCTCCCAAAGCAAAGCTCATCTTAATGTTCTGCTTTCTCATATGTTCTTCCAGAAAACGGTTTACAGCCAGAGACGGACCGCCCACACCAGTCTGGAAAGAAAACCCGTCTTTAAAATAGGGAGTCGCCGCAATGACGCTGGCCACATTCTCCGCCATCATAAGTTCCCTGGGATTGTCGGTCATACGGGCTTCTTTTGTGGCAATCTTTTTCGGGTCGCCGATGGCATCCACCACACAGACCGCATCTACATCAATGCAGGAGATAGAAGACGGAAGGTTGGGGAAGGGCACCAGGGTATCTGTAATGATAACCGTATGATCTGCATAGTGGGAATCATGATTTGCAAACCCCATAGAGCCGCAGTTATTCTTTCCTCCGGTTCCTTTGGCATTGCCGCAGCAATCCGAGGTAGCCGCTGCCAGGAAAGCAATATCAATATGAACCTCCCCTGCTTCCACGGCCCTGGGTCTTCCGCCGTGGCTTCGGATAATCGCCGGGTTTTTCAGCTTTCCTGCGGAAATCACCTCGCCGATACGACCACGCACACCAGAGGTCTGGGCTTCCACAATAATTCCCTGCTCCATGTAATCGGCAAAAATATCCTGTGCGCTTCCCAGGGAAGTAGCCGCCACATGAAGATCCTTCAGCCCCATTTCTTCCACCAGCACCCTGCATACCATAGAGGCCACATAATCGCCGTCACGGAATTCCGTGTGGAAAGAAAACGTCATTCCGTCATGAGCCCCGCATTTTTCACAGGCTTCCCGAATGGTCTGGCAAAGCTTGTCTTCCACAGGCTTCTCTCCTCGTCTCACCGTAGGAGAAGCTTTCTTTATGTATTGTCCGTCCTTTTTATTCTTTCCCTGATAAACCTCACGTCCATTGGTCAGCAGGTTATCAGGAATCTCTCTTCCAACCGCATTTCTCATAATTTCAGCCCTCCTCCTTCTTATAAGTCACCGTGATAAACTTTGCAGGCTTTTGCCAGTGCAATGATCCGTTTCGCATCCTCAAAGAACGGAATATCCACCATTTTTCCGTCTACCGTATAGACGCCGATTCCTGCGTCTGCCTGTGCCTGGCAGCCCCGTACCAGCTTCTCCGCATAGGCAATTTCTTTTTCAGTAGGAGCAAAGGTTTCATGGACAAAGGCAATCTGTTTGGGATTGACAATGCTCTTTCCGTCAAATCCCATCTTATGATTCTGAATCACTTCCACTTTAAAGCCTTCCATATCATCAATGTTGGGGAACATGGTATCAAAACACTGAACCCCGGCTGCACGGGCTGCCAAAAGCATCTGGCCTCTGGCCACCATCATCTCCACCCCGTCCCTCTGAATCTGCACATGCATACTCTTTCTGAAATCTCCGCCGGAAATGGCGCAGCCAAGCATACGGTCGGAAGCCGTGACGATCTCGTAGGCGTTCATAATCCCCATAGGGCTTTCCAGCGCCGCCATGAGAAGGGTTCTTCCTTCTTCCACTCCAAATTCACGCTCTGCAGCCAGAACCGCTTCTTCCACCTGATGAACCATCTGGGCATTCTCGCATTTCGCAATACGGATTCCGTCCGCCCCTCCGGCTACACATACCCGCACATCCTCCTGCCAATGGGGCGTATCCAGGCCGTTGATTCGGACAATCACCTCCGTATCGCCGTAATCAATATTTTTAAGGGCATGGTACAAACTGAACCTGGCCGCATCCTTCTGATTTTCCGCCACCGCATCCTCTAAATCCAGGATAATGCTGTCGCTGCCGTAAATATAGGCATCCTTGATCAGACCCGGCTTCTGGGCATTCATAAACATCATGGTACGGCGTAAACGCTTTTTATCTGGCTTCGGACGATTAATCATTGATGACACCTCCCCACGGAATATTGGATTCAGACTTGCCGCAGCTGCGGAATACGGCGCACTCTACACGGGCTTTCAGGGTGCAGTCAAGAGCTCCTTTGTCAATTACGGTTACCTTTCCCGCCGTCACCTCCAGGCGGTTCAGTGTTTCCAGTATGGTCGCTTTAATCTGATGTCCGTACTGGTTCAGCACACTGCTCTGAATGTTCAGTTCCAACCCGTCTGCGGGTTCTACTGTGACCTGGGCATCACTGGATTCCAGTGTGCCGGCCATTGCGCTTTTTTTAAGTAACATTTGAACTTCCTCCTCAAGTTTGTTTTTGTTGGCAGTAACTTGGATTCGTTGCGCTTATTGTATCTTTCTTTCCATTGATTGTAAAATTCACAATTTTCCTTAACATCCATTCCTATTTGGAATATTTCTCTATTTTCAGCCTTTTTCTCATCTTTCTCGGTTTTTTATTGTATATTTTGTATAGATTTACTTGTATCTATTTGTATAAAATATATAATCATTCCATTTTTGACTTAAATTCCAGAAATTATTCTCATAGAAAATGGGCTTCACATATGCCATAAATTATTATATTATGAAAACAGAACACAACAATCAGAAATATTCCATTCCTATTTTTCTCCTATAGGAAGCAATACACAGGTACTCTTTAATTCTTACAAAATGGAAGGATATATGTGAATATGGATGAAAAGGATTTTGAGCTATTAAGTATTCTGAATGAAACCAGAAATATTACAAAGGCTGCCGAGCAGTTGTACATGACACAATCCGCCCTGTCCAAACGGATCAAATCTATAGAAAAAGAGCTGGAGATTGAAATGCTTCTCCGTTCCCGTCAGGGAATTCATTTTACTCCAAAGGGCGAAGCCGTTTTATCCCACTGTGCCCGGGCAGCTAAAGAAATGGAGAATCTGCGCAAGGTTTTAGATACCATGCAGGATGAAGTATGCGGAACCTTGAACACAGGGATTTCCATTAATTTCGCCCAATACCGATTGCCGGATATTCTGGCGGATTACCATAAGCAGTATCCAAAGGTCAATCTCCAGATCACCACCGGCCAGAGCCGCCATCTTTACCGGCAGATGCTGGATGGTTCCCTGGATATTGCCGTGCTTCGCGGGGAGTATCCCTGGGATCAGATTCAGTTCCTTTTATCCCAGGAAAATATCTGCCTCATCTACAACCAGGAATACGAAGGGGTTCCCCTCTCCGATTATATGTATATCAGCCATCGGACAGACCCGGCTCAGTCTGCCATGATCACCAAATGGCTCCATGAACATGGGTTAAATCCCAAACCGAAAGGTTTCTGTGTAGACAATATCACCACCTGCGTGGAAATGGTAAAACGGGGCTTGGGCTGGGCCCTTCTTCCCGAGATTGGCCTGGAACATTTTAAAGGCTGCATACAACCCTGTTTTTTTGAAAACGGAGAGCCTTTTGTCCGCCGCACCTACATCTTCTGTCAGCGTGAATCCATGGAACTGTCCCAGGTACGTGCTTTCATGGACACTTTAAAGGCCAGCCGGCAATAATCCCGGCTGTCAGGAAAGGAAAATCTATGGAATATCAGGTAACATTAACGGAAATGCTGGACGCCAGGGAGCGCCGATTTGCCTGGCAGCAAAAATTGTTGACACAGTATCAGCTCCCCATGATCTGCTTTACCATGAATATTGCCGGGCCTGTAAAGGCGAGCCCGCTGATTCGAAATGGTTTTGAACTGGGGAAGCGCTATTTGAAAGAACAAATGGACTCTTTACACCTCCAATGTACTTATTGGGATGAGATTCACCAGCCCACAGGAAATGAAGCCTGCTATCTCGTTGACGCAGACCCACTTCTTTTAAAAGAGATCACTTGTTTCATTGAAGATGATTCTGAAATTGGAAGGCTGTTTGATATGGATGTCCTGGAACCAGATGGTAAGAAAATAGACCGTTCCCAACTGGGACTCGCCCCCCGCCGGTGTCTCATCTGCGGCGGACCTGCCAAAGAATGTGCCCGCAGCCGTACCCATACGGTAGAACAGCTCCAGGCCAAAACCAGGGATATACTCATGAGAGCCGTGGAAAAAGAAGACAGTATCCTTGCTGCCAGACTAGCATGCAGAGCTCTTCTCTATGAAGTCTCCACAACCCCTAAACCGGGATTGGTGGACCGGGAAGGAAACGGAAGCCATAAGGATATGGATATTTTTACGTTTATGGACAGTGCCAGCGCACTATGGCCCTATTTCCAGTCCTGCACTCAGATCGGAAGACGAACCGCTGGTTTTCCTGCCAAACAAACCTTTCTTAAGCTCCGCCCCTGGGGCAGAAAGGGAGAGGCAGATATGTTTGCGGCGACAAAGGGCATCAATACCCATAAAGGCGCCATTTTTTCCATGGGGATTCTCTGCGCCTCCCTGGGCCGTCTGCCAAGAGAACAGTGGACACATCCTGATATGGTTCTGAAAGAATGTTCTGCCATGACAGAGGGATTGGTTGAATCCGACTTTTCCGGGCTTACAAAAGAGAATGCCGTAACCATGGGGCAAAAATTATATCTGAATCATGGGATCACCGGGATAAGAGGACAAATGGAAGCCGGGCTGCCTGCCGTGAAGGATGTAGGGCTGCCTGCCCTAAAGAAAGGGCTTTCCATGGGGCTGGACATAAACCGTGCCGGCTGCGGTGCGCTTCTTGCCCTAATCACTGCCGCAACTGACACCAATCTGATTGCCAGAGGCGGCCTCGCCACCTGGCAGGAAACCGTTTCACAAGTCAGGGGTATATTGGCCGAAAATCCATATCCGGATTTGGAAACCTTACGTCAGCTGGATATGGAATTTGTACGGAAAAATCTGTCACCTGGCGGAAGCGCTGATCTACTGGCAGTTTGTTACTTATTATATTTTTTAGAAACCGAAGTCTAAGTTTGCAGGGAAACCTGCACATATTCCAGGATAACGCAGAAAACACGCTAAGGAAGGAGAAAATAATGTCAGAATATACGATCTCTCAGGTTTATCCCACAGACCGCCGCAGTCTCGCCCAGATTGATTCCCTGTTAATGCAGGAGGGCATCTCACGGGATTCCAATCTGGATTATATCTGTGCCATGTATGATGAAGACTATCAGATTATTGCTACCGGAAGCTGCTTTGCCAATACTCTGCGATGTTTTGCGGTCAGCAGCGCCCACCAGGGCGAAGGGCTTCTTAACCAGATTATTACTCACCTGATGGATATACAATATGAAAGAGGCAACCTTCACTTATTTCTGTATACCAAAATTAACTCTGCAAAATTCTTTCAGGATTTAGGTTTTTATGAAATTGCAAGGGTTGATAATACCCTGGTCTTTATGGAAAACCGTAAAAACGGCTTTTCAGACTATCTGGCTAGTCTGTCCAAAACCAAAAAGGACGGGCTTTCTGCCGCGCTGGTCATGAATGCCAACCCTTTTACTCTTGGCCACCAGTACCTTGTAGAAACAGCCGCTGCTCAATGCGATACCCTTCACCTGTTTATTGTCAGTGAAGAAGCCAGCCTGGTTCCTTTTGCCGTGCGAAAAAAATTGGTTCTGGCAGGAACCTCCCATCTTTCCAACGTCATCTGCCATGACAGCGGCCCTTATATCATCAGCAACGCTACCTTCCCAAGCTACTTCTTAAAAGATGAGGAATCTGTAATCAAAGGCCATGCCAAACTGGATTTAATTATTTTCTCCAAGATTGCAGAAGTTTTGTCTGTTACACGCCGTTATGTGGGAGAAGAACCTGCCAGCCAGGTAACCGGTATTTATAATCAGCTCATGTCCTCCGAACTCCCCTTAGCAGGCATTGACTGCATCATTATTCCCAGGAAGCAGACATTAGGACAGCCTATCAGCGCTTCTACTGTGCGCCAGTTGATTAAAAACGGTGATTTTGAAGCCCTTAAGCAATTTCTTCCCTTATCTACCTTTAATTACTTTAAAAGCGAAGAGGCTGCTCCTGTAATTAAAAGAATTTCTCGGTCGGAGAATGTGGTTCATTACTAAAAAATAGGATGATGCTCAGGAAATGGTAATTCCTTTTGCATCATCCTGTCTAATATCTTTCCTGCCTATTTAACTGGACAGTTCTATAACTTTTTCTCTGATTGCCTGCATGGACAGACTTACTAATGTTTGACAACAAATCGGATTGTGTTTTTACTATTTCCAATTTACCATCACAAACCCTTTCCGTATTTCTCCAATTCAACACCCCCATCTTCTTCAACTCCCAGAACATCACATCAAACCTGCGGTTTAACTCATCCCTCTCTTCTCCCACAGGCCCCCCATAAACCTGTTCCCCATTTTCCCTTACAAAAACTATATCCTCTGAATGTGCAGTCAGATACTGACTCTGGTTCCCTTCTTTTTCCAACTTATCCGCTACATAAGTTTCAAAAGCTCTTGCTAACCTCTCGCAATTATCAGAGTGCCTGCCATGTATGGTCTTTGCATACCGTTCATCCATCTCCCAGGAATTTTTATAAAACTCTGTTTTCTGCTCTCTCCACCTGGGCCTCTCCATATTCACAGATGTCTCTTCCGTTCTTGCCAAAGACGCAAACGCATAATTGAGTCTCCGCTTCTTATCTTTTGGAATCACATGACCCGTAATCTCCTTATGTACCCTGGAAAGCTCCTCTATGGCCCGGTTTGGATAGTTCCTTAATACATACATATCCAGGCTTGCGCACTGTCTGGTATCATAGACTTCCCATACGGCTTGGTTCCAGGTCGTATGCTGCTGATCCGTAAGAGTCTTTGGGGTGACAGCCTGAAGAATCTCACCACATCTGATTTCTTCCTCTCTGATTCTGTTTTGAGAAGTCTCTTCCATAATCTGAAGCTGTTCTTTATTCGTGAGTGGCTCCCGTCTCGAAACCATCCCCCAAAGTAGTTCATTTACAGAGGCCGGAACTCCCTCCATGCCAGGACATCCGGAAACCGCAACTCCGCTTCCGTCTCTCCCCAATCTGCACACCTGCCCAATATAGTAATCCAACGCATGGGCCCACTCGTGGGCCAGGCTCCCAGCCCCGCCTTCTCTGGTAAAATTGATTACCTGGTACTTTGGATCATAGGTAGCCGGTCCTGCTCCCCCGTGTCCTCTCGCCCCAAAGGAAAGAGAAAGGGTTCCCCCAAGAGAAACATCCCTTTTATCAATATTCAGAACCCGCGCCAGGTCGCAAAGTGCCAGATAGCAATCATCCAAGGCTTCCTGGGCCTCCTCATCCGACAGACTTACTCCAAATTCCACGCCTTTCATTCCAAGGGCTTTAAAATCTTGTTCCTCCGCATGTCTCCCACTTGGCAGATACTCCGGCCCGGTTCTGCTTACTGATGTCAATTTGGGAAACTGGAACTGCTTTTTCCTATTGTATGGTACTCTGGGCTGTGTACGATACAGTTCTCCTCCTTCCCTCACCCTGTCAGCTTTGGAGTACTCCTCTACAGATTCTGTTTTGTCATTTTCCCTTGTTTCTTTCTTTTTCTGCCCGGGAATCCTGGATTGCCGCCCCACCCTTCCACCCCCGATAGGGACTCCAAAATTTTTTATCTTTTTTGTCACACCCACACCTCCGGATATTCTCTGTTTACATTGATAATGGCTTCCTACTGATACCGGCCTTGAGTCAATTTTCTTTTATAAACCACCAATCCCATTATAAAAAATATCAAGGCCCCCACTCCAATACTCACCGCCGCCAAAACATCTGCTGAATGAGTGAGGGATGAAACGTCTTCTTCCGGCTCTGGTAGACTCCCCTGGCTTTCTGGCACCTTCTCCTTTTTAATATCCACGGCCCTCCAAACCATAAGTTCCGTTGTCCTGCTCTGCTCCACCTCTATGGTGCTGTCTGAAACAACCAAAGGATATTTACTGCCGCTTTCGTCTCCTGGCACATAGGCCCGGTATACCTTATAACTTCCCATCGGAATCTCTCTTTTTACCTCAAAATCATTCTGGCTATAAATTGTTACTTCCACACGTTTATAGTTTTCATCATATAACGCCACTGTCACATTATATCCTGGCCAGTCCTCCCCAAAATTTCCTTTCACAGAAAGCCATCCCTTTTCTAACGTTTCCGGTATCTCTCTGATATTTTCCAGAATTTCCTCCTGCTCTCTGGCACCATAGGTCGGCCCTTCCATCCTATCCACTTTACCCTCAACGCCTGCCCCCTCCTCATTACCGCTTCCGTCCATATCCCAGTCCAACTCATTGCCATACAAATCCGTTGAATAAACCACCCCCTGTTCCTGCTCCCACCCATCTATCATCTCATCCGTCACAATCCCATCATAAAATTTAGGATTGTCCTTATGGCCGGCAATATCCTCCTGCGGCTGCTCTGTCTCCACTTCCCCATAGACAGGAACTGCAGCCATTAGGACCATAATCATGACAGCTGCACAACTCCATATCCTGTTTCTTCCCTTCATGAGCCTTACTCCTTTATCCCTGCTTCATTCACCCTCTGGCCATCCGGCGTCCTCTCATTCACATACATAGAGCCGAAGCTGCGGTATCCCAAACGTTCATACACCCATTTTCCCAATCCCGTATCCCCCAATGTCTTCCAAAACCAGCTCTGCTGCGGAACTTCTGACGCTGTGGCAAAGTAATAACTGTGCCCGTCTATCTCCTGCCATCCGGACAGCATAATTCCGGTCTTCTTGTCAAGATAATATTTCTTTCCATCCTGGCTGTCCTCATGCCACCCCTTTACCAGCATTCCCAGGTTCCCGTCAGACACCTCATGACAGTAATACCAGACGCCATTATCCGCCACATACCACCCAACCGTCATAATCCCGTCCTTATCAAAACGAAACCAGTCATATGGTTCCTGTTTGGGAGAATAGGGATTCCGCACATAAATCCATCCGTTCTTTACATAGTATCCGCTGCTATTGCGGTACTTCCATGTATGGTTTTCCGCATTTACCAATTCCCACTTCCCCTCCATGGGATTCCCCTTCTCCTGTGGGGAGCTGTACAAAGTGACTGCCCTTGTGCTGAAGGAACCTCCCGAAGAACGGTAAGAGGAAGAGCCGGACACCTGGGAAGTATGCTTGATCTCCGCCCCTTTCCACGGTTCCGTACTTTTAAAATCCGGCTGGAATCCGTCATACTGGACTGCCTCCCCAAACACACGGATGGTAACGCTTGCCCCTTCTCCCACAGACACAATATCCGGAATCTCAACCCCTTTGACAACTGTATAGTCCGTGTAGGCTTCCGCCTTTTTCGTGTAATAAAAATAATCCCCCTGCTTTATCCATCCGTCCTGGATATTCAGATTCTTATGGGAAAATGTCTTGTCTATGTTCTTTCCCGTAAAGGTAAACTTTACCCGAATCCAGGACGGTCCCAATTTATTTTTCAAGGTTACGGTGTAATCTGCCTGTTCCTTTGGCAGATAATACTCCTTTTCTTCCGATACTGCCTCCAGCTCGATTACTACCTGTTTGGGAACCGTGTCCGCAGCCCATGTCGGTGTACCCATGGATAAAACCGTTGCTGCCGAAAGCAGAACAGACAGGATTCTTTTCTTCATCTGGTTCATTGTTCGTCTCTCCCTTCCTCTGATGATTTATGCGCCTCTTATGCTACAAAAATGATTTCCTTGGCATACTCCTGATTTTTCATAAAAACAGGGAGTGGCAAATCACCTCTCCCCGTCTCCCTTCTGACCTTTTATTCTGTTTATTTCAACCCCAGGGCAGCTGCAGCCTCCGTCAGTGTGGCGTTTCCCTCTGTCTGAATCATTTTACCTGTGACATCAATGCTGTCGCTGATAGCTTCCGTCTTGCTGAAATCCGGCACTGTAAACTGAGTAAACAGGAAAGACGTTTCCCCTCTGCCTGCCACCTTTTCATTGTAGCCGTAAGTATACTTGGAATTGGTTCCGGCACTACTGGACTTCTCCGATTTAATCAACGTCCATTTTCCGTCCGCATTAAAGTTAGGCACCACCGTGTCGTAGACTCCCTCCACGTCATTAAGGGTCGCATGGAACGTGGGGATTTCCACGGTCATAAACACCCAGGACTCATATTCCACGGAAGAAACCACCTTGGGATTCTTTGGAACCGTCTCTCCCGGCTGCAGGTCTTTCGCCTTCTCCTCATCCCATCCTGGCTCTGTTACCTCGCCTGCCTCCTGGCCGTCCTCACCGGCTACGATGTTGAAGGTATTCACATTGGTCTGGGTCGTCGCCGTAAATGCGGAGTAGGCTCCCAGCACGGACAATGCCATGGCTCCCACAATAATGCCGGCCTTTACCTTTCTTGAAAGATTGATTTTCATCACTTCGTTCTCCTTTGCTTTTATTTTTTTGTTTTCTCTATATCAACAACTTTGTGTTGCGGATATCCTACGGAATTCCTTAGTAGGATTGTATGGCTCTTATGGCTGGCGCCAAAAAACGTATCTTTACCACTACTTTTCCTATCAGCTGAGATTCCTCCACCATCGCTCCATCCGGTGAAGGGTTTGCGTCTCCCTGGAAGATATAGCTACCTCCTTCTATCTCTACAATTCGATGGATTACTGTACTCCCATGATTTGCGTAAGCAAATATGTCGCCTATCTTTGGTCTTGCATTAGGATCGACCATAACTATGCTTCCTACCGGAAATTCCGGCTCCATGCTTCCAGTCTTTATGTAGAAAAAATCGAATCGGATGTTGATTACAATGACCGCAGCCAATACGATCAGAAAGACAGCGTTGTTTTTTATGGCCTTTTTTATCTTTTCCATGGGATGTCTCCTTACGTTTTCTATCTTATTATGGGAAGGACAATCCTCTTTGAGAAATCCTGCCGGACTCTAAAACAAAGTCCGAAGCACAGCAAAACACACCTTTGGATCGAATTGTTTCCCACTATTCTCTTCTATCTCCTGATAAATTTCCTCATCCGTAAGCCCTTTCTTATAAGGTCTTGTAAACTTCATAGCGTCATAAGAATCCACGGCACAGATGATTTTAGTAGGCATACCGATCTCTTTCTTTGCTCCATATCCCCTGCCGTCATATCGTTCATGATGGTCTTTTACCGTCTCACAAATAATCTGCGGATAACCCAGGGACTTTAAAAACAGATATCCGTAAATGGTATGGCACCTTATGGACTGATACTCTTCTTCGGTCAGAGAACCTGTTTTGTCCAGAATGTCTGCCGGTATTGCCATTTTCCCAATATCATGGAGTCTGGCCGCTGTCCATAAAAGTTTTAAATCCTGCGGCTCCATTCCCAGACAGCGCCCTACGTCCACGGCATAACCACTTACCCGGATGGAGTGCTCATAAGTCCATCTGCTATGTTTTTCCAATCTCTTTAATAACTGTTCCGTCTTTTCCCTCTCATTCATTGATTATGCCTCCTGGCACTCTATGGAAATGGGAGCGGCACTTTAAGAAACAGGTATAAAAGAGCATAAAAAACAGGACTCCTTTTTCGGGAAATCCTGTCTGTATAGCATATTCTTTTCCGTGATTTTATTTTTTTCTATATTCTACAATGTCCGAGACGCCGCAGTCCAGCAGTTCGCACAGCATATCCAGGGTCTTCATAGTCATGCTGTTTCCATGCTTAATAGAATGTAATGTGGAAGCGGAAAACCCCATCTTTACAAGCCGGTAGGACGTGATTCCTTTGTTTTTCATTGTTTTAAACAGAGGATCGTAGCTTATCATCATGTACTCCTTCTTCTCAGGTCTAAAATCTATAGTTATTATATTCGGTATTTATTATTTTCAAAAGTTACGGAATTATAATAGTATCTGTTTTTAATATCTATAGATTTTCGTATCTATTTTTGAAAAAGTGTGCTATGCTATTCATAAATCTATCACCTGGAAGGTACTTGTATGATGAAATTTGACTATACCCATTATCAAAAATTATTAGATTCCTTTGACCTTAGAGATGACCCCTTTGACCCTTGTATGGAAGAATTCAGAAAATACCCCCGTGTTTCGAAGTTAACACCATATTTTTTAGGAAGCAATCCCCCTCATATTTT
>CAJUFP010000009.1 GCA_910585645.1 uncultured Hungatella sp. | reverse complement strand
TGCCGATAATAAATAAGATATATGTAGTCTGACGGCTAAATCAAAAAAAGTATACCTTTTTTAATACCTATTAACAGGCCGGATTTCCCATTTTATAGAACCCTTGTCTTTTAGGGTTAAAAAGGTGAGATCCTGCCATATAGGTCATACATCTGGGATAGGTGTTTCGATATGATGTCAGATGTTTCGTAAGTTTTGTGGCTTTTCAGATCAGTGATTCTTATAGAGAACGCTTGGATCGTCATGCGGTCAGATAAAGAAATCGAGGAGAAAACCATATGAATATAGCAGTGATCATCGCGGGCGGCTTAGGCCACAGGATGGGACAAGACATCCCAAAGCAGTTCATAAACGTATTTGACAAACCGGTCCTGATCTATACCCTTGAGGGGTTTCAGAAACATCCCCAGATCGACGCCATTGAGGTGGTCTGTATCGATGGATGGCACGATGTTGTGTGGGCATACGCCAAACAGTTTAACATTGATAAATTAAAGTGGGTGGTCTCCGGTGGCATGAGCGTTCAGGAATCTATTCGCAACGGCGTCTATAATTTGGAAGAGATCTGCGGTAATGACGATATCGCGATCATCCATGACGGCATACGTCCCCTGGTGGATGAGACGGTGCTCTCCGATGTAATCGTGAAATGCCGTCAATACGGAAACGCGGTCACCTCCCTGCCCTATAATGAGCAGATCTTTGTCGCGGATGACGACATTTCAACCGTGAAATATATTCCCAGAGACGCCTTGCGCCGTGTTTCCACGCCCCAGGCATACAAGTTTGGGAAACTGGACCAGGCTTATCATGAGGCTTTCGAAAAGGAGATCGGGATCTATGGAGCTTCTTATACGAATACCATGATGGTTGAGTTAGGGGAACGCTTATATTTTGCCGCCGGCTCTGATAAGAACATTAAACTTACGACTAAAGAAGACCTGGAGCTTTTTAAGATATATCTGCAGTCGGAAAAGATCGGGTGGCTGAAATGAGATTTTTTGAACATGAACATTATCTGGAGGATGTGAGGCTGGTCTCTGACCAGCTGTTACCATGGGAAAAGCTGCAAAACAGATCCGTATTGATTTCCGGTGGCACCGGATTGATCGGAAGTTTTCTTGTTGATGTGCTCATGAATCGCAACATGGACCATATGATGAGCTGCCGGATCTATATTCTGGGACGTGATGAAAAGAAAGCGAAGAGGCGGTTTGATCATTATTGGCATGATGAACGGTTCCGTTTTATCGCCCATGATATTAACAGGCCATTAATTGAAGAATTAGAAAAGATTGACTATGTAATCCATCTTGCAAGTAATACTCACCCTGTAAAGTACGCGTCAGATCCCATTGGCACGATTGCTGCCAATATTACCGGGCTTCAAAATATGCTGGGATTCGCGTCTCAACATCAGGCAGTCCGTGTTGCCTTTGCGTCTTCCAATGAGGTGTATGGGGAAAACCGAGGCGATACGGAGCTGTTTGAGGAGGGATACTGCGGCTATATCAATCCCAATACCCTTCGGGCAGGTTATCCCGAAAGCAAGCGGTGCGGGGAGGCCCTGTGTCAGGCGTACATCCATCAAAAGCATCTGGACATCGTGATCCCCAGATTCACAAGATCCTATGGCCCCACCATGCTGCGGGATGACACAAAAGCCATATCCCAGTTTATCCGCAACGCGGTTAACGGTAAGGATATCGTTTTGAAGAGTGAGGGATACCAGCACTATTCCTATACTTATGTGGCGGACGCTGTCTCCGGATTTCTGTGGATTCTTTTGTGCGGAAAAAACGGAGAGGCTTACAATATCGCGGACAGCGCCTCGGATATCATGTTAAAAGATCTGGCGGCGATCGCTGCGGAATCGGCAGGAAAAAAGGTGGTCTTTGAGATCCCTGACGCGGCGGAGGCAAAGGGATACAGCACAGCTACGAAAGCCAGACTGGATGGGGCTAAGCTGCGAGAACTGGGATGGAAGGCCAGGTATGATATCAAAACAGGCGTCAAAAGAACGATTGATATATTGAAATGTGAAAATAGAAATGGACAGGTGCTGTATGGAACAGGGCTATAGAATATCTGATGAAGAGCTAAAACAACTGCAGAGGGTTGAGCTGGAGATATTGATCGAACTTGACCGGATCTGCAGAAAATATGAGATACAGTATTCTCTGGACGGGGGAACCCTGCTGGGCGCGGTCCGTCACAAGGGCTTTATCCCATGGGATGATGACATTGATGTGATCATGCTGCGGGAGGAGTATTTTAAGTTTCGGAAGGCCTGCAGGCGTGAACTGGATCACAACCGGTTCTTTCTTCAGGATTATCGTACAGATCCCCATTACCGGTGGGGATACGCGAAGCTCCGAAGAAACGGGACCGAACTGATGCGTCCGGGACAGGAAAAGCTTAAGCAGCATTCAGGAGTGTATATTGATCTGTTTGTAGCTGACAATGTACCGGATAATCCTGTTGTCAGAAGGCTCCACTATCTGTTGTGCTATCTGATTCGGAAGATGCAGTACTCGGAGGTTGGAAAGGATACGGAAAAGAACTGTGTAAAAAAAGGCCTGTACCGCATACTCAGCAAGGTACCGCGGGATACGATCTTCCACATAAGGAACTGGCTGGCAGCCCGGAGTAACCGGAAGCGGACAGAGCTGATCAGCCACTATACCTTTGGGTATCCGAAACGATGCAGATACGGGCTTCCCAGAAAGTGCTTTGATGAGATGGTGGAGATGGAGTTTGAGGGAAAGAAGTTTTATGGGTTTAAAGACTACCATAGTTATCTGTTTGGGCATTATGGTGATTATATGACGCTGCCGCCTAAGGAAGAGAGGGTTCCGCATTTGGAGATTGAGAGATTGAAGCTTATTGAACCAAATCAGGAGATATAAGTTTGCATTGTAAAGATCAAAAAAGTAGGAGTGTTTGTAATGAATATTGGCATAGTACTTCCGCCTGCTGAAAGAAATAATGGCGGAATCAACCGGGTAGCATATAACACTATGGATGAAATGAGCAGGATAAATGTTGGGCATCAGATTTATACATTGGGGCAGGCTTACAAAGGTATTGACTACCCGATGATTCCTACCTTTATTGCATATATGAAGATGACACAGCTGAATTTTACTTTGTCAGCATATCCGATGGATCTTGTTCACACATATTATAATCCCATTGACTTTGGCAGTTCCATTCATTGTAAAAGGGTCATGACTATCTATGATCTGTACACGATCGCGAATCCACAGTGGTTTACTAAAACATATGTAGACTTTCAAAATATTGAAATGCGAACAGGAGCAAAAAAGTCGGATATGATCATAGCGATTTCAGAGTCTACAAAATCGGATATTGTGTATTACTATGACATTCCCGAAGAAAAGATCAAGGTAGTTTATCTCGGCGTTCCCCAGCTGTTTTTGCGGAAAACCACTGGACCAGTCACGATCAATTGTCCGGAGCGCTATATTCTCTCCGTTTCCGCAATAGCGCAGAATAAGAACCAGGCCGGACTTGCAGACGCCTTTTTCCGCTATAAACGGTTACATAAAGATGACAATGTGAAGCTTGTGCTGGTGGGGGCAATGCGTCAGCCGGAAGAAGTCATAGCGCTGTCTCAAAAAAACGCGCTTTATAAGGACGATATCATATATACCGGTTATGTTACAGATCATGAATTGTTGCAATGGTATGATCATGCCACTGTATTTGCATACCCGTCATTTTATGAGGGTTTTGGTCTGCCTATTCTGGAGGCAATGGCCAGAGGAAAAGCTGTCGTCTCCTCTCTCACCACATCCATGCCGGAAGTAGGCGGAGATGCGGCAGAATACTGTGATCCAAAAGAAATTGACAGCATCGTTTCATCACTGGAAAAAGTTCTTCAGAATGATGAACTGCGCAGGAATATGGAGAAGAGATCTCTTTTGCAGGCAAATAAGTTTTCCTATCAAAAAGCAGCAAAGGAAACTATAGATATATACACATCTCTTATGTAATGAGAGGAGCGATCTATGGAACAGACTACACTGAAAAGCTTTTATGATGAATTGTTTGAATCCTTTCACAGTGATTGTATAGAGATTGGCCATCTTGAGCACTTGGCTGGGACTGACGTGTTTGTGATTGCGGTAGGCGTAAAGGAGCAGATCACATCCTTGATCACCTATTTAAATCAGGGCCAGGAAAAGCCAGACCATATCTATATGATTGTACAGAAGAATATGATACCAGTCGTTTCCGATCTGGAAAATGAACAGTGTCATTTTATTGAGTGGAACGGTCCCTATACTTTAGATGTGATCAGATATGTGGAGGAAAGGATCAACTTGACTGCTGTAAGACATCTCTTCTACCAGGGCCGTCAGCCGCTGGATCTGAGGAATGTTAATCTTTATGACATTCTTTTAGGAATAAAAAATAAATATAAAAATAATTGTGTCATACACCTATATATGCAGGATATTCAGGAACACGTTTATTGGTACAGTACACCGGAAAGGATCCGAAAAGGAATGGATGTCTATCAGGCGATCGATGCCTATTTAGAGGAGTAATATGAAAAATATATATTGTACTTTATTTAATCATAAGTATCTATCCCGTGGTCTGGCATTATTTGAATCATTACAGCGGCTTGATGATAAGATGGAATTATACATAGTCGCTATGGATGATCTGGCATATTCCAAGTTAACTGCCGAACAGATACCACATATAGTTGTCATCTCTATAAGTGATATAGAAAAAGAAGCTCCCGAGATGCTTGTGGCTAAAGGAAATCGTTCTGCTGCTGAGTATTGTTGGACTTGTACCCCCTGTGTGATCCATTATATTCTTCATCACTACAACTGTGATATGTGTACCTATTTAGATGCGGATATTTACTTCTATCAAAACCCGGATCTGCTACTGGATCAGTTAAAGGAATATTCGACTATGCTGGTCCCCCATCGGTTCAGCGAAAAAGAACGCCATACTGAAGCACCATGCGGTAAATACTGTGTCGAGTTTGTACCATTCAAAAAGGAGACAAAAAGTCTGGAAATATTAGAACATTGGAGAGAACAATGTTTAGAATGGTGCTATAACCGATTCGAAAACGGAAAATTTGGCGATCAAAAGTATCTGGAAGAATGGGAACAGCGAGACGATGTATATATAACAGAAGATCATGGTCTCGGAGTAGCTCCATGGAATGCCGGGCGGTTTGATCTGATAAAAAATAGAGATGATTCTTATGATCTGATCGATCTGGAAAATAATATGAAAAGATATAGCCTATTTTTTTATCACTATTCTCTATTTAAGATATTCGACAAGGATGTTGTTTGTTTAGATCACGCCAATCGGATGATACCTGATAAATTTAGGGAAGAATTGTATGTTAGCTATCTAAAACTGCTCAAAAAAATCAATATAAAATATCATCTAACTGATGATGGTATAGATTATAACTCCATAGAGCATTTCAGAAGTGATGATCTGGATCATTTAATGCATGACCGAGGTTATTTTAGAAGAAGCGTTCTGCTGGCAGAAAGGGAATAGAATATGAATAAGATCATTGTATTTGGAACAGGAAAAGATAGTCGTACTCTAGTAAAGTGGCTGTCAAAGATCAAGACAGAAATCATCTGCTTTACAGACAATAATGCGGATAAATGGACAGAAACGTTTTATGGAAAACCCATAATATCTCCCGATTTTGTTCCTGATAAAGATTTTGATTATGTGATAGTCGCAACTACTACATACTGGAAGCCCATCAGAAAACAGCTTCTGAAATATGGAATTCCGATTAATAAGATCTTACTGCCCTATGGAAGAATACGGCCAGAAGAATTTTCCATATATAAAAAATTATTTAACGTATATGGAATAATGGGGCTATATTACAACCGAAGAAAACGATATGAACTATTTCATCCATCTATCTTAGGGCTGTTCACAGATCACAATTATTTTTCAAGAAAAGATCTTTATACAGCAATACAGCAAAATAGTGAATATATATCCGGAAAAGTAATGGATTTCGGATGCGGAACCCAGCCATATAAAAAGCTTTTTAAGGCAGATGAATACATTGGAATAGAGATCGATATTCCAGGTGAATACAAAAATATTGGGATCACTTACTACGATGGCAAACACATCCCCTTTGAAAACGAAACATTTGATTCCATGATCTCATCAGAGGTTTTTGAACATGTGATCAATATTGAGGAGATCATGAAAGAGTTAAACCGAGTATTAAAAACGGGAGGAACCGCTCTGATCACAGTTCCATTTGTATATCCGAGACATTGCTGGCCTAACGACTATAGAAGATATACTTATGAAGGGCTCAAAAATCTTCTGATCTCAAATGGATTTCAAATTCTAAAATGTGAGTCCAATGCAGGATACATTGAAAGTGTTTCGGAACTGATCAATAATTATGTGTATGAAAATATCCATAATAAAGTCATTAAGGGAATATTGATCGCTCATTTTAATATTTGGGGATCTATTCTTAGCAAGATGCTTCCGAAATCAGATTACATCTACCTGGATAATGTGATCCTGGCCAAAAAGATCAGTTAGCATCATAGGGAGGAAAATTAAATGGAACTGGAACAAAAAATCCAAAAAATCAATTTGAAACTGCGACAGTCACTGAAAGGTAAAGAAAATATTGTTGTCCGGGGAAGTGGTATCCATACAGAAAAGCTTTTATGTCTGACATGCATCATAGATTTTTGGGATAAAATCTCAATCGTTGACAAACGCCCCTATGGTATGATCGGTAATAAGACTGTAAAAGGTATCGATGAAATACAGTGGAACCTTGTAGATGCTGTAATAATCTCCTCTCTCACCTATCAAAAGGACATGGAAAATGAATTGCTTGCAAATGAAAGTTTTAACGGAGAGATCATTCAGTTATATGACGAGGGAGAATCATCACAATTTTTTGAGCTGCAGAAAGATTATAATTTTTTAACTTTAGAAAAAGCGCCATCGTGGAAAGTGGCTGCTCAAAAGAGCAAAGCAGGATATGCGGATGAGGACATTTTGCAGTTTGACTATAAGGAATTTATAGAACATAGAGACCGACGTGAAAAGAACCTGATAAGACATCACTATGACGTCCTGTTTTATATGCTAAAAACAGTCGTACAATTGCAAAAGAAGGAACTAAGTGTACTTGACTTTGGCGGCGGATTTGGCACTGTATTTGTTGATCTGCAATATTATTTAAAAAATTTGGATATATCATTCAAATGGACGATCGTTGAACAGGAAAAAATTGTTGAGCAATGCACACAAGAACCAAATGATATGGGAATAATTTTCGAAAATAGCCTTGAGAATATGTCTGGAAAGGAACCCGATCTGGCACTCTTTGGAAGCTGCCTGCAGTATATAGAAAATTATGACGAGATCATTCGAAAGGTAATAATATTTCATCCCCATAGAATTGCGATATTAAAAACCCCTGTTTCAGATGAAACATTTGTAACGGTTCAACATGTAAATCGCATGGGGAACTACAATCATTACATTGGAGACTATGCGTGCAGGGTAATGAAAGAAGAAGATCTGATCTCGTTGTTTTCCGATCACTATAGATTAGAAGATTCAGCAGAAGATGTATTTAACGCACCAGATAATCACCTGGGTAATCACATTGTAAAGTGGAAAGACTTTTTCTTTGAACTATCAAAATAATCTGAGAGGAGTCATAATATGGATGTATTAGTTTTTGGTTGCGGCGGGTACTTTTTGCGAAAAAAGAAAACGATCCTTAAACTATATAATGTTGTAGCTATAATCGATACCTTTAAAATGGGCGAAATCCAATTATCGGATGATCGGTCTGTAAATATTTACTCGCCCGAAGAGGGATTAAGGAGATATGAGAATCTGCCCGTAGTGATTGCAGTAAAAGATTTTATTACAATATCAAACCAATTAACAAGTTTGGGAGTATTGCCGGAAAGAATGATCTTTTCGCAGAATATGGAACCATATGGACCGGAAGAAATAGTTTTTAACGATAATCAGAAAATACGCTTAAATAAATTTGGATTCTGCTACGAGAAAAATGGATGCAAAATAGAGTTTAAAAATGCTGATGAATTTGATGCTATTTGTCATAAAGAAGAACAGGAATATAAAATTAGTATTGATAAAGCATCCTATGATGAAATTGAAAAGATGAATTTAAGAATACCAAAACCTATTACCTCAGAAAAATGTGTTCAAAATGATTTTTATGGAAATGCCTATTGGATAAAAAACTACTGTGGACTACCGGAAGACTATTTCATAAAATCCGCTATCGAACATGCGTGCTATATGGGGGAAGACTATGTATGGGATGAGGATGTTAATAGTGTGTTTGATTCCATCATAACCTTATCGCCTAAAAGAAAAGAAGTTTTGAACAAAAAGACCTCAAAAAAAGTGTTTATGTTAGGACCATATATCGCATATGCAGGATATTCTAAATCGAAGCGTGAATTGGAGGAAGAAAGAGAACGTCTGGGAAGAACTCTGGTGGTCTTTCCTACTCACTCGACAGATATCGTTAAAATGAATTTTGACTTTGATCTTTTTATAAGAGAGATAAAGAATTTATCTAAAGAATTTGACAGTGTCAGAATATGTGTTCATTATGCTGATATATTAAGAAATAAACATCTTATGTATAAAGAGGCTGGTTTCGAAATAGTATCGGCAGGCCATATGTTCAATCCCCTGTTTTTGCCAAGATTAAAGTCTATATTATATTGCTGTGACATGATCATGGCAAATGACGCAGGTTCTTATATTGGACAGGCAGCATATCTAAATAAGCCATGTTATCTCTATCACCAAAAATTGGATGTAGATGAGACGGAAAATAAAGAAGATGTAAAAGAATATCTTATCAGAAATACAGATAACTTCTACAAAAAGCTGTTTCAAACCTTTAATACACCGCAGGGTCATATATCAAAGGAACAAAGAGATATGATCAATTACGGGTGGGGAAATGATTTGGTAATGGATAAAGAGGGATTAAAGAAAGTTATCGGAGAAATAGAGGAAATATGGATAAATTAGGATAAAACTGTAATTATGCCATAAAGAATATGGAAGGTGTCTTATATATGGATTTTACAACCACAGCCATCAAAAAGACAATCGAAGAAAAACTTGATAACGGATACAAAAGATTTATTATATTTCCATTTGGGGATGTTGGAATAAAAGCAAAAGAATTTCTAAATTCTTTATATGGAATTGAGGAAGAGATGATTATCGATAATCATTTATGTAAGTATAATTCTAATATAAAAAGTATTGATATATTAAAGGAAATTAACACTGAGAATATAACTGCTATTTTATCAACGACAGATGCTCAAATATATCACGAACTAAGAAATTGTCTCTTGAAATATTTTGATGATGCCCATATCGGAGATATTTACAGGAAAGTGCAAAGCATGCTTTTTACAGTTGATTCAAAAAAGCAGACTAAATGCGGGAAATATAGTTATGGACCATTGACAAACCATTATCTTGTGGAAGAAGTTGGGGCTTTCTGCAGTTTTGCTGAGGGAACAGATGTCCTTCAAAATCATGCGATTGACTATATTACAACACATCCTATGATTTTTCATGATAAAGAAATTAATTCCGTGCTGCCAGATTTTTATATAAATCGAATAGGGTGTAAATGGTATTTTGAAGGAATTCGACCCAAAGGCATAGTAAGAAATCTGAAAAGAATACATATTGGAAATGATGTGTGGTTGGGGAAGAATGTTCTTATAACAAATGCAGCAAATATCGGAAATGGTGTTATAGCAGGAGCAGGTGCTGTTATAACCAAAAGTGTTCCAGACTATGCAGTAATAGGAGGAGTGCCGGCCAGAATAATTAAATATAGGTATACACCTAAACAAATAGACGCATTAAATAGAATTGCTTGGTGGGAATGGAGTGATGATGAGATCAGAGAACGATTTGAAGATTTTTATTTACCTATTGAAGAATTTATAGCCAAGTATCAAATAGATCACTAGAAAGGTATAGAAAATGAAAATAGTCGTTGTTATTCCAGCACGATACCAGTCAACCCGCTTACCTGGAAAACCTATCCTAGATATATGCGGAAAACCAATGCTATGGTGGGTTTATGATCGAGTCAATAAAATTAAATCCTTTGATGATGTAATTTGCGCGATTGATGATGAGCAGATTCAAAAAGTCTGCGAAGAGCATCATATGAGATATGTGATGACAAGAAAAGAGCATCCAGATCATATTTCCAGAGTGCATGAGATTTCGGAGAAAATAGATGCGGATTATTATCTATGTGTTAATGGTGATGAACCGCTTATAACAGCTGACTGTATTATACCAGTGATTCCTGAAGATATACATTTAGAGCCCTATTTCTCTGGCGCTATGAGAAAACTAACGGATCCAGCAGAGACGATTGATTTCGCAAATATAAAATTGCTTGTTTCTGATACCACCGGAAGATGCCTCTATATGTCGAGAACTCCTGCGCCCTACCCTCGGGGAACACTGAATGTTACCTATAAAAAATATGTTGGTGTTGAATGTTTTAATAAGAGCGCATTAGATTTTTTTGTAAATACGCCCATGGGAAGCTTAGAAAAAGCGGAGGATATTGACCATTTAAGGTTTCTTGAAAATGGAGTAGAACTGCATTTTAACTATGTTGATTCAGAGTCCATTTCTGTAGATACAATTAAGGATTTGGAATTTGTCAGAAAAAAACTGGATAAAAGAAAAAATACGCAATAAAGTAGGAGTATTTAACTGAATATGAATGATATTAAGATTCTTGATTGTACATTAAGAGATGGGGGGTACGTCAACGATTTTTCTTTTGGGGAGAGCGTCATATCTGAAATGATATGTAGATTAGCAAGGGCAAATGTAGACATAATTGAATGCGGATTTTTAAGGTCTGGTTGCAATGATAAGGATAAGTCTCTGTTTGGCAGTATCCAAGCTATTCAAAAAGTCATCGGCGAAAAAAAACGAAATATCATGTATGTGGCAATGATCCAATACGGTGCTATTTCTATTAATGAAATTCAGGAATATGATGGCAACTCCATTGATGGCATACGTATAACATTTCATGAACATGAGATTGAAGACTCTCTTATTTTAGGCAGACAGCTTATGGAAAAAGGATATAAAATATTTATGCAGCCTGTGGGAACTACAACATATCAGGACGATAATCTGATATGCCTCATCAAAAAAATAAACAGACTCAATCCCTATGCTTTTTATATTGTTGATACATTAGGATTAATGTATAAGAATGATCTTCTAAGACTTTTTTATATTGTAGACCATAATCTGAATAAAAAAATTTCATTAGGATTTCACTCTCACAACAATCTGCAGATGTCCTTTGCGAACGCTCAGGAACTGACACAATTAAATGTCTCAAGAAATTTGATCATCGACTCTTCTATTTTAGGAATGGGAAGAGGTGCTGGAAATCTGAATACAGAGTTATTAGTCCAATATCTAAATGTAAACTTTACGATGAAATATAATATTCTTGATATATTGTCTGCATTAGATGAATTTATACGCCCCCTTAAAGTTATATATAATTGGGGATATGATGTGGCATATTTTGTCGCTGCTGTAACAGGATGCCATCCAAATTATGCTTCTTTTCTATTAAATATTCAAACTTTACGGATGCAGGATATTAATGCGATTTTAACTAATTTAGACGCGGATAAAAAAGCTTTATATAATAAAGATTATATAAAAATGAAATATCAAGAATATATGAATCATGAGGTTGATGATTCTAAAGCATTAGAATATATTTCCCGAAAGATTGGAACGAAAAAAGTCTTATTATTGGCTCCTGGGAAATCATTAAAGGACAATATGGAGAGGATCAAAGCATTTGTTAATAAAGAAATGTATTATGTAGTTACTATTAATTTTCGGACTGATCAAGTGCCAGTAGATATGATTTATATTAGTAATAGGAAACGGTATAATATGGTCAAAGAAACTTGTGATAGTAAAGATATCGATATTGTAGTCACATCTAATATCCTATTAGAAGGGACACATGACAGTGTTATAGTAAATTATTCAAGTTATTTAAATGAAAATGAATACATCTATGATAATGCTGGAATTATGTGCATCAATATGTTTAGTAAAATCGGAGTAAAAGAATTTTTGCTTATAGGCTATGATGGCTACTCAAATGATCTGAAAAAAAATTATTATGAGGAAAGTCTATTTTTAGAGGTTGATGAAGACAGGATCTTCAATATCAACACAGCAATGAAAGAAAAATTTGAGCAATTGCAAAAATATCTGGATATTGAATTTTTTGCATAATGAACAAGGATTGATAATCATGAAAATAATGCAGAACAGAATGGACAGAGGCTTTTACCAATACCAGAAAGAATTCGAATCAAAAGCATTGGAAGTTCTTCGCTCCGGATGGTACGTTCTGGGAAAAGAAGTAAGCTCTTTCGAGGAAGAGTTTGCGGCCTACACCGGCGGCAAATATTGTGTAGGTCTTGCAAGTGGGTTAGACGCGCTCTGGATCGCATTCCGGCTTCTGAATATCGGAAACGGGGACGAAGTTATTGTTCAGGGAAATACCTATATCGCGTCTGTGATGGGTATTACCATGAATGGCGCAACACCGGTATTTGTAGAACCAGATGAAAGCTTTGGAATTGATGTAGATAAAATCGAGGAAAAGATCACAGATAAAACAAAGGCCATTCTGGTAGTACATCTTTACGGTATGGCATCTCGTATGGATCAGGTGGTTGAACTGTGCAAAAAATATGATCTTCGTCTTGTCGAAGACTGCGCCCAGTCTCATGGCGCCTGCTTTAAAGGGCAGATGACGGGAACTTTTGGTGATGTAGGCTGCTTTTCCTTTTATCCGTCAAAGAATCTTGGCGGATTTGGTGATGGCGGCGCGGTCGTGGTAAAGGACGAACAGCTTGCAAAAGATTTCAAAGTGTTTCGCAACTATGGCAGCGAAAAGCGTTACTACAATAAGGTTGTTGGAGCAAATTCCAGGCTGGATGAGCTGCAGGCAGGACTTCTTCGGGTCAGACTTAGGCATATGAGGGAATTAACAGAGGAAAAAGAAAAGATTGCCGCTTACTATTCAGCAGGTATACATAATAACAAAATATCTCTGCCTAAACTGGCAGATGGCGCGACAAGTGTTTGGCATCAATATGTCATCCGCTGTGAAGACAGAGAGTCTTTGATCGACTATCTTAACAAGAAGGATATCGGAACTATCATCCACTACCCGATTCCTCCCCATCTTGCCCAGGCATATGAATCTCTTGGGCATAAAGAAGGCTTCCTTCCTGTTACAGAGCATTTGGCCAACACGGTCCTTTCAATCCCTATGTATAACGGAATGACCAGAGAAGAACAGGATTATGTTATTGACGCGTTGAACAGTTTCAAATAAGAGCAGGACCCGAAGGAGATTGAACTTATGACATTGCAGGAGAGATGTGAGATCTTACAGTTTGCCGATCTGGGTGATGAACGTGGAAAACTGGTAGTTATTGAAGGCGGACAGGCAATCCCTTTTGACATCCAAAGGGTATTCTACATCTATGAATCTGACCGCGATGTAATTCGCGGTGAACATGCAAACCGTGAATCAGAATTCGTACTTATCAATGTAGCTGGACAGAGTAAAGTCAGGATAACCAATGGAATTGAGGAGTTTATCGTGGAACTGAACAAACCGATGATGGGCGTTTATATTCCAAAGATGATCTGGAAGGATATGTATGATTTTTCGTCGGATTCTGTGCTGCTTGTGCTGGCAAGTACTCATTATGATGGAAAAGAGTATATTCGGGATTATGATGAATATCTGAAAATAATGGGTTTGGATTGTTCACAAAAATAAAAGGAAAGGGACAGACATGGAAATGAAAACAGCTCTTATAACAGGAATTACCGGCCAGGACGGATCCTATCTTGCAGAACTTTTGCTCGAAAAAGGATATGAAGTACATGGGATCATCCGCCGGTCTTCTGTCTCTACAACAACGCGTATTGATCATACACTGGACAGGTTAACGATCCACGAAGGAGACCTCTCTGACTTTTCAAGCATTGTACGCGTTTTACTTGAGATAAAACCAGATGAGATCTATAACCTTGCGGCACAATCCCATGTTCAGGTTTCCTTCAATGCCCCGGAATATACAGGAGATATTGACGCCTTAGGAGTGCTAAGGCTCCTGGAAGCAGTTCGCATGGCAGGTTTGGACAAGAGATGCCGGATTTATCAGGCATCCACATCAGAACTTTACGGAAAGGTGGAAGAATGTCCTCAAAATGAGGATACCCCCTTTCACCCCTACAGCCCATACGCAGTGGCTAAATTATATGGTTATTGGATGATCCGGCACTATCGTGAAGCTTACAAGATGTTTGCATGCAATGGCATTCTGTTTAATCATGAATCTGAAAGACGCGGAGAAAATTTTGTAACGCGCAAGATAACGCTTGCCGCCGGAAGGATCGCCTGCGGCCTTCAGGATCACCTGGAATTAGGAAATCTTGACGCGCTTCGGGATTGGGGTTACGCGAAAGATTATGTAGAATGTATGTGGCTTATGCTTCAGCAGAATACCCCAGATGATTATGTTATCGCCACAGGCGTTCAGCATACAGTACGCGAATTTACCACCCTGGCGTTCGCTAATGACGGCATTGAGCTTCAGTGGAAAGGCCATGGGATCGACGAAAAAGGTTATGACAAAAAGACAGGCAGAATGCTTGTATGCGTAAATCCAAAATGGTTCAGACCGGCGGATGTGGTCAATCTGCTGGGCGATCCCCGAAAGGCAAAAACAAAGCTTGGATGGAATCCGCAGAAGACAAGTTATGAGCAGCTCTGCACAATTATGGCGGAACATGATCTTAACTTAGCCAAAAAGGAATTAGATTCTAAGGCGAGGAAACTATGAATTTATCCGTTTTAATATTCGGTATTTCTGGCTTTGTAGGAAGCTATCTTGCGCAAGAGTTTTACTCAAATGACTATGAGGTGTATGGAAGCGATCTTTTTAAAAGTGAGCATATTCACGATTATGTCAAATTTGTAGGATCTGATATCAGAGACGCAAAGCAGACAGCGGAGATTATAAAGAATACGCGTCCAACCTATATTGTTAATCTTGCCGCAATAAGCAGTGTCGCCCAGTCCTGGGAGATTCCACAAAATACTATGGAGATCAATGTAGTTGGAACATTAAACATTCTTGAAGGGATCAGAAAGCATTCACCTGACAGCAGTTTGCTGTTAATTGGATCCAGCGAAGAATACGCTGCTTCTGACACCCCGATCAATGAGCAGAGCCTGATCAACGCGGCAAGTCCATATGGAATATCAAAAGTAACACAAGAAAAAACAGGTGGGCTCTATTATGGACGATATGGCATAAATGTATTTTACGTCAGATCTTTTAATCACACGGGCATTGGACAGAAAGATAGTTTTGTAATCCCATCATGGTGCAGACAGGTGGTATCAATTAAAAAGGGGTACAGAGATTCTAATATTATGACAGTTGGAAATCTACATGTCAAAAGAGATTTCAGCGATGTAAGAGATATTGTCAGAGCATACAGGCTTGTTCTTGAAAGGGGAAAGCCAAACCAAGTGTATAATATCGGAAGCGGAAAGATTTATGAGCTTAAAGAGATATTAAACCATATTATTTTCCTCTCCAAGACGCAGATCCAGGTATGTGTTGACAAAAATCTGATCCGTCCAGATGAACCAGGATCTATATGGTGTGATAATCGCCTTATAAAAAAGGAACTCGGTTGGAGTAATACATATTCTATATTTGATACCATACACGATATGTATGAGTATTATTTATACGCATTGTAGCCAGGGGGAAAATACAATGAATATGATCTTGTTATCCGGAGGAAGCGGCAAACGGTTATGGCCCCTTTCCAATGATGTGCGCAGTAAACAATTCATCCATCTTTTTAAAAATGAAGATGGTATATATGAGTCTATGATCCAGCGTGTATATCGACAGATCATGTCTGTAGATAAAAACGCCAAGATAACCATAGCTACAAGCAAATCACAGGTCAGCGCTGTTAAAAATCAATTACATGATAAGCTGTCAATCTGTGTAGAACCATGCAGAAAAGATACCTTTCCCGCCATTGTTCTTGCGGCGTCTTATCTTAAAGATATAATGGGAGTGATGGAGGACGAATGTATTATCGTCTGTCCTGTTGATCCATATGTTGAAGATAACTATTATGAAGCTGTGAAACTATTAGAGGGCCTTGTAGCAAAGAAAACAGCCAATCTTACTTTGATGGGAATCGAACCCACCTGCCCTAATGAAAAATATGGTTATATCCTTCCGGAGGATCTGGGACAGGTCAGCCGTGTAAAAAAATTTAAAGAAAAGCCAACGGCCCAGTTGGCCGAAAGTTATATTAAACAGGGGGCTTTATGGAATTCCGGTGTTTTTGCCTTTCGTTTGGGATATCTGTTGGATAAAGCCCATGATATGATAGAGTTTTCAGACTACCAGGATCTGTATCAAAAGTATGAAACGCTGGAGAGTATCAGTTTCGATTACGCCGTTGTGGAAAAAGAGAAAAATATTCAAGTTATGCGGTACACAGGGGCATGGAGAGATGTGGGGAACTGGAGTATGGTTGCGGAAACCATGAAAGAGTTGATAAAAGGAAATGTTGTATTGGATGAAAAATGTGTCGATACACAGGTGATCAATGAACTGAATCTCCCTATCCTATGTATGGGATGTAAAGATATGTTCATCGCATCCAGCAGTGACGGAATCTTGATATCAAATAAAACCTGCTGCGATAATGTGAAACCCTACGTTGAAAAAATGGACACAGATATAAACTTTGCGGAAAAATCATGGGGAACTTACTCAGTGCTTGATACCCAGCCCGGTTCCATGACAGTTAAAATAGAGATGCAAAAAGAAAAACAGATGAAGTATCACAGCCACGAATGTAGAAATGAGATTTGGAATATTCTTTTCGGGAAAGGAAGGGTTATCATCGATGATAAGGAGCAGACAGTTCGCCCAGGAGATGTGATAACGATTCCCTCAGGGTGCAGACATACGATAATTGCGGACGAGGAATTGACTCTGATCGAGATACAAGTTGGATCTGATATTAAAAGGAACGATAAAAAGGTATATGGACAGAAGGAAATCGGTTATGGATCATCGGAAGGAATACCTGCGCTGGTGTGAAAAGGCCGTTGCAGACGTGGATATTGTAGAAGAATTAAAAAAGCTGAAAGAAAAAGACAACGAAATCCAGGATGCCTTTTTCAGGTATTTGACTTTTGGGACAGGCGGTCTGCGGGGGATCATTGGCGCTGGAACTAATAGAATGAACATTTATACGGTAGCCATGGCCTCCCAGGGACTTGCGAACTATGTAATAAAAAATTTCCCCGAAAATAAGAGACGCATTGCCATAGGCTATGACAGCAGGATAAAAAGCAAAACATTTAGCAAAACAGCAGCAAGTGTATTTGCGGCTAATGGCATAAAGGTATTCATTTATCGTCAATTGATGCCAACGCCATGCCTTTCCTTCGCTGTGAGATATCTGGATTGTTCTGCCGGTGTGATGATCACTGCGTCCCATAATCCAAGTACCTATAATGGCTATAAAGTATACGATAAAAATGGATGTCAGATCACTTCAAAAACAACAGCTGATATCTCCGCAAAGATCACGCAGCTGGATATCTTTGAGGATATAAAACAAACCGATTTTTCGGAAGCTCTGGAAAGAGGCATAATTGAATATATCAAAGATACGGTTTGCGAAGCCTTTTTAGAGGAACTAAAAAAGCAGAGTGTGCTGTTCGGAGAAGAGGTTAATAAAGCGCTGACAATGATATACAGCCCACTGAATGGTACAGGCCTAGTACCTGTTACCAGAATCTTTAGTGAAATGGGATATGTCCATCTTATTACGGTAAAGGAACAGGAACATCCAGACGGGCAATTTCCGACTTGCCCTTATCCCAATCCGGAAGTTCGAGATACCATGCTTCTTGGCATAGAATATGCCAGGAAATTTAACGCAGGTTTATTGATCGCCACGGATCCCGACTGCGACCGTGTAGGCATTGGTGTCAGAGATCATGCCGGAGAGTATGTGCTGCTTTCCGGCAACGAAACTGGTAGTCTGCTTTTGGATTATATATGCGATCAGAGAAAAAAGCATAACCAGATGCCATCTGATCCGATCATGATAAAGTCCATTGTAACTACAAAGCTCGCTGAAAAGATTGCGGACAATTATGGTGTAAAAACCATAAATGTGTTGACAGGATTTAAATATATTGGAGAACAGATCTGTTTTTTGGAAGAAAGAGATCAGAGAGAACAGTATATCTTTGGGTTTGAGGAATCTTATGGATATTTAAGCGGTTCTTATGTGAGAGATAAAGATGGGGTAGGCGCCGCGCTTCTGATCTGTGAGATGTTCAGTTATTACGCAACACAGGGAAAAAGTCTCCTTGATAAACTGAACGAATTGTATGAAAGATATGGGTATTATCTGGATGCGATGCATTCGTATATTTTCGAAGGTGCTTGTGGTATTCGCGAGATGCAGAGTGTCATGGGTTTTTTTCGCAGAGATATAACATCTATTGGAGGAATACCGGTAAAAAGATATCTGGACTATTCAGATGGACTATATGGATTGCCAAGAGCAAATGTTCTTAAATTCGAATTAGAAAATAACTGTTCTGTAATTTTAAGGCCTAGCGGGACAGAGCCAAAGATAAAAATCTATATCAGCGTGTCAGGTGTGGATAGTGAAAGGGCCAGAATAATGGAAAATAATATAAGAAGAGATATTAGAAGGATGATGCAGCTATTTAAAGAAGTCGTACCAGAACCAAAACCTTTATAAGTATAAAAAAGTCTTCTATGATAAAATAAACAATCATAGAAGACTTTTTTATTATGACAAAAACCAAGAAAGAGGTAAAACAAATGAGTAAAGTTTATGGTTATGTACGCGTAAGTTCCAATGATCAAAATGAAGGCCGCCAAATGATCGCCATGACAAACAGATATGTGCCAAAGGTCAATATCTATGTAGACAAGCAATCCGGCAAAGACTTCAACCGCCCTATGTACAAAAAACTTGTCAAACGTCTGAAGCAAAATGATCTTCTTTATATCAAAAGCATTGACCGGCTGGGGAGAAATTATGAGGAGATCATCACCCAATGGAGGATCCTGACAAAAGAAAAGAAGGTCGATATCGTAGTCATCGACATGCCGCTTTTGGATACCAGGACAGGAAAAGATCTGATGGGAACGTTTATTGCCGACCTTGTTCTCCAACTGCTCTCCTTTATCTCCGAAAATGAACGCAAGACCATCAGGCAGCGTCAGCGGGAAGGGATCGAGGCTGCCAAGCAGAGGGGCGTAAAGTTCGGAAGACCTGAAAAATCCCTGCCGGATAACTTTGAACAGCTCTATAACAAATGGCTGGCAAAAGAAATCTCCGCAGCACAGATTGCCCAGCAATGCAACTTTACTACGGCTACGTTCTACAATAAGATAAAAAAAATGAACGCTACGCCATCTTAAAAATTCAGAAAAACTTTCCCGCTTGCAGTAACAGGAAAGTTTTCTCTTCTAAAATAAGATCTATACTTTTTACAACAATTCCCCGGCCTTCATCAGATCATTCAATAAATTGATATCAACAATCGCTTCTTTCGACGACATAATCACTGACAACTTCAGCCCTTTCTCTATTCCATGACGCATAAAATCAGAAATATGCAGATGTTCACAGTCCTCTCCCTCCAGAAGCTGCTGCACTGCCAAATGGTTATTTACCATCATAAGCCCAGTGAAGTACACCACATCCCCTTCTTGAGGCGCCTCTTTGTCTCTGTGAACTTCGATCACAGTCAGCTCATCGTCATCCCCAAACACATCCGGTCTCTTGTTAAGCTTAAGATAATATCCGCCTTTGATATAATCCTCCTTCACGCATACCAGGATCATATCCGATGACGAGTGTTCAGAGGCGTAATCCAGGATGCTTCTCAGCAGATACCGCTTAAAGAACACATCCCCGTACAGCACCAGATAGGGTTCTTTTATGTCCGGAACTGCAAGGGATAGGGAGTAAGCCGCGTTGGTATCCTTCCACTTCGAGTTGTCAATAAATTTTACATCTGCCGCCTGTATCTCATCTCCCTTGTAGCCTCTGACAACCGTGATCTTGGACAATCTCACAGACCTTAAGGCATCCAGCTGATGCTCCAGGATACTCTTTCCGCTTATCTTAAGCAGAGATTTCGGCTTCTCAAAATCCAGCGGACCGGGACCTCCCGCCGCAAGGATCACTGCGCTCAGGTTCGAATACTCCGGCAGATACTTCTTCTCCATCTCAAGATACTCTTCATTCTTCTGCAGCCGGAAGATCTCCGTCACAGGCGCGATATCACTCTCCACATTGGCGATGGAACAGTCGTCATAGATCTTTTTGCTCAGCTGCTGCATGGCAGTGATACAAACCCGGACATTGTGATTCGCCCAGATGATCCCCCGCACTCTTCTATCCTTGGTTAAATGGCTTACAGGCACCGTATAATACTTGGTTGGCACAAGAAAGATGGGAACGTTTGTGTCAAACGCAACCAGAAAATCGTCGATATCCTTGGAGTTAGGGCGCTTGGAGTGAACCAGTATGGCGTCAGCTCCTGCTGCCAGATACATCTCCGCCCTCTTCACCGCGTCCTCAACCCCAGCCCCTACGATCAGGGATTCCAATCTTGCAACCACCACAAAATCAGGGTTCTTCTGGGTAGCCTTCATAGCCCGGATCTTTCCCGCAAATTCCAGAGGGTCCGCCAATGCGTCCAGCTTTGTCTCCAGAAAAGAATTAGTCTTTGGAAACTTCTTATCCTCAATACATACAGCCGCAATCCCGATCTGCTCCAGCTTCTGAACCAGTCTGCACGCATTGTTAAAATTACCGTATCCCGTATCCCCGTCCACCAGTATAGGCAGATCACAGGCATCATTCATATACTCCAGCACATCCAGAAGCTGCGTGTAGGAGATCTCATTATTATCCCGAACGCCCAGAGATGCTGTTATAGACAGTCCGCTGGCCCAGATAGCCGGAAATCCCGTCTCCTCAACGATCTTGGCCGAAAGGCCGTCGTGTGCCTCCATCAGAAAAAAATGCCTGTCAGCGTTCAACAGCTGCCGAAATCTCTTCGCCTTATCCATCCTTACCTCCTAACCTGAAAAAACAGGTCTAATTATCTTCTGCCTGCTCTTTCTCCTCAACATAATCTCTGATCTGATCAATCAAAGCAGCCGGCTCTTCGCAGGAGACCTCCTCCTGGCTCACGTTCAACAGTATCTTATACAGCTCACTAAGCTGATCTGTCAACTTCTCATCGTCCTCATTGATATTGTCAAGAAAGTTCAAGATGGCCAATGTGAAATCCTGCATATCCGCACATAGATTAACCTTCTCCGCTCCCGGCTGCTGCTCCTTCAGCACGCCTCCTGCTTCCCGAAGCACCTCCACACTGTCCAAAAGCTGCTTTTTCTGAAATCCTGTCATAGAAACCTCCACTTTCTTACCTTTTCTCTTTCTTTATCCTATAAAACCCCTTCTTATAATATCGTCGGAATTCTTATAGTCTTAACCCTAATCCCCTGATCAATCGATTTCGGTTTCCTGCAGCGATCCCCTATCCTTTCAGACTCTCCATAAACCATTCCTTATTCTGTACCGGCGTGGTCGTGGGCCTGCCCAGATCAGCCCTGGCCCCTATGGCGCATTTTACTTCAATAAAAGTCAGTTCACTTCCAAGCTTTGCCCTTCTAAGCTCATGGTCCAGACTCTCAAAGTCACCCACACATACCGCCTTCCCATAGCCGCACGCCTTAGCGATCCCCGGCAGATCTACCTTTGCCGCCACAGTAGGCATCCCTCCCACCGTCTCGTGGGCCTCATTATTCATGACGATATGTATCAGGTTCTTTGGGCTGCTGGCCCCTATGACAGCCATGGCCCCCATGTGCATCAGCGCCGCCCCGTCTCCGTCCAGACACCAGATCTTCCGGTCCGGCTTCTGGAGGGCGATCTCCATAGCAATGGAGGAAGCATGTCCCATAGAGCCCACAGTCAGAAAGTCACGGCTGTGGCCCTGGCCGCGGGCTTCCCGGATCTCGAACAATTCCCGGCTGGCCTTGCCGGTGGTTGACACAACAGGGTCTTCCCCGGAAACATCCGCCACATGGCGGATGATCTCCTCCCTGGTCATACGGTACGCGTTTTTATAAACTGCCTTCTTGTCATACTGCAGCGCACCCTTGCGGATCACAAACGCCGCACACTTTCCCCTTTCCAGCAGTTTCTTAAAATCCTCCATCTTACGGCTTACCGCGTCCTCGGTCGTGTCCTTCCCAATGACAAAAGCCTGGATATCCATATCTTCCAGAAGTTTTAGGGTTACCTCCCCCTGATACACATGCTGGGGCTCATCATGGATCCCTGGTTCCCCTCTCCACCCGACGATAAAGAGACACGGGATCCCGTAGACCTTGTCGCTTAAAAGAGACGCCATGGGGTTGATCATATTTCCCTGCCCGCTGTTCTGCATATACACAACCGGCACCTTACCCGTAGCCAGATGATACCCTGCCGCGATGGCCGCGCAGTTTCCTTCATTGACCCCGATGATATGGTGTCTGGGGTCTGTCCCGTATTTTTGGAACAGATGATCGCAGAGCGCCTTTAGCTGGGAATCCGGCACCCCTGTAAAAAAGTCAGCCCCTGTGATCTCTGTCAGTCTCTCAACATTCATGTTATGTTACGCTCCGTTCTTTTGCCTAAATCTGTTTCTCGATCACTTCTGAGATCAAAAACCGCGCCGTCTGTTCAATGTCCTCAAATGCCACCTGCTTTATCAGCGAGATGCCGAAAGCGTCTTTACATTTCTCTATCAGCTCATCCGTGTAAAAAAGTGTGCCGTTCTCGATGTTCTCGATCCCGTCCAGATAGATGGACTCACGGTTTTTCTTTCTCATAGCCTCTAAGTCAAAGCATTCCTCATCAATATAGGCCTTTATCTCCTGCCCTGTCCCGTCCAGGACCACCGGATATCCGCCGATCTCCCCAAAGGCTCCCGGGCAGTGAAGCTTCACCCGCTTTTTCTCCCTGACTGCCGCCAGTATGCCCTGTATGATCTCAAAATTGCTGGAAGCATTCATCATATTTCTCTTTGCGTCCGTGGGCATGGGGATCTTGCAGGCGGCAAAAATCTTGTCCATATCCGGCTCCAGGGTCTTTCCCTCATATCGAATGCGGATCAGCTGTCCCACTCCCTCTGTCTGCCCCTCCTTGCTGATGACCACGTCATGAAAATGACTGACAGCGTAGGTAATGTCCACATTCCAGTAATCCTTAATTCCGCACTCTTCTGCCACGGCAAACTTGATCCTTGGGATCAGATGATTGATATTGCCGCTGCCCAGATCCGGATATGACTTTCCCGCGGATCTCAGCCACGGGATCACCCCGTCAGAATAGGAGGTATTGATCACAACAGCGCGGCTTTCCGCCTTCTCCCACGCCTCCATGATATTCTTGGTATATTTGATCGCCAGAGGCGCCCAGATCCCGTAGGCCCGCACATTCTTCCAGGAAATGCTGCCGTATTTCAGTCCCGGATAGGCGCGGCTGGAATTAACGATAATATCCGGCCTGCACTCCCGGATGCATCGGGTGATGGAATCCACATCATCCAGATTCACGTCAGATCTTATGAACACCCTTGACCGGTTTTGATCTCGGATCAGGGATGCCACCCGAACGATATTCACATCAGAAACCATCTTTTCCTCATTGCGCCCGGCCACGTAGATCTCCATATTGCTGTCTCCGGCCGAGAGAAGATAGTCAAGAAGATACCCTCCCACACTGCCCAGCCCTATGATCATGACTTTTACGTTTCGCCCCTTTATACTGTCCCTCATGATATTCAGCTTTTCATCTAATGCTATCATATTCCACACCGCCTTATCCTTAAATATTCTCTATAGAATACTATAGCAGACACAATTCACGATTTCAAGTTTTTTAGATACTGCTAACATATTCATAGATCTTCTGCCCTGCCGTGCCGTCGGCATTTATGTAGCACCCCCGGTACCTGGCCGACTGGGCAGCGCCGTATTCCCGGATGACATCCATATATTCAATAAAATCTGCCAAATGGAAATCCCCAATTGATCCGTCCTGGGAGGTCTCCCCATAGATAAAATAATAATATCGCTCTTTATCCCTTGTCAGCAGATCCATGCGATCTTTCATCTCTTCCCTGCTGCTCTTAATCTCAAACTCTTCATCCGCGTCCTCGATCCTCTGAATGAGAACCGGTTTGCCGATAAACTGAAACAGCAGATTTACAGAACTGCTGTCTCCATAACAGGCATCCACACAGGCAACCGCTCTGTTCAGATCAGCGCTGTCGTCATAGATTCCCCCGCCCCATTCTCTGTACTCTCTGATGATATTCTGATATTCCTCATACATCTCGGGCTGAACAGACAGAAGGGAACTGCCTAACAGGGGATGAGGTCTCAGCCACAAGACCACATCTTTCCTGGCGCAGAAATAGTTCAGCACTTTTTTAAGCTTTTTCAGATAGTTCTCTCTTTTCTCCTTTTGGGAATGGGCCAGCGCTGATGATACGGAAAGATTATACAGTACCACTGTCTTTGGCTGCGAACCGTCAGGCTCTAACACCTTTTGCCATGCATCCGGAATCGTGTAGTCCTCCTTTTTGCTGGTCCATACCTTGTCTGTCTTTGGCGATCCCAGCGCGGCTATCTTTTCCCCGGCCATCTCGGGTGTGATCTGCTTTACCTGGCTGACCATGCTGGCGATATACTGCTGTCTCACTTTTTCTGACTGAACGATGACTTTATCCGCGCAGAGGACACCGGGAAGGCTTCCAACGATGGAATCAATGGACTCCTCGTGTATATAATAAGGTATATATACTAATAATTCCGTCTGATCCCTCAGACGGCTGGCATAAAAATCCGGATGGACTGTAGTTACATAATTGTATTCATCATAGGGGTTCATGATAAAACAGATATCCGGATGCCGTTTTTCTACAGGGTACGCCCTCCAGTCCGTCAGTTCAATCTTAGGGGAATAACACCCTTCTGCCTCATAATGCATCTCACCAATAACTCCCTCCGGTGTTCTGTCATAATAAGGGATAGGGATAAAGTAGGCATCACAGCGTTCATCCTCTTTTGCCGCCAGATAAATACTCTCCAGACAGTCTCCCATGCTGGCTTTATAGCAAAAAAAGGCTGCCTCCAGTCTGTCTGTATCCGCTCTGCTTTCCACATAGTCCTTCGTGTCGTCGATCTGGGCAGTAATCTGCGCAGAGGAGACCTCATCCTGGCTTACTTGCAGCAACAGCCCGTACAGCTGCGCAAGCTTATCTGCCAGGGCCGGGTCGTCCTCTCCGATACTGTCAAGAAAACCCAATATAGCCGCGATAAATTCCTGCATATCCGCGCACAAGTTGATCTTCTTCTCTCCGGACTGCTCCCCCAGCGCGCAGCCGGCTTCCCGAAGGGTGTGGATATGTTTCAACAGCTGTTTTCTCTGAAATCTTCTCATAAAAACCTCCCGATCCTCCTGTAGTCAGAGACAGTATTGCAGTTGATCCACTTTTGAAACGTGATGATCTCATACTGCTCCCTGGGAAGATCCCCGAAGTACCTCTGGATCAGTTCCAGATTTGTCCCCTTTCTCTCCCTGTCCCCTGCTGTCTCCGTAATCTCTTTCAGCCGCGCGGGAGCCGCGAATTTCCAGATCTGCCCTGAATTAAAGATCCCCAGAAACGGTTCCCTAATCTCCAGAGCGCTGTGTTCCGTGTCATAGATATAGTGGACCCGGTGATCTCTGTCAAAGTAAAATGCCACCGCCTTATTGGCCAAAATAGGTTCCTGATTGCAGGTGATAACGCTGACTGGGCTGTCACAGACCTTCCGAAAGCTTTCCCTGTCCACATACAGATCCCCCTCCGCAAATACCACCTGGGACACATCCATATTTTTTATCTTCTCCAATGCCAGATACAGGCTGTATCCGGAGCCATAGTCAGCATAGTGGTCATTCTTTACCAGGAGGATCCTGTCCATAAGCTCCCCAAACTGCTCTCTCACCGCGGTTTCCAGTTCCCCGTACATAAAACCGCCCACGATCACATAGCGGTCAAACTCACCGTCCTGATGAAGCATTCGATACAGCAGGGAGTCCTCTGCCCTGCCCTCATGGTAAAGGCATTTCAGGCAGGGAGCCCCCACAGACTGACTGAACCTGGTTGACATCCCCGCCACGGTTATGATCAGTACCTTCACGCTCCCATCTCCTTAACGCACATCTCAATCCCCTGATCCAGGGTAATATGAGGCCTCCAGTCTGTCCTTGCCTTTATCTTATCCGTGTTTAACAGCCTTCTCTTTGGGTCAGACTCCCGATACCCGTTAAAAGTGATCTGCGGATCCTTGATCCCCAGTTTCTCCGCGCACAGCTTCACCAGATCAATAATGGAGATCTCCTCGTCCGTGGCCACATTGTACACAGACCCGTCAAGCGCGTCCTCTGCCCGGATCAGGGCGATCACTGCCCCGCAGCTGTCCTCATTGTGCAGAAACGTCCGGTAATTTACTTTGGAATTTTCCAGCAGTTCCACACCGCCGGTTTCTCTCAGCTGATTGATAATGTGGGGGATAATGTGTTTGGGATACAGCTCATTTTTGCTGTATACATTGGCAAAGCGGATGGAACAGCCTTTGATCTTGTGTTCCATCACCGCCTCCTTCATAAAAAATTCTGTCAACAGCTTTCCTGTGGCATAGCTGGTCCTCTGGCTGTGCTCCGCGTTGGCCATGGTGATATAGTCTGACTCCGCCACCCCATGCTCTCCCCAGGAATTCATGGAATACACCTCGGATGTGGAACAGTTGATAAATGTGTCCGCTCCCACACGGACCGCTTGCTCCAAAAAAGCCTTCATTCCCAGCACATTGGTCTCAAAGGTCCGGTTCACATGGTAAAAATGCTCGGTGTGAACCACTGCCGCGCAGTTTACATAAACCACCCTGTTAAACCGCCCATCTTCCATCTCGCTCCGCACCATCTCCTGCAGCCGCTCCATCTGCTCTGTGTTGTTTAAGTCATACTCATAGAACGAAAACTGTTCTTGTTCCAGAAGATCCTCCACCGTCTTGATGGATGACGCAAAAAAATTATCAAAGCCAATGACTCTGTCCCCAAAACCGATCAATTTCCTGGACAATTCGTTTCCTGTCATTCCCGTAACACCGCTGATCACATATAAATCCATCGTCTAAATCCCCCATCTCAGTCTTTTACAATAAAAATCATCTACCTGGCCGCAAAAAGCCGCCTGTTCCGCCTCAATATCGTATTCCGCTTTCTCGAAAGCGATCTCTCCCCTCTCCATGTCCAGAACCGCGTACTGGGCTCTGTTGTCCAAATTTCTGGGCTGCCCCACAGAACCGGGATTGATAAAGATCACTTTCTTTTTATTCCTTCTGTTCACATCCTCGCATTCATAATAACTCTCGAACATATGGGGCAGATGAGAATGTCCGGAAAACACATAATCATACCTGTCATATTCCAAAAGCCCAGCCTCCGGCCGGATACTCTTCCAGTACTCATCTTCCAGGCTGCCATGGACTGCCAGGCATTTTTTTCCGTTTAACTCAAATTCCTTTTTCCCTCCCTGCTCCATCTCACGGGATATATAATCCCAGGAATCAGAGGTCAGGACGCTTTTTGTATACCTGGCGCTGCGGCGTCCTCTGTCTGAGGAGAAGCGGCTGTATTCGCCGCGGATAACCGCCTCCTCATGATTGCCCCGCAAACTGCACAGAACCTTATAGGGCAGGGTCCGCGCCATCTTGATCACCTCGTTGGAGTGCATGCCATAATCGATCAGATCCCCCAGCAGGATACAGGACGTGATCTTGTGCCTTCTCTCCGCCTGGCCCAGAACCTCCTGAAACGCGGACCGGTTGCCGTGAATGTCCGATATAATAAGAACACACATGGATTCCTCATCCCCTTTCTCTTTTCCCAGACACATTACAGATACCGGTCAAAATATTCTCTGTAAGACATGTCCGGGTCTAAGATGATATTCTGATGGGTACTTCCTCCCCTGACAGGTTTCTGGTAATCTCCGTAGCGCCGGATCAGAACCTTGTCATATTCAGCCGGAACCGGAACCTCCAGATATTCAAAGGGAAGATACACCGTATCCTCGAACCACTCCTTTTTCATGGTGTTGCTCCCTCCGAAGGCGCCCATGATATAGTTTACTTCCTCTGTCTCGCCAAACCTGGCAAGAATCGCGTTCTCAAAGATCCGAAACCGCTCTTTGATATCTTTTTTCGAGATCTCCAGAAGGGTCCTGACCTCATCCATGGTCCTTTTTCCCTCCAACAGATCCTGTTTCACTTCCAGCAATACCCTTGTGGGATCCGTGACAACATTCCACAGCAGCATCTGCGTGGCAAACATAGGGTCTGCCTGAGCTTCCGTATTACCCGGAACGCTGTCCAGCGGAAAGACATCAATAAAGATCCCCTGATTCACGTCCTTTAAGTCACGAAACTCGATGCCTGTGGTCCTGCTGTCCCGGATCTTCGAAAAGGGCCAGATGATTCTGTCCGTATAGGAATTCTGGAAAAAATAGGGGTCTGTAAATTCGTATGGGGCAACAGCCTGAAACCTCTCATAGTCATCCCGAAGCATGGCCAGATCAATATCATCATCCCAGGGTACAAATCCCTGATGGCGCACGGCTCCCAGAAGAGTACCGTAAAAAGCCCAGTAAGTAAGGCCGTGCTTTTTGCACACCTCGTCAAACCGCTGCAGCATCTCCAGCTCCACGGCCCAGATCTTTTTCATCCTTTCATCTATCAAATAATCGCACCGTATCTCTTTTTCAAAAAATTTCGGATCTGGTTTTTTCATATCCTCTATCACCTTTCTTTTACAGATCCAGCATCTCCCTCACCCGATGCCTGTATGTATGCTTTGCGGCAACCTTATCATGACCGCTTTTGGCGATCGCGGCCCTCTCATCCTCATGAGCCAGATAGTATCCGATCTTCTGCAGCAGATCCTCTTTGCTCTCATAGAAAACAAAATCTTCACCTGGCACAAACATATCCAGAAAACCGGATTGAAAATTGCTTAAAAGGAATCCCCCGCTGCCCATAACATCAAAGCAGCGAAGCGGAACAGCGCTTCTCATACCTCTGCGGCTGATATTCAGGTTGATCTTGCTCTGCCGGAATACGCATGGCATCTCACTGTAATACTTCACAGGGCCATGGTTGCGAAGATTGGGCAAGGCAAATTTTTTATCATAGGTAAAAAGCTCTGCTCCATAGGATTCTGCGACAGCTTCTAAAAGGTCCATCCGCTCCACGCTGGTAATCCATGGATTGATCACAGACTCCGCAATAAAATACTTATCTGTGCGCAAATCCCCGGGGATAGGATATCGCAGATACACCTTGCTCAGCTCACCCAGAACTTCTCCACTGATCACATCCGCGATTAGATTATAACCGGCTATTTTTAACTGTGATGCCATAAGGGCGTCCAAATACCCCTTTGTATAATCTGTCAGAAGAACTCTTTTTTCAGAAAATCTATCCTCATCCAAGTAAAGTTTTCCTACAAATGATATGTCATAGACAACAGGCAGTCCTTTTGTGATCCTGTCAAGGCGCTCTGTGTTGACTGCCATAGGAAGGTAATGTACAGTCTTTATGCCTGCACCGCGAAATTCCATAGTAATCTCTTTGTCAAATAAATATACACAATTACAGGAATCTGCAATCTCCTGAAAATATATCCAATCATATGGATAATCAAAAATCCAGGAAACATATTTCATCTTTCTTTTACTGCAAAACTTAGTAATGGCTGGATAATAATTGACAGTAAACACGATATCCGGACTTTTTTCTTGCACAGTTTTTAACAATATACTCTCAAGTTTGAAAAAATCTCCATAAAGAATCTCATCCTGAGAAAACGGAACACAGATCAAACTGTGTCCTTCCTGGACAAAAGCTTCCTCCAAATCTTTCATCCACTCGCTTTTGGTCTGTAAATATAATATTTTCATCCCTACCATTGCCTCTCATTTTAAATGCCCCAAAAAGCAGTTCGGATCTTTTCCATCCGCTTTTTGAGGCATCCATTCTATCAAGATCACTCCGCTATGTCCGTTTCCTTCTTCCACATCCCAATCTCTCTCTCATCCAAAACCAGATCCACCTGAACCTGGATATTCTCATCCGTCACAGGCAGATACCCCTCAAGGGGCGTATTTCCCCGCTCCGCTCTGGCCTTGCTCATATAGTACTCCCAGGTCTCCCGGTCCTCCTCATCCTCGTTCATATAGAACCGGGGATAGCCGTCCTGATCTGTCTCCATGTGGAAACTCCAGACATTGTCAAACAGGGTGGTGCCTTTTCTCAGCTGAAAAAGATTCATATCCCCGCTGGTCTTTGCCATCTCAAGCCAGACTTCCTCCCCTTCCGGGTCCAGGAACAGGGTACTCTTCATCCCCTCGTCCGGCGCGTCAAACTCGGCTGCCAGCTGCATCTTTTTCTCTTCCGGGTCCCACACAGTGACCTTTAAAATACTTTCCGGCCCCTGTTCCCCGCACATCACCACCAGGTCCCGATAACCGTCCCGGTTTAAGTCCGTCACAAGGAAATACTGCTGTAGCTGGGGACTCGCGGCTGCCTTCTTGCTGCTTTTACTGTTTTTGGTCTTTAAGGCGCTCTTTAATTCGGCCCTTATGGCTTTCCGGTACTTGTCGTAGTCTTCCACGCCTGTGCCGTCCGGCCCCACATAGCGGCCGTCCGCGGCAAAGGTGTTGAACGCCATAGCGCCGTCCGGCCCCATATAGTATTTCTTGCCGTCATCCTTGTTCGTCACCCATCCGGTCTTCATATAACCTTTGGAGTCCACATAATACAGCTTCTCCCCGTCCTCGATCCACTCATCCTTCACCGGATCGTCAGGACTGCGCATATACATCCAATGCTTTCCGTTATCTGACAGCATCCAATCGTCAGCCTGCGCCGTCGTGACGCCGGCTGCCGCCATCAAAAGGGTACACAAAACACCCGCCATCTGTTTTCTCACAGTCCGCGCCTCCTTTCCCAAAACCCCGGGATCTCTCATCCGGTCAGGCATAATGCCCCCTGCCTCCAGGGAGCATCGTTTGCTTGCCGCATACCGCCCGATATATCGCCGCGCTGATATCCTTACCACTGCTATCTGTTTACTGCGCTGCCCCCGAATTCCTGGCTTTCTCAAAACGCTCCAAAAGCTTGTCGATCACATGGACCAGATTGCCGATCTCCGGCTTGGTCAGCTGCTCGTCAGCCCCCAGCTGCTCGCCCTTGATCCTCATCTGATCGTCGATCAGGGAGGAGAAGATCACCACCGGAATATGCTTAAGTCTGGGGTCATCCTTCACCAGCTTGGTGAGACGGTGCCCGTCCATCTCCGGCATCTCAATATCCGTCACGATCAGGTTCACCTTGTCAAACAGGTCGGAATCCTGACGGATCGAATCCAGGTAATCCCAGGCTTCCTGGCCGTTGTTAAAGTTCGAGATATTGGTAAATCCCGCTGTCTGCAGGGAATCATCGATCATCTTCTGCAGAAGGATAGAGTCCTCGGCAATGACGATAGGACTGTCGCACAGGCTCCTGTCACCCATCTGTTCCACCTCGGAGATCTGGATGGAGGTCTCCGGCGCGATCTCAGCCACGATGGCCTCAAAGTCAAGGATAGTCACCAGCTCCCCTGCGCACTGGGCGATACCTGTGGCCACACCCTCTTCCCCGTGGCTCAACGTCTTATCCGGCTTCTGGATATCTTTCCACGAGATGCGGCTGATACCCTCGATGCTCTGAACCCGGAACGCCACAGTCATCTTGTTAAAATTGGTTACGATGAACAGATCCCTCGCCTCATGTTCCCGATACTCATTGGTCAGGTAGTATCCGAGATCAATGACCGTGATTAGGATGTCCCTGGGCTTAAAGATCCCTTCCACTGCCGGGTGGGCATGAGGCATCGCCTTTACCTTGGCTGCCATCATGATCTCTTTTACCTTCGCCACATTGATCCCGTAGAATTCTCCGTCGATGGTAAACTTCATAATCTCAATCTCATTTGTCCCCGACTCCAGAAGGATCCCCTCTTTTTCTTTCACCACTTTTATCCTCTCCTCTCTAAAGATGTTTTTCTGGTTTCCCCACCGTCCGTATGATCACGTCGCCGTTGGAAACATTGATCAACATTGTCCTTGCATAGCTGCCGCCTATATCCTCAGCCGCAATGCGCAGCCGTTCATCCATCAGCACCCTCTTTACCATGGTCGCGTTCCTCACGCCGATGTTTCCAAAATCCGCATTACCGCTTCCCTTCATCTCGAACATCTTGGCCCCGCCGGCGATCTTCACCACGGTCCTGCTCTTTACCAGGCCAAAGGCCGTAAGCTTGCGCAGAGTTTCCCTGATCCCGCTGTCCGCGTATTTGAAAACTTTCGGGTCATTTGGGTCTACTCTGGCCGGAAGCATGACATGCAAAAGTCCTCCAAGCTTGATGAGAGGATCGTAAAACGTTATTCCAATGCAGGAACCCAAAGCATATGTAATAACCACGTTGTCTCCCCTGGCGAACTTCATATCCCCAATCCCTACTTTAATCTCCTTCTCTGCCATTACCATTATGAAACACCTAATTTCTCTAAGATTCTGTTAAGCGACTCAATATCAGGCAGCATTAACAGCCCGTCGGAAAGCTTCTTGCCATCCACGATAAATTCCGCGTTGATATACATCAGTTTATCCGTCACGTACCCGTACTCTGCCATCGGAACCGTCAAAACTCCGCCCAGCATATTCACCGTGGAACTTGGAACGGACAAGTCGATCTCCACCCCAACCAGCTGGGTAAACGCGTTGACATAGGAACATATGATAATATTGCCTACCTCCTCCAGGGCGGAGTAAGCCAGCTCATCCAGCTCCTCAAAGGATTCATACTCTTTTCCGATCAGCTTCCCCAGCACAGCGTTGGCCAGATCCATCTTAAATACGAACAGCATCAGCCCGTTGATCTGGTTCGACATCCTCACAAGGGTGGCTGTCACCAGCTCTTCGATATATCCCAGCCGGTCTACCGTCTCCTCATACCCCAGAATATTAATCTCCGGAATGGAGATCCGGATCTCCTTTTGAAGAAGTTTGGACAGAGCCGTGGCAGCATGGCTTGTGCCGATACTGCTGATCTCTTTCATAACGTCCAGTTCCTGAAGATTCATATCTTCGTATTTTTTCAGTCTCATAGTCACCTCATATCATCCTATTTATTCTGTGGTTACCCCCTGAGGGAGTTGATCGTAGACTCAATCTCGTCTGATGTCATCACCATCTTAAGCGCGTAGCTGTAAGCCCTCTGGCATTCGATCATCCGCACCATCTCCTTGGCCATATCCGTCCCTGATCTCTCCAGGACGCCGCTCTGGATGTTGGGATGCTCCACCAGAATAGGCGCCATATTCTCCGGAGGCACATATTCGTTGGCGCCCACGCTTGACAGACGGCTGGGATTTGAAAAGGTGTAGACGCTTAAGCGGGGGCTGTCGTCCTCCTCGTCCTCGTCAAGGTCATCGTCCTCCTCTTCCTCCTCAGGCTCATAGTCCTCCTCCAGCATCTCAAGCATATGCTCAATATCCGGAACCTCCGCTCTCAAAGGCTCTCCGTTCTGGTCCAGCACCAGCTTCCCCCCATCTGTCATCAGGTAGTATCCGTCCTCCATCTGGGAGCGGTAAAAATGACCGCCTCTGGTGTATGTAATCTGCTGGGTCACCGGGTCCCGAAGCATAAAAAACGCGTTCTCATCCATAATGGCAAAGTCAATGGCGCTGTTAGTGGGCGTGAGAGCTTCCACATTGTACCTGGAGTAGGTTCTCTGCATCCTGATGCCGTTACCCGCCATAAGCTCCGTGACCGCGTTCTCGGAGTCGTTTAAATTATAGTTCAGAAGATCGGTAAACGCGGCTGTCTTGGGCTTAAAGCCCTCATTGTTGATATTGGCCAGATTGTTGGAGATAACACCCATCTTCGCCATACAGGTTCCGGCGCCCAAAGCTCCGGTATAAAATGACTGATACATATCTTTCTATTTCCTCCCTTACAGTCTGCCTACATCCGTGGCTGCCTTACTCATGATCTGGTCGTACATCTTCAGCACCTGGGCAGCGCTCTGCAAAGCTCTCTGAGATGTCATCATGGCAGTCATCTCCTCCACCATATCCACGTTGGATTTCTCCAGAGCCTGCCACTGGATGGACGGCAGCTCCTGCTCCTGGGGAGCCTGACCTGTGGAAAACAGACCGTAATCTTCTTTGTGAAGCTGTTCGTAATCCGCAAAGTCAACCACCCTCAGCGTTCCAAGGATCTCAACCTGGGGCTCCGCGTCCTCGTCATCATAACCGTAGTCATCCTCATCCGACGCCTCCGGCTGGATCCTGACACTGATAACACCCTGATTGCTCACACTGAAATCCTCGCTGGTAATGGCTATGGGTCCGTCCTTTCCCAGCACCCGGCCCACATTATTCAAAGAAAGATACCCCTCATCATCCACCTGAAACGATCCGTTCCTGGTGTAGCGGACCCCCTGGGGCGTCTCGATACAGAAAAACCCCGGGGAGGACAGGGCGAAATCCAAGGTCCCGTCCGTCAAGTCAAAGGACCCCTGCTCATAACTCACATAAGTCCTGTCAGCAGACCGGATCTTGGAGGTGGTGGCTATAGGCTCCGGATTATCCTTGTATCGGCGGCCGGTCCGGTAGAGCATCTCCTCCTGAAACGTGGTGCTGACCATCTTATCCTTCTTATAACCGGGAGTCTGGATATTCACCATGTTGTTGCTGATCACATTTAGATTCCTGCTCTGGGTCAGCATCCCTGATGTCAGGTTGTAAAATCCCTGATACATTTCCATCTCCTCCTTTCTTTCTCTCTGTCACTCTTAAGACTCTTATTTGTTGTAACTGCTCATGTGGGCTTTCAGTTTCCGGATCGCCGAACTGTGGATCTGGGAGATGCGGGGTTCGCTGACCCCCAGAACCTGAGCGATCTGTCCCATATTGAGCTCCTCCATATAGTAAAGGGAGATCACCATCTGCTCCTTCTCCTTCAGCCCCTTGATAGCCTCCGCCAGAACCTGGCGGGATTCAATCTTCAAAAAAGCCTTCTCCGGCTGGGAATCCGCGTCCCCGCTGGAAAGCTGTAAAGACTGGTGCTCCCCCTCATCATCGGTTATCATGTCCAGAGAAAGGACATTCATCATAACGCTCATGCGCTGAAGCTTCCGATACTTCCGGATATCCATCCCCAGAGCATCGGCCACCTCCTCGTCCGCCGGAAGACGCCCCAGACTCCGGCCAAGAGAAACCTGCAGATCCTCCATAGCCTTTACCTGCTTTCTGAAATCCCGGGGCATCCAGTCATTCTTCCGCACCAGATCAATGATCATGCCTCTGATGCGCCTTGATATAAATGTCTCAAACTTATTATCTCGCTCCGGGTCGTATCTGTCAATACCTTTCATGATGGCGATAACACCTTCATTGATGATATCTTCCATCTGGAGAGACCCGGTATAGACATTGCGCATCTGGGAGGCGATGGCCTTCACTATGTAAAGATAGCGGAGTACCAGGGCCTGCTTCACTTCCAGCTTTCCCTCCTGCCGGTACATCTCCAGAAGCTCCTCGTTGGTCTTCTCTTCTAAATAATCGGTCTGAACCATTCTGCATCAATCCTTCTTATGGCTTTAAGCTCCCACTCTCCCGCGGTTTTCCAAAGTCAGGCTGCCGATGGACTGGATCTGCACATTGTTGGAGATCTCGTTAAAAGACAGCACCCGCACATTGGGGTAAAACTGATCAATCAGCCGGTAAAAATGAACCCGCATGACCTGTGACGTCAGCACCACAGGATTTTGTGAAAGGCTGTTAAACTTCTTTAACTGACCTGTCAGCTGGTTGATCACGCTCTGGAGCACATCAGGGCTTAACGCCAGATAATATCCCCGCTCTCCCTTTGACAGACAGCCCACCATAGTCCTCTCCAGCTCTGAATCCAGAGTGATGACTTTCATGCTGCCGTCCTCGCAGTACATGCGGGTAATGGTGCGCTTTAGGGCGGTTCGGATATTTTCGATCAGGCCGTCCACATCCTTGACCGGAAGGCCTGTATCCGACACGGTCTCAAGAACCGTCTCAATGATGGTCTCAAGATCCTTAATAGGCACTCCTTCTTTCAGAAGGCTGGTAAGGATCTTTTGGAACATGCTGTAGGAAATAAAATTAGGAAACGCTTCCTCGATAAGCTCCGGTGAGGTCTTTTTGGTGTTCTCCACCAGGTGGATCACCTCCTGCCTGGTGATCAGCTCATGGGCATGCTGCTTCACCACCTCGGACAAGTGAGTCACCAGCACGGACAGAGGGTCAATGACCGTGTATCCGTAGATCTCCGCCTTCTCCCTGTCCTCCGGCCGTATCCACCGGCTGGGAATGCCGTAGGCCGGCTCAATGGTCTCAATACCGTCGATCTCCACCTCCGGGTTCTCCGGCTCCAGCGCCAGAAAGTAGTCAATGAGCAGCTCGCCTCTTGCCACTTCCTCGCCCTTGATCTTGATACAATACTGGTTGGTATTAAGCCCCGAACTGTCCCTTAACCGGATCGAGGGGATCACAAATCCCATATCCTGGGCATACTGCCTTCGGAATATGATGATACGGTTGATCAGACGCCCGCCTACGGACTCATCCACCAGAGGGATCAGGCTGTAACCGAACTCCATCTCAATGGCTTCCACCGAAAGCAGGCTGTATACATTGTTCACATCTTTGTAAAATTCTTCCTCGCTGACCGGCTTGGGAGCTTCCTCTTCTTCCTGTTCCCCCTCCGGAGCAAAGTTTCTCAAGGTAGTTCCTCCCGGACCTCCCACGCCTCCTCCTGCTAAAGCAAGCTTGGGCTCCTCCTCCATCCGTCTGTAGAGATAAAACCCGGCTCCCACCAGGCCTACGGACACAATGGCAAGCTGTAAAATGGGCATCCCCGGTATGACCGCCAGAGCCGCGATAACAACGCCGCTTATCATGATCGCCACAGGCTGAGCCATAAACTGTTTGGAGATATCTTCATTCAGGCTGCCCTCGGACACTGCCCTGGTCACGATCATGCCTGTAGCCACGGAAATCAGAAGCGCGGGGATCTGGCCTACCAGACCGTCGCCCACAGTGGCAATGGAGTATGTGTTCAGCACATCGCCGATGGACTGTCCCGACTGGAGGATACCGATGATGCTTCCGCCGATCAGGTTGATGGCCGTGGTGATCAGCGACATGATCGAATCGCCTTTTACGATCTTGGTGGCACCGTCCATGGAACCGTAAAAATCCGCTTCTCTCTGGATCTTCTCACGGCGCACCTTCGCTTCCTGTTCGTCGATAAGTCCTGAGTTCAGATCCGCGTCAATGGCCATCTGCTTACCGGGCATGGCATCCAGCGTAAATCTGGCCGCAACCTCTGACACACGCTCCGCGCCCTTGGTGATAACCAGAAACTGCATCAATACAATGATCATGTAGATAACGATACCTACCACAACGTTCCCCTGAAGGATGAAGTCGCCGAAAGCCTTGATGATCATTCCCGAAGAGCCTCCGCTGGTAAGGATGTTTCTTGTAGTGGAAACATTGATACCTAAGCGGAACAAGGTGGTGACCAGCAAAAGGGACGGAAATATGGAAAATTCCAAAGCGTCCTTGATGGTCATGGTAATGATCAGGATCATCAGCGACAGCGACATGTTGATGATGATCGCCACGTCCACCATAGCAGCCGGAAGCGGTATGATCAATAGCAGGATAATTGTCAGCACAAACAGTACTATGGAATAACTCAGCAACTTTTTCATGTAAAAAACTCCATTCGTCTCATCACTTGTCATCAGCTGTTACACCGATGACGATCCGCCGTGACGGCATCTGCCTTTTGGGGCTCTCCCGCCCCCTACTGGAACATATCCTCCCGATGGTTCATCCTGTAGATATATACCAGAAGTTCTGCCACTGCCCCGTAAAATTCTGCCGGGATCTCCCGGTCCACCTCACAGGACGCGTACAGCGCCCTCGCAAGAGGCTTGTTCTCTGTGATGAACACCCCGTGTTCCTCACCGATCTCCACGATCCGCAGCGCCACATGATCCTGGCCCTTGGCCACTACCATGGGAGCCCCCATCTTATCGGGATCGTATTTAAGCGCCACCGCGAAATGGGTGGGGTTCCTTACGATGACATCCGCCTCCGGAACCTGCTGCATCATGCGGGCCATGGCCATCTGCCTCTGGATCTTTCGGATCCTGCCCTTGATCTCAGGATTTCCTTCGGTATTCTTAAACTCCTCTTTGACTTCCTGTTTCGTCATCTTAAGGTTGTTCATGTGATCCCATTTCTGGTAAAGGTAATCAAAAAACGCAACAACGGCAAAGGCAATACTTACCTTTACCACCAGATCCATCACCAGTTCCAGCATATGCCCCGCTGACACATAAATATTCATGTCGATCATGCGGGATACCTGGACTAAGTCCTTCTTTAATAGATTATACAACAAAGCCAGCAACAGTGCAATCTTTATCAGATTCTTGGCCAAATCTACCAGCTTTTTGACGCCGAACATTTTTTTGATCCCATTGATCGGATTCATCTTACTGAATTTTGGCTTCAACAACTGAAAACTGACATTAAACCGGGTCTGAACACCATGGGCCAAAATCCCCAGCAGCATGGAGACCAAAAGAACCGGCATCGTGCATTTGAGCATGGCAAGCGCCATGTAGAGATAGATACCTGGAGAGGCAGACAGGGCGTTATCTGTCACTGCCCTGGAAAAGAAATGGATCGTTACATCCCTGGCCGTCCGATAGATCATGGGCAGCATGATCTTTACCATATAAAAGACGCCAAGCAGCATCACCACTGTGACCGCGTCTTTGCTCTGAAAGACATTACCTTCCTTCCGGGCGTCCCGAAGCCGTTTCCCGGTTGGTTGTTCGGTCTTTTCCTGTCCATTCGCCTCAGCCAAGTTCACCACTCCCTTCGTATGTCAAAATGTCTCGGACCTGTCTTTAACCCATAAGGGCGATCAGCCTCTGCATATACAAAAACATATCATTCAGAACCATGTAAAGCCTGTCCGACATAGGACTGAACATATACACTAACATCATCAATCCCACAAGGATCTTCAGCTGAAAGTTAACGGCAAACACATTGATCTGGGGAATCATCCTCATCAGGATGCCCACCGCCGCCTCAGTCACCATCTCCATGGCAATGATCGGAAACGCGAACTGCAGCCCTGTGACGATATTGACCTTAAAAATCTCCAACATCATCCTGTAAACCTCCGGGCCAAGCTGCACTTCCCCAAAGGGGATCAGGCGCACCGACGCGATGATCAGCCCCAAAAAACGCACATGACCGTCCCCTGCCAGAAACAGGAGAAATAAGAACGCGTAAAACAAACCGGATGAAACCGTCATCTGTGTGTTGGTCGTAGGGTCGTAGGACTGGGCCATAGACAACCCCATGGTGTGGTCCATAATCGATGAGGCAAACCGGACGATCATAAAAAACAATTCCATGGAAAACCCCAGGACAAATCCCACCATAAGTTCCTTTATCAGCATGATCCCATACTCCATCATGGTAGAAGGCGTATAGGAAAGCTCTCCCTCCACCCCCATGTACATCATGAAGGTCAGCGCAAAGATCAAGGCTCCCTTATATGCCCTGGGAAGATTGGTCCTTCCAAGCACCGGGTTAAACATCACCGCCCCGGTCATCCGCATGAAGATCAGCGCAAACAAGATAAACATAAGGCTAACTCCCCACGATAATGGCCAGCATCTGTCGGAAAAAATCCTGCAGCGTGCCAAGGAGCGTGCTTCCAAGAAGTCCCATGACCACCAGGATCGCCAGGAATTTCGGCACAAATGTCAGGGTCTGCTCATTGATCTGGGTAGCTGCCTGAAAAATAGCGATCACCACGCCCACGATCATACTGATCAGCAAAAAAGGCATAGTCAGCTTTACCGCCGTCTGAAAGGTCTGATACATGATATCAAGGATCTGCAGCTCTGTCACCGGTCATCCTCCTTCCCCGCCCTAATGAAAACTCTGCACAATACTGGAAAACAACAGCTCCCACCCGTCAACAGTCACAAATAAAAGAAGCTTAAACGGCATGGAAATCATAGCCGGAGGAAGCATAACCATACCCATGGACATCAGCGTCGTGGACACGATGACATCCACTAAAAGGAAGGGAAGGTAGATCAGAAATCCTGCCGTAAATCCCCGCTTTAACTCGCTGGTCATAAAAGAAGGCACGATCACTGTCAGGGGATAGTCAATAGCCTGCTCCTGTTCAGGCGTGTTGGACATCCTCACAAAATTATCCAGAGTGCTTTTGTACGTGTTTCGCACCATAAACTCCTTCAACGGCTCCATAGCCCGCTCCACAGCCTCCTCCTGGGTGATCTCCTCATTGCGGTAGGGCTGATAAGCTTCCTCGTTGATCCTCTGTATCACGGGATTCATGATATAAAGGGTGAGAAACAATGTGATCCCCACGATCACCATGTTGGGCGGAGCCTGCTGGACTCCCATGGCGTTCCTGGTGAACGAGAGGATGATGATGGTCCTGGTAAATGAGGTCATCATCACCACAATGGAAGGGATCAGCGCCGCAAAGGTAGTCAGCATCAAGATATCAAGAGTCGGAACGCTTCCACCATTTAGCTGCGTCAGAAGGTCGCTCATTTGTCTTCCTCCTTCTTGTTCTGACGGGATGCCAGATATTTGTCCAGAACATCACGGAAAGGAAGCTGGGTCAAAGGCTCCGGCTTTGATGGTTCTGCCGCCTGAAACTCACCTTCCACTTCCGCCAGCATCTGCACGCTGGACTGACTGACTCCTATCAGATAATTGGTCTTGCCCGCCTTCAAGAGAAGAATCCTCTGGTTTTGACCAATCTGGATCTGTTCAATGACCTGAAGATTGGCGCCTCCGTTCCCTCTCACCCACTGCTTTGCCAGAAGGCGGCTGCACCAATACGCAAGCAACAGTACAACCGCTACGGTCAATACTGCGCGGAACAATGTTAAATCTCCCATATTACAGGCTTTCCGGGTTTATTTCCCTTGAAACGATCTCTGTAATACGAATGCCGAAGTTATCCTCCACAACAACGATGTCGCCTTTTGCGATACACTGGCCGTTGACAAACAGATCCACCTGCTCGCCGGCCATCTTGTCAAGGACTACCAGGGTACCCTGTGTAAATTCCAGAATATCCCGCACCAGCCTCTTGGTCCTTCCGATCTCCACGGAGATCTCAAGAGGTACTTTCATCAGCATCTCCTGATTCGTCTTATCTTCCTCACCGTCTCCGGCTTCATCTTTCACAGGCGCTGATGTCAATGGCTTTATGATAGAACTGCTTCCCGACGGCTGACTTTGAGAAGGCGCTGGCTCCGCGGACTTTGCGGAAACCGACTTCATCATCTCCATCATCTGAAGCTGAGTCTGCTGCATCTGCGTAAACAGCTGCATCACCATAGGATCCATTCCCATAGATGGGTACGGCGCATAGTAAGGCTGCTGTCCCTGTGCCATCTGCGGCTGGGCCATAGGCTGTGGCTGAGGCTGAACCATGGGCTGGGGCATTGGAGCCGGAGCTGGCGTCGGCGCAGGTGCCGGAGCTGGTGTCCCCCCGAGCATGGCGTTGATCTCGTCCTGAGACATCGATCCGCCGGACGCTGCCGGAGCGGGGGCCGATGTCCCTGCCAGCATGGCGTTGATCTCGTCCTGGGACATCGATCCGCCGGACGCTGCCGGAGCTGGAGCTGGCGCGGACGTTCCTGCCAGCATAGCGTTGATCTCATCCTGAGACATGGTGCCGCCGGATGCCGCTGGCGCCGGGGCGGGCGCTGCCTCTGTGGGAGGAATGCCCGGAAGTCCTGCCAGCATGGCATTGATCTCATCCTGAGATATGGTACTGTTATCTGATGCCGGAGCCGGTTCTGGCGCCGGGGCGGAACTTGCGCCCGCAGCCGCGAAACTCTCCTCAAAGGGCTCTAAAAGCCGCTTAGCCAGAGCAATGGACATGATGTTCATAAACTCGCTGTTCATCTTATCCGCGATCTCCAGTCGGAAGCGGACCACCACCATGCCATCCTTTTCCGGAAAATATTTTTCTTTAAAATCCTCCGGATCCCCGATGTCAAAAGACTTGGGGGTGGAGATATTAACGATCGTACCTAAAAACTCGGACAGGGCTGTAGCGGAAGACCCCATCATCTGATTCATGACCTCGCAGATGGCGCTGATGTGAATCTCATCCATCTCAAAGTTCGTGTTCATCGGGTCTTCGCCAAGCAGAGTCCCCACAATGACCCCCACGTCCTCGCGGCGGAACATCATGATATTCTTGCCATCCAGACCCTCTACATAAGCGATCTCAACACCAATAGCCGGTTCCATGCGCCTGAACTCAAACTCGTCTCTCGTCAGGACGGACACCACCGGCGTGGTGATATTCACCAAGGTGCCAAGCATAGTGGAAACCGCTGTCGCTGAGGCGCCGAGACTGATGTTCATTATTTCGCCTATGGCGTCCAGTTCCATTTCATTAAAGCTGCTAGCGCCCATTTTTCAATCTCCTTTATCTTATTTTTTTAGCGGCACGGACCTTATTTACCGATCTCCAGTGCCTTCTGCGCCATCAGCTTCATTGCGTTCAAAGCCGTAACGTTTGCCTCATAAGACCTGGTTGCAGACATACTGTCAACAGTCTCCTTTAACAAATCCACATTGGGCATGGTTACAAAACCATTCTCATCCGCGTCGGGATGATTCGGGTTATACACCTGTTTCATCTCTCTGTCGTCTTCCACAATATTCGCCACCCGGACTCCTGCCGGGCTGCTCTTAAATCCTTTCCCCCTCAGGGCGTTTCTCATTGCCTCCCGAAATGAGTCGCCGCCGTAACTTTCAAATACTACATCTTTTCTGCGGTAAGCTCCGCCGCCCTCGGTTCTGGTGGTATCAATATTGGTGATATTCTCGGCGGCGATATCCATTCTCATGCGCTGGGCGCTCATACCGGATGCACTGATATCAAACGAACTTAAAAAAGCCATCTCTCTCCCTCCTGCCCGGTACTAATTTCCTAAAATTGTATTTACTGTCTGAACAATACGGTCCGCGTTAAACGGCTTTACGATGAAATCTCTGGCGCCGGACTTGATGGCGTCAACAACCATCCCTTCCTGGCCCATGGCAGTACACATAACGATCTTTGCGTCAGGGTGAGCCTCTCTGATCTTCTTGAGCGCCTGAAGTCCGTCCATGTTAGGCATTGTGATGTCCATGATCACCATATCCGGACTCTCTTCCTCATATTTCTTCACAGCCTCAGCGCCATCCTGTGCCTCTATGAAGTTATCATATCCGCTTTTTGTCAAAGCATTCTTAACCATCATCCTCATAAACGCGGCATCATCAACTAACATAATCTTAGCCATTATTCTTCCCTCTCTTTTCTAAAAACATATTTTTATTTTCTTAAAATTTATATTGACGCAGCTTCCTGCCGTCATACCTTAGGTAACTCCTGCCTGGGACAGATTCTCTCCCGCCGCTAGTTCTTCTTCCTCCTCTTCAGGATAAAGACGCCTGTTGATCCGGATCGCTACATTCTTCTTGTACACACCCATCTTGCCGGTAAACCACGGCTGTTTCTCCACAAACACCTTCACATCCTTATCCTTGCCCTTGCTCATGTCAATGACGTCGCCTACCCTCAGATGGTAGATATCGCTGAGATCAAGGAATACCGTGCCAAGCTGGCCGGTGATGGAAAGCTGTGACTGACGGATGTTGTCAAGGATGGTCTCTTTGTTATCCTCAAACGCGTATCCTCTCGCAATATGCTTGCGGCTGTCGATCACCTGGAAAATATTCTCAAGCAGTGTTCCCGGCAGGCATATCTTGATCCGTTCCACTGCAAGACCCGTCACATCTACATTGAGATGGACGATCACTACTGTCTCATCAAGGCCTACATCCTGGATCATGCTGGGATTGTCTTCCATCCTCTGGGCCTTGAAGTCTATATTTATATAATTGGAGAAGCCATCCTTTAAGGCCTGGATCAGATAGGAGAGAACTCTTTTGTACAGAGCGATCTCCACGTCCGAATACCTGTAGCCGTCTTTCACCTTTACCACATCTTCCCCGCCTCCCAACATGCGCTCAATGAGGGTGATCACCATACCTGGGGTCACATACATCATGAGAGGCACCATATTCTTGGTGTGGTCAGGGATAATGGCATCCACCAAAGTAACCATATCATTTTCATTAAGAGAGTTTACATACTCATAGTAACGCCGTTCCTGAACTTCCATTACCGTAATATCGGTCATGACCCGGAATACGCCGTTGACCTGGGATGTAATGATCCGCGCATAATTTTCAAAAACGCTTGAAAGGATCTTCATCTTGTCTTTTGTAAACTTCCTGGGGCTGTAAAAGTCATACTTGCTGTACTTAACCTGCTCTGTCTCAGGCTTCTTCTTCTCCTCCACAGGACCGCTGCTGGCTGTGCTGGCTGCCGGTTCCGGGGAAGGATTCTGCATGGACTTTAACAGCGCGTCTATTTGACTTTGGGATAATACGTCTGCCATGTCTAAAAGCCACCTCTTCTCACTTTCTTATTGTGCCGGCACATCTGCTGCTGCGCCCGGATCCGCTCCCTGTGGAACCGCGTCCGGTGAAATGTCCGATTCGGGAACCATACTGGCAGCTCCCTCCATATTGCCTTCATCGACCGGGGCAAAACCTTCACCCTCAGAATTCTGAGAATTTCCGCCTGTAATCGTTACGTCGCCCTGATCCACCTTGCTGTAATACTCGTCATAGTAATCGTTCATGGACTTGATGTCAGCTCCCGCGTCCACGATCAAAAACTCAACGCGCCGGTTCCTGGCCCTTCCTTCTGATGTCTCAAAGGTATCCACAGGCCGGAACTGACCGTAACTGATACCCACCAGCTTGCTGGGATCAATGATGTTTTTATTTGTAATATATGCCGCAACCTCCGCAGAACGGGCCGCCGACAAAAGCCGGTCTGTTCTGGGGTTATTGGGTTTATTCGGATCTGCCTGGGCCGTATGGCCCATGATCTCGATCTGTGAGATTCTGTCTACCTCCGGAGCGATGATATCACAGAAGATATCCAAAAGCTCTGTGGCTTCAGCGGTAAGCACCGAACTGTCGCCAGCAAAAAACGTGTGATTTTCAAAGGCTACGAATGTATATCCCTCCCCCTGAGATACGGCCACATCCTGCACGCCCTGTTCATTAAGCTTGTTTACAAGGGTAAGCCACAATTCTTCCAGATCCTCCGGCATAGGCTCTTCGCTCTCCAGATTACCGGACACGTCGAACTCGCCTTCGGAGATCTCCTCATTGATAGCCACCTGCTCTATATCTCCGGAATTTGGGAAGATACTCTTTACAAACATCTCCCACTTCTGCTGGTTGATGTCGGACATGGAGTAAAGCATAACGAAAAAACACAAAAGCAGGGTAACCATGTCCCCGTATGTATCCATCCAGCTTCCGCAGTCCTCGCCGCCTCCGCCAGCTTTTTTTCTTCCCATCAGCCCTCACCTCCGCCAGCGCCGCTGTTCTTCGCCGCTTTCAAAAGAAGCTTCTTCTGCTGTGACTGCTTCATACAGGACAGCAGCTGCTCTCTGAGCATCTGCGGGTTCACCCCCGCCTGGATAGCCATAACGCCCTCCACAATGGTGGAGCAGTAAAGTTCCTCCTCTGCCTGACGCACCCTCAGCTTCTTGGCAATGGGCTGAAACAGCACGTTGGCAAGGGCGCTGCCGTAGAAGGTTGTAATCAGAGCCACGGACATATCCTGACCTAAGTTGCTGGCGCCGCTGCTGTCTCCCAGGTTCATGCCTTTCAGCATGTTGATCAGACCTACCAGGGTACCGATCATACCGAAGGCCGGCGCGTAGGCGGAGCCTTTCTCATAGATTCCCGCGCCCTCGTCATGTCTGGCCGCCATGTCGTCCAACTCTTTTTCCAGCATCTCCCGGACCTTGTCCGGGTCGTTGGCATCCACGATCTTTAAAAGGCTCTGCTTGAAAAACGGGTCCTTGATCTCCTCCGCCTTTTCCTCCAGGGCCAGAAGGCCGCTCTGTCTGGCCAGCATGGCAAGATCCACCAGCTGATCTACCAGTTTGGGAACATTGTATTTTCCACCTCTGAAACATATGAGAATGTGCTTGGGTACCTCTTTTAAGAGGCGGAAGGGATAGCTGGCAATAAGCGCAGCTATAGCGCCGCCCAAAACGATAGCCAAACTTTGCAGGTCCCAGAAATTTCCCAGCTTGTCAAAGCCAATTCCCCAAACCACCAATCCTACGGCCATGACCCAGCCGATAAGCGTTGATATATCCATTACATTTTCTCCTCCTACATAAAATTGCTGATACGCTTATTTTATCCCTGTACTCCCGAAGAGCCAAAATATCCAAACCATTCCCTGATCTGTTTCCTAACCGAATCTTCGGAATCTTTTACAAGGTAATAATAGCCATTCATCATCTTGATCTTGGTCTCGGGTATTGATTCCATTGATTCAATCTGAAAAATATTCAAATACAACACTTCACCGCTTAGCCGCGTCACCTTTATCATTCTCTGCCCTCCAGTGGGTTCCTCCTGGCTCACTCCGCTTTGAGGGGAGAGATCGTAGTTATCACGCTTTCTCTCCCCGCTTATCCTCTCCCTGCGGGCCTGTCTGGCTCTGTCCATGATCCTCTGATCGTTGCTTCTGCGCCTTCTCATACTCTGATTCCCTGTTTTAGGTCCTTTTATGTCTTATTGTCAGCCGCGTCAGGGAAAGATACCGGACCAACCGCATCCTCTGCCTGGCGCGGCGGCTGAACTACTGATTGTTATTTACATGTTTTAACGCTTCATGGCTACCAGGTCTGACAGCATCTCGTCGCTGACCGTGATCATCTTGGAGTTGGCCTGGAAACCTCTGTGGGTGGTGATCATGTCGGAAAACTCTTTGGCAAGGTCTACGTTGGAGGCCTCCAAAAATCCGCCCATAAGAGTCGAAGTACCAGCCTGACCGGGAGCAGCCGCCACCGCAAGACCTGAGTTATCCGAATCATTCACTGTATAATAGTTGCCACCTGCCTTGGTTACACCATTAGGGTTCTGGAAAGTCGCAATGCCTACTTCTCCTAATGTGACTACCTTTTTGTCCATGGTGCCATCTGCCTTCTTATATTTGACCGAAGCAGTGATAACACCAGCATTATTAATTTGAACGGTTACGGACTGAGACGCTTTATCTTCTCCCTCGTCATCACTGATTTTAGGAACACCCGTAGTAGAAACTAACGGAACACGCAACGGCTTTAAATCCGTTTCAAACTGCATCGGAGTGGTCACGGCATCCGCACCAGTGCCAGTAGTCTCTGCGTCTTTCAGCCACCGAAATCCATATACAAAATTTCCGTTTGCATCTACAACATAGCCATTATTATCCAACAAAAACTGTCCAACCCTGCTTAATTGAAATTCAGCTTTTTTAATAGCTGTACTGTTATTTGTTACTGTAGATTTTGAAGCCTTTGTAATAAAAAAACCTTCTCCATCTATACTGGCATTAAATCCACCTACATATGACGGTGTGCTTGCCGTCATATCCATGCCAATGCTACCCATCAAAGTACCATACCCATACTGTGACGCATTGACACCTCCACTTTCCTTAGTTCCGTTTGTGGAGGATGTGGAAGTCTGATACATAGCTTCTTTAAATGTATATGTCTGTGCTTTAAACCCAAATGTATTTACATTCGCGATATTGTGTCCTACTACATCCATCTTATTCTGGTGGGACCGAAGGCCTGCCACCGCTGAATCCATTGCTCTTAACATAATATTCCTTTCCTCATCCTGTTTTCTGTCCAAACGACAGAAAGAACAAACTCTGTTAATTTTGAAAGTCTTAAAATCATCAGAATAGGAATTATATTTTATGTCTTCGCAATGACTAAATTGTCTATTTACCTTACAAACAAGGTCCCACAGAATCAGATGGCTCCAATTATCTCAGAAACTTTACCGCTTCATAGCAACAAGATCTGACAACATCTCGTCGCTGACCGTAATCATCTTTGAATTGGCCTGGAAACCTCTGTGGGTGGTAATCATATCAGCAAACTCTTTGGCAAGGTCCACATTGGAGGATTCAATAAACCCGCCCATAAGGGTTGATGTGCCTGCGTCACCAGGAGCTGCCGCAATTCCAGCACCGGTATTATCATTTTTAGTCGCCTTATAATAGTTTCCACCAGCTTTGCTGACACCATTGGGGTTTTGGAATGTGGCAATAGCTACTTTCCCCAATGTACAAACCTTGGTATCATACTCAGCAGGTGTAGGCGGCTTGGTCGTTGTATCAGCAGGTTTCTTTTCATACTTGACACTTGCTGTAATAATTCCGGCATTATTGATCTGAATCGTGACAGAAGTAGATGCATCTTCCTGCTTATCGCTTACCGTAATTGTCTCCGTAATCTTCGTTGGATCAGTAGCATCTACCGTAACTTTAGGCACACGCAAAGGTTTTAAAGCAGCATCAAAAGTATCCTCGCCGTTGGTATCTACACCTGTCTTCTGGAATCCGTACACAAAATTACCATTTGCATCGACAACATAGCCGTTGCTGTCCAACAAAAATTGCCCTACTCTGGTATAATCGAAATCATATTCTTTAAATTTTGTAGCATCTATACCAGCTGTTGCATCTCCCAATTTAGAAGGTGCCGTGATATAAAATCCCTCACCATCTATACTGGCGTTGAACCCCCCCACATAGGAAGGCGTACTTGCTGTCATATCCATGCCGATACTTCCCATCAACGTACCATAACCAAACTGAGCCGCATTGACGCCGCCCGCCTTGTCGCCTGCTGTTGACGCTGTGGAAGTCTGATACATAGCCTCCTTAAACGTATATGTCTGGGCCTTAAATCCAAAGGTATTCACATTCGCGATATTGTGACCCACAACATCCATCTTGTTCTGGTGGGACCGAAGGCCTGCCACCGCTGAATCCATTGCTCTTAACATCTTTTTCTTTTCCTTTCCCTGTCCCTTCCCCTGCCTGTCAGACAGGGGAAATCAACATCCTCATACGAGGTCCTGCTACATCAGGACAGCGCTGTCAATATTGGTAAAAACCCGCTCTCTCATATCACTCTGAGCCATGGTGGTAACCACCGTGTTATTCGGCACGTTGACAATAAATACCCCCTGCGCTCCGATCACAGCCACATCTTTGGCGCCCTTCTTTCTGGCGCCTTCCACGGCGTGTTCCAGATCGCTCATCAGCTGATTGTCAACCGCAATGCCCCTCTCGTTCATTCTTTTTGCGGCATGTTTGGAAAAATTCAGGCCCACCTTTGACCGTTCCTGGAGAAGCGTCATAAAGCCTGTATCATTCCCCCCCGTTCCAGGTGCTGCGGTGTTCTGGCCGGGGATGCCGGATAGTCTGCGCTCGAAAGAGCCTACCCCATTTACTCCCATATTACTTCCTTCTTTCCAAATGCCTTTGCTTCAAAAGATCGTCAGCGTCTGATGGTAAGGTCCGGAATCTGGTCCGGGCTGCTGAACGCGCCGTTGCTGACCAGCTCTTTTATCATCTTCCTCTGCTCTTTCAGATCCTCCTTATCCAGATTCGCCAGATTGGCCGCCGCGGTCATAGCCGCTGCCTGGCTTACATTGGCAAGGAAGCTCCTCTCGTTCTCCGACTCATCCACGTCCCCTGCCACAGGCGGTCTGGATGTATAGCTTGCCGCGCGGCCTGCCAGCTTGGTTGTGGTCTGAGGCTCATCGGTTCCGTCTCCGGTCCCCGGTGTTTTGTCTCCGTCCTCATCAGTATCTGTCCCGGAAGACTCTCCCGTCTGATCCTTAAAGGGATTAGGAACTTTTCCCATACCTACCAGATGGGTCAGGGAATACTCCTTTGGATCATCCTTCAGCTTGATGGTAGGGTCACCGGACGTAAAGTTGACCCACTCCACTGTAGCATATTTTACATCTACTGGCGTCTCTTGTCCATAAGAATTTTCTTTTGTTACTGCCATAGTCACTTCCTGACCTACCAAACTGGCCGCATAGGTCTGGGTACTGATGGCTGTGGAATTCTTCATAGCCTCTGTCATGGACGTCATAGACTGCACCATTGCCATCTGGGTCATCTGGGCCATAAGCTCGCTGTTGTCCATAGGATTGTTCATATCCTGATTCTGAAGCTGAGTGGCCAGCAGCTGAAAATACCCTGTCATGGATAAAGTGTTCTTATCATTCTGCTCTACCGTGTAGGAACCTGTCTTGTAAGGAGTGCTGGTTCCGCTGACGGCGCCTAATTTGTTTGCCATATACTCTCCTTCTTTCTCTTACACAAGACCTAGCCGAAGCTGCTGGGCAAAGGACTCCGCGTCGTGGCGTTTCTCTTCCCCGGCTCCATGTCTCTCTTCCTGGTCCTGTCCTTCTCCCCGTCTGCCATGATTCTGGTCCGGATTCTCCTCCTGACTTTCCTGCTGGGGCGCTTCCGTGTAGATGATGGTCTCCTGCCCTGTCTTCTCCTCCAGGATGCCTGCGATCTCCGCTGCCTTCTGGTTCAGGATCTCCAGAGTTTTGGGATTGGTGGCTATAATGGATACCGCCGCTTTGCCTGCCTCGTAAACCATCTTGATGGTCAGTTTTCCAAGGTTTGCCGGTTCCAATTCCACCACAAGCTCCCTGCCGGTTCCCGGAAGCCGGTCCGCCAGCGTCCTTCCCAGATCCTGGGGCAATGTGTCCTGGCTGGTCTTTAAGGGAACCTCCTCAGTCCTGGGGCTCTCAAACACATGCTGTGTTTCCCCTTTCTGAGTCTCCTGACTGTAGACGCTGTTCGCGCTTTCTGTCTTCTCCTCCATCCTGGATGGCTCCTGGGGCTTTGCCTCTGTCTGAACCTTGTAAGGCCTCTCCTCCTGGTCTCTCCTGACCTCATTGCCAGCATTGGAAACTCTAAAATCTTCCTGCTTTGGCAAAGTCTCTCCCTGGTCTGTGGCTGCCTGGGAATCCTGCTCCCTGGTCTGTGGCTGCCCCGCCGCTTTTACGAAATCCTGCTCTGCTTTCTCGGGTTGCGCTTCCTCCTTAACAGAAGGCCTCGCTTCCGGAAGAGGCGCCGCGTCCTCTGTGGTCAGGGCAACCGCGATCTCGTCCCCTGCAGCGACTTCCTCTGATGCCGGTGATTCCACTGTGACGATCCCTGCCATCTGGGCCGCTGTCTGCTGCATCGCTGCCTGCAAGAGAGCGTCCTGGTCCACAACCGTGTTATCGGCAACTTCCTGTTCCTTTGTGTCCTTGGGATCTTCCTTCTTGCCCTGGGATACACTGTCCACATCCTTTTGACCGTCTTTGCCGTCTGTGGGTTTTTCCTCAGCTTTATCCGGCTTAGCCTGATCTTTCTTCACCTGGAGAAGCTTCATAAATTCATCGCTCCCCTTAGGCGCGTCCGGGGATGTGGTTCTTACCTGGCCTTTCACCTGGGTAGTGCTTGGCATTTTAACTGCCTCCATGGTATCTCCCTCCTTTCTTTACATTAATATCTATGATCAACAGCTTTTGGCTGTGACCGTCAAAGTCATGACACCTCTGCCTATCCTCTGTGCTGATGGCGGATCCGCAGAGATGTGTTGGAGACAAACTCCTCGATAAACGTCTCGTCGGCTTTCGCTGCTTCTTTCTGATACTCCCTGAACTTCCTGTCCTTTAACTTCTCAAATTTAGAAGTATCCACCTTCGCGGTGATCACTTCCTGTTTCTTGGCTTCCTCCTGCTTTCTCAAAACCTGCAGGCGTTCCTTCTCTTCATCTATGATCTCTTCCATGCGGCCGATGCACATATCAAATAGCCGGTAGTTCTGTATGGTGGCTCCGGCTTCTTTTGTCCTGTCAAATTCACTTTCCATCCCGCTCAATTCCTGGTGCAAGCCGCGGATCTCTTCCTGCTTTCTGTTTACACTCTGGATAATCACCGCATGTTCTGTCTTCAGATTATCCAGAACCTGGGTCTTGTAGTCCAGCACGGTCTCCAATCTGTATTGAAACTGTTTCACTTTGTACTCCTCCGGTATCAGAATCAGCCTGTAATAGCTCTAATGCGCTCCAGAGTCTCGTCATAGCTGAAACTCTCCCCGATCCCCTGCTGCAGAAATCCGTTTATTGCCTCGATTCTGGAAACCGCTTCATCCAATGCCGGATTATTGCCTCTCTTATAGGCTCCGATGGAGATCAGATCCGCGTTCTTCTGATAGATCCCCAAAAGGTTTCGGAACCTGGACGCTGCTTTCTGGTGCTCCTTTGGCACGATCTCCACCATCAGACGGGAGATGCTGGCCCCAATATCAATGGCCGGGAAATGGTTTTCATTGGCCAGCTGGCGGCTTAGGACAATATGACCGTCCAGAATACCGCGCACCGTATCGGAGATAGGCTCGTTGGTGTCATCGCCTTCCACCAGGACCGTGTAAACTCCTGTGATAGAACCTCTGTCAAAATTACCGCTTCGCTCCAACAGCTTGGGGAACTCCGCGTAGATAGACGGGGTGTAGCCTCTGGCAATGGGCGGTTCCCCAATGGCCAGACCGATCTCTCTCTGGGCCATGGCATATCTGGTAAGGGAATCCATCATCAGCAGCACGTCATAACCCTGATCCTTAAAATACTCGGCAATGGTCGTTGCCACCAGAGGACACTTCATCCTGAGCATAGCCGGCTGGTCTGAGGTAGCCACCACCAGCACGGACCGCTTCATGCCCTCCTCGCCCAGATCCTTTTGGACAAATTCCAGCACCTCGCGGCCACGCTCACCTACCAGAGCGATCACATTGATATCTGTCTTGACATTCTTGGCAATCATCCCCATAAGGGTACTCTTTCCAACACCGGAACCGGCAAAGATCCCGATCCTCTGGCCTTTCCCGATGGTGTTGAGGCCGTCTATGGCCTTGACGCCAAACTCCAGTCTCTCCCGGATGGGCGGACGGTTCAGAGGATTGATATAAGGGCTCTGCACGGTGTAATGCCTGGCGGACTGAATCGGAGGCCCTCCGTCTATAGGCTCCCCCATGGCATTGATGATCCTTCCCCGAAGAAAATCCCCTACCGGAACCTTCAGTCTGTGGCGGGTATTGCGGACAAAACTGCCCGAGGCGATCCCGCTGGTGGCCTCATAGGTCATAAGCTGGATCTTGCCGTCCTTAAACCCTACCACCTCCGCAGGCATCTGGCGGTTCTGCTCTTCGTTGTATATCATTACGATATCCCCGATGCTGGAGCGGCCGCCGGAAGCCTCCATGGACATTCCCACTACGTTTTCGATTTTTCCGATGTGGCTGACCGTCTCTGACTTGGCGATCAGCTGAGGTATCTTTTCAAACATATGAGACTCCCTGCTCCTCTTTTCTCTATATCCTTACATTCTCCAGTATATCCTTGATGTTCTCGATCTGTGTATTGACGCTGACATCCACGATCTCCTCCGGCATCTCGATGATACAGCTTCCTCTGTCCTCTTTATCCATGACGATAAACTTGATGTTATCCGACAGATGGGAGAGTTCGTCAATAACCCCGGCGTCAGCCTCCATCATCATGTCATAGTCATACTTATCCATGTAGATCTTGACCCATGCCGTCTTCTTCAGTTTCTCCGTGGCGGATATGATCATCTGCTTGATGACCTCCCCGCTGGATCTGAGGCTGATATGGATCACTTTTTCCCCTATGGCGATGGCGCAGTCTTTCAGCTCCTCCAGATATGTGTGGAGACAATTCTTTCTGGCTGTGTCCACAGCGTCCAGGGCTTTTCGCATATCTTCCTCAAACTCATGAAGATGATCTTCGATCTCATCCCGAAACTCTCTCTCGGCGCTCTGCCTGCCTTCCTCATAGCCGCTGGCATAGCCTTCCTGACGGCCATCCTCAAAAGCCCTTGTGTACTCCTCGTCCGCCTGTCTTCTCGCCTCTTCCAGAATCTGCTCCGCCTCCCTTTTGGCGTCCTCCAGAATCCTGGCCTCTTCCTCTCTCCAGTTTTGGGATCTCTCCTCCCCAGAATGTTCCGGAACCTCTCCCAGGACCTCTTCCTCCTCCGGCAAAGTCGATGCCGTCTCCTTCAAAGCCAGTTCCAGATCGTCCGCCCTCACCCCTTCCGGGGTGTACCGGGGAAATACGGGAGCCCGCGGCGTCACCCGGCTGCTGATAAACTGCTCTGTGGGGGGGAGGTATGTTTCGATGGCCCCGCTTCCCAACCGTTCCGGCTGTTTGATCACCCGCTTAGAGGATGATATCATCATCCGCTCCTCCCTTCTTGATGATCACTTCGCCCTGATCTTCCAATCTGCGGATAATGTTAACAATACGCTGCTGAGCTTCCTCCACGTCTTTTCTCTTGACATTGGTAGTGATCTCTAAGTCGGCCCGGACAGACTCTGCCATACGTTTAGACATATTTCGGAAGAACGTAGCTTTCATATCTTCCGAAGAACCCTTGAGGGCAAACACCACATCCTTGCTGTCGCAGTCCCTGACAAAACGCTGTACGGATCTGTCGTCCATATCCAGGATATTCTCGAACACAAACATCTTCTCCCGAATGCTCTGGGACAGCTCCGGATTTCTTTTGTCCAATTCCTCGAAGATCTTCCGCTCGCTTCCGCGGTCGATGTGGTTCATCATGTCCGCCACATAGTCCACGCCGCCAAGGTTCATGTTATCCTCACTGGTGATAATCGTAGCAAACTTCCTCTTCATCTCCTCCTCCACAATAGCAATGGCCTCGGGGGAAACACGGTCCATGCGGGCCATGCTCTCCACAGTAAGGATCCTCTTCTCGTCCGGAAGCTGCTCCAGCACCTGAGCCGCCTGTTCCGCGTCCATATAAGCCATGATCAAAGCAATAACCTGCGGCCTCTCGTTCTGCAAAAGGGACAGGAGGGCTTTGGGGTCTCCCTTCATAAAGAAGTTAAACGGCTTGGACTGGAGAGTCTTTGACACCTTCTCCAAAAGATTTCTGGCCGTGGATTCACCGAAAGCTTTCTCCAGTACGTTCCTGGCATAATCCAGGCCGCCGTCGGTCATCATCTTATGGGTAAGGCACAATTTATAAAATTCATCCAGCGTGGTCTCGACCTGTGTGTTCGTGGTCTTTCCCAGCTTTGCCACCTCGTATGTAAGCTCCTCGATATCTTCCTCGCTAAGGTACTTGTAGATCTGGGACGCCCTGTCCGCTCCCAGGGATACAACCACCAGAGCAGCTTTGCTTTTTGGGTTTGTTATGGGAGCGTCGCCTTCCGGTTTCCCCGCCGGATTACTTGCTTCTGCCGGAACGTTTGCCTCTGCCATCTCCGTCTACCTCCTCTCCTCTCAGCCAGCTCTGTACCAATTTCGCCGCGATCTGCGGGTTCTGATCCACAAAGTCGCCGATATTCTGCTTCAGACGCAGACTGCGCTGCATCCGCAGATTCATGATCTCCTCATTCTTCGTAAACTCGTCTTCCTCTTCCATAGCCGGCGTCATACCCGCGCCTTCCTCGGCAAGAGCCAGGTTTTCGCCTTCCAGCCCGTCGGCTGACAGCGCGTCGCCGTCGATAAAGTCGCCGCCTTCCATGACGACTTCACCTCTCCTGTGCTTTCTGCCTCTGATCAGAAGCAGGATAAGAAGCAACAGAAGCAGAAGGATTCCCGCTCCGATGGCGATCAGAATCGGCAATGGTATCGTCCGGACGATCTCCAGAACGTCCCCTCCGGTCTGTGTATCGGGCGGCTGCGGCACATCCACCACCACTCCCGCGTCGCGGATGATGGTTATCTTGTCCGCCGCCGTCTCCACCGGGATACCGGCGGAATTGGCAACCAGTCTGATGAGCTGTTCCTGAGTAGGAGTGTCCGTCCTTCCCGTAATGACCACCACGCCGATGGTAGTGTCCTCCAGAATCCCCGGATCAATCTGGCGCTGCTCTTTTAACACATTTACCAGCCACTCTCTTGAGGCTGTATAGTTGCTGTATTGATCTTGGGCCGCTCCGGTTCCGTCCTCATTGGTATACCTGGGAACATCCGCGTTGGCATCAGCCCCCACCAGCCCGCCAGCGTTCTGGTTAGCCGCGGCGCTTCCCTCGCTGGTAATATCTTCCCGCTCCAGGATCCCCGTTTTATCCTGCTCGTTGATCTTCTCCGGAGTAGAATACTGCGTGCTCTCCTGAATCAGGCGCTCCATATTGAGCGTACCTTTTACCGACACCGCCACATTGCCTGCGCCGTAAAGCTTCTCCAAGACCCTTCTGACATTGGCCGCAATGCCGTTCTCCACCAAAGTGGTCAGGCTGGCAAGGTCCGACGCGGCCCCGGCGGCGCTGGTGCCGTCCCCGGTACCGCCTACCTCCATCATGGTGTCCGCGTCAAACACTGCCACATTGGTAAAATTCATTCCCTTTACCGCATGGGAGATCAGGTTCTTCACGGCCTGGGCTTTGTCCGCTGTAAGCGTGCTGCCGCTTTTCATGGTGACCATGACCGAAGCCGAGGCATCCGCGGCGGAATCATCCTCCCACGCGTAGAGAGCCTCCGTCCCCTCGGTGATGGTGACTTTAGCGTCCTGAACACCGTCAAACATCCTGATGGTGGCCCCTAAGCGGTCCTGCAGCTCATACTTGGTGATCAGCTTTTTATCTGATTCTGTGGTCATCAGACCTGTATTGTTCAGATACATATCATACGCGAAACCGCTCTTTGGGTATCCTTTGCTCAACAGGTCCACTCTGGTCTTTTCAACCATAGTTTCCGGAACCCGTATGGCCCCGCTATTGGCGTCATAGCGATATTCGATCCCCTCATCCTGGAGAAGCCCCACCACCTGGGTTGCCTCCTCCTGGCTGAGCCCTGTGAACAGCGTAGAATAATTCGAATCTCCCCCCAGAAGATACAGGGCAAGAATCGCAATTAAAGCAATCACAGCCGTTCCCCCTGCGATTGCTTTTATGATCTTCTGGGTTTTTTCCGGGACACCTTGCCAGCGTTCTTTTAAATTATCCACTTCTTCATCCAACCTTTTGTCATTTTTTCTTTGCCGCAGCCTGCTGCTGCCCCTATCCAATTCCCCAACATGTACTTCCTGTCAGATCTTAAACATTCATCTTGATCAGTTCATTGTAGGACTCTAATGTTTTGTTCCGCAATGTTATGAGTACATCAAGACTAAGGCTGGCTTTTGCCTCCGCGATCGGTAAGGTGTGAGCGTCATCGATCTGGCCTGTGCTCAGCAGATACTGTTTATACTCCACATCTGCCTGAGTCTCCCTCACCTGGTTAATGGTATTTTTAAAAACATCCTTAAACAATGACGCCTCCGCGTTCAGTGAAGGCATCATCTGGGTTTCCTCCAGACCGCCCCCTATCCCCCCTGCGCTCCACAGCTGCATGGGAGTGATAAATGATACTCCTTCCATAACGTTCCCCGTCCCCTTATCTTAGAATCTGGTTTTCTCTGTATCCGCCGTCTTAAGCTTCTGACGTTAAATCTTAATTTAAAAATTCCGCGCCGCGCTCTTAAGCCGGTTTATATCGTTATTAAAAGAGTTCAACATGTACTGGTACTCGTAGGCTGACCGGACGATCTCCACCTGTTCCTGATCCATATCCACGTTGTTGCCGTCCAACCTGCTGGATTCATCCCATGTGGTGTTAAGCCATGACTGAGAAGCGCCGATGGCGTCATACACCGACTGTCTGGCTGACCGCCTGCCCTTGTTGGCCTCTGTGATCCTCTTGCCAAGTTCTTCTTCAAATGTTATGTATTGGGACTTAAATCCCGGGGTGTCTACATTGGCCACATTATTCAAGGATACGGTCTGACGCTGCCACAAAAAATCCAGTACCTTCTCGGTCAGAGCCAACCCATTGCCATACATCTCGTACATAAAAAACTCTCTCCTCTCTCATTCCATTTTCTATGAAAGTCCAAATTTTTGCAATAGTAAATAATTGGTATCAAATCTATTGAGACCATGCTTCAATTATAATATCACTTTTCTTCTTGAAAATCAACTTTAAAAACATGGATTATTTTCAATCGTAACGCCTTAATTCCTTTATGTTAATTATGCACTATAGATTTTTTTATGTCAATGCATTCAAAAAATTTTTTGTCGAAAATTGACGCGGAACGCATTTTTTAGCAAAATCTACACACAAAATCTGCAATATCCGGCAAAATTTTAAGGTTTATATGTCATATTTTTAACACACTTTAAGAAAAGCAGGGACATCCCCCTGCTTTTCGTTCTGCTGCTTTCCTCCATCATCTCTGTCTGACAGAAACCTCTACTCCTCATACCCCTCCGGATTATTCTTCTGCCATCTCCAGGAATCCTCGCACATCTCCTTAATCCCTCTCTTGGCCACCCAGCCCAGCTCCGCCTTCGCCTTGGACGGGTCCGCGTAGCACTGCGGCACATCCCCGGCCCTTCGGTCTTTGAACACGTAGTTGATCTTAAGCTGGTTGACCTCCTCAAAGGCATTGATCACATCCAGCACGCTGTAACCGGTGCCGGTTCCCAGGTTATAGATCCACACGCCGCCTTCACTCTTCTCCAGCTTCTGCAGCGCCTTCACATGGCCGTCTGCCAGATCCACCACATGGATGTAATCCCTCACGCAGGTTCCGTCGGGAGTATCGTAGTCATTGCCGAACACGCCCAGGCACACAAGTTTCCCCACAGCCACCTGGGTAATATAGGGAAGGAGGTTGTTGGGAATTCCCTTGGGGTTCTCCCCGATCCTTCCGGACTCGTGGGCTCCGATGGGGTTAAAGTAGCGAAGGAGCATGATCTGCCACTCCGGGTCCGCGGTGTGAAGATCGGTCAGGACCTGCTCCAGCATGCCCTTTGTCCGTCCGTAGGGATTGGTGATCTCGCCCTTGGGGCACTCCTCCGTGATGGGAACAAAGGCCGGGTTGCCGTAAACCGTGGCGGATGAGCTGAACACAATGCTCTTCACCCCATGTTTTCTCATCTCATCGCACAGGATCACCGTGCCGGTTATATTGTTGTGGTAATACTCCAGAGGTTTATACACAGACTCTCCCACTGCCTTCAGGCCGGCAAAATGGATGACCGACTCGATCTTCTCATTGTCAAACACCTTTTTCACCGCCGGCTGATCCAGAAGGTCCACCTCGTAGAATGTAACCTTCTTGCCTGTGATCTCCTCCACCCGGACTATGGACTCCTTGCAGGAATTACACAGATTGTCCAGAACCACCACGTCGTACCCGGCGTTCAGCAGTTCCACGCAGGTGTGGCTTCCAATATAGCCGGCTCCGCCAGTTACCAAAATCGCCATATCATTTTCCTCCATTCTCGCATCTTATAGCCTAAAAATGCTTTCCCCTCTATTATAGAGGGGAAAGCGGGGAAATTCAATGTCATTTTGTACTCTTCATTTGTAAATATATCCACAAGTTTACTTGCAGAGTTTCTTAAACTCATCCGCCACAAACTGCACCTGGGTTCCCACAATAACCTGAACCGATGTCTTTCCCGGCCGGATGATGCCGGCGATGCCGGCGGACTTGATCTTCTTCTCGTCAACAGCCGTGTAATCCTTCACCTCCAGACGGAGTCTTGTGATACAGTTGTCAATGGAAGTCACATTGGCCGGGCCGCCTACGCCCTCCAGGATAATCGCCGCAACCTGGGTAAAGTCGTTGTTGGCCAGAACCACCTTGGTCTCGTCCTCGTCATCCTCCCGGCCCGGTGTCTTCAGGTCAAACTTGGTGATCACAAACCGGAACACCACATAGTAGATCACGCCAACCACAATGCCTATGGGGATCAGAAGCCACGGATTCTGAGCCAATGGAGTGAAGGAGCTTAAAACCATATCCACGGCGCCGCCTGAGAATGAGAATCCGGCGCGGATGGGAAGGGCCACCGTAATACCTGCCGTAATACCTGCCAAAAGGGCATGAACTACATAAAGTCCGGGAGCCAGGAACATAAACGCGAACTCGATGGGCTCCGTAACGCCGGTAAAGAAGGAACAGAAGGCCGCTGACGCCAGAAGGCCGTAAGCGATCTGCTTCTTTTCCGGTTTCGCCGTATGGTACATAGCCAGACACGCTACCGGAAGACCGAACATCATGAACGGGAAGAACCCTGTCATATACATACCGGTCTGTCCGAAGGTACCGGTGTTGCCCCAGAAATTGCCAAGGTCGTTGATCCCTGCCACGTCAAACCAGAACACGGAGTTGAGGGCGTGGTGAAGGCCAAAGGGGATCAGCAGACGGTTAAAGAACGCGTAGATGCCCGCGCCCAAAGCGCCCATGCCGATAAACGCCTTGCCCATGCCTACCAGCGCGCCGTACACCACCGGCCATACAAAGAACAACACCAGGGCCGCGCCGATGGAATAAATCGCCGTAAAGATCGCTACCGCCCGCTTGCCGCTAAAGAACGCCAGAGCATTGGGAAGCTTTACGCCTTTGTACTTATTATAGCAGGTAGCTCCGATGATACCGGAGATGATACCTACAAACTGGTTCACGATCTTTCCGAAAGCCGGGTCGGCTTCCTTGCCGGTAATTCCGGCTACGGTGCCACTGCTCAACAGTGTGGTGATCATGAACATGGATACCAAACCTGACAGCCCTGCAGCGCCGTCGCCGTCGTCAGCCATGCCTACGGCCACGCCGATGGCAAACAGCCAGGACATGTTGTCAATCAGAGCGCCGCCCGCTTTAATCAGGAACAGACCCACGCTGTAGAGAAATCCTCCCGCCGTAAAACCCTGGACCTCGCCTGCCATGGCTGCCGGCGCCAATATGTAGCCCACGCCCATAAGGATACCGCACACGGGCAGACACGCTACGGGAAGCATCAACGCTTTGCCAAGTTTTTGGAAATACTTCATCATAATAAAAGCTCCTTTCTTCCGGCCAATGGCCGTTTGACTCGTCTATTTAAACCCGCCATGGATTTAAATCATACTGCCGTTTACTGCTTTCTCCACCTTTTCCAAAATCTCCCGGGCCCTCTCCCCCAGGGCTGTCACCGTAAGCTCGGCGCCGTACCTGGCGTTTAAGGACATCAGTTCCAGAATGTTTTCCCCGTCCGCTTCCATGCCCCCGCACCGGACAGTCACTTTTACGTCTCCCCCGCCCTGAACCGCCATGACTACTTTTGCCGCGTTCCTGGCGTGGAGCCCTTCCAGATCCTTCAAAACAAACGTCTTGCTTTCCATAACTCTCACCCTTAAGATCCCGATCCCTTTTTACAACTCGATAATGGGATCCAGGGCCTTCACTTCCATGCCTGTATGGCACACCATATTCGGGAAACTGGGCGTGTTGCAGATGACGATAGGAGTGGTCACGTCGTAACCTGCCTCCTTCACCTTCTCCAGGTCCACTTCCACCAGCTTATCCCCTGCTTTCACCTTATCGCCCTGGGCCACAAAGGATGTAAAATGCTCGCCCTTAAGGTTCACCGTGTCCATGCCGATGTGGATGATAAACTCGGCCCCGCAGTCCGCCTTGATGCTCACCGCGTGCTTTGTCTCAAACATCACCGCCACCTCCCCGTCAGCCGGGGCCACAAACACTCCCGAATCCGGCACAATGGCCACTCCCTTGCCCAGGATCTCCTGGCTGAACGTAGGGTCCGCTACCTGGCTCATAGGGATCACCGTCCCTGAAACCGGAGCCAGGATCACCTTCTTTTGCTCCTCCTGGCCGCCTCCAAACATCTTCTTCAAAGCTCCAAACACTGAAATCGCCTCCTTTTATTAACCAGCGTCCCCGCCTGCCCCTGCGGCAAAGACGGATAAAACCCGCCGACTCTCTTCGTTCTACATCCGCACCCTCTTGATATGCACGGCCAGATACGCCACTTCCTCGTCCGTCACAGAATGCTCATAATGCTCTTTGATGTACTCCCGCACGTTCATGCTGCACCCGTACTCTTCGGGGTAGAGCCTGGCGATCATCTGACAGAACTCCGGGCTTCCCTCGTCTAAAAGCTCCTTGCAGTAGATCCGCTCAGCCAAGAACCGCACATGGGTGATCAGCCTCTCATAGCTGATAGAATGCTCCTCCAGCTTCATCTGAAAATACCCCTCAATGATCCCCAGAACTTCCTGGATCAGATTGGTGATGTCAATGGTGTCCCGCATCTTGATGTTGTACTCCGCGTTGACGATGTGCAGGGCAATAGACGCCGCCTCGTCCGAGGGCAGCTTGATCCCCAGCTTCCGCTCCACCAAAGCTATGGCGTACTCCCCCACTAGGTACTCTTCCTTGTAAAAACTTTTTACCTCCCGGATCAGGGGGTTGCAGAACATCATGTTCATGCGGAATCGCTCAATGGAAAAATTAATATGGTCTGTCAGGGTCAGGTAAATGCTCTCGTTCAGCTTCCGGTTCAGCACATTCCCCGCGTAGTCGATGATCTCCGTGGAGATCTGCAAATGCTCCAGAGGTATCTTCTCCAGAAGGCTCCCAAATCTGCCTGCCGTCCCCGGAGTTTCCAGGCGGAACACCTTTTCGATCTTATCTTCCGGGATCTCCATGCCCTGCTTTGTGTGGTAGCCGATCCCCCGCCCCATAACCACGGTCTCCGTCCCGTCCTCGTCCAGGGCGCTCACTACGTTATTGTTGATCACTTTTTCAATTCTCATATTACTGTTACGCACCATATACCCCTGTCCGGGGAATTTTGAAAATAAAAAAGCCAATCTTGAAATGACAGACTTCTCATGAGTGTCATTCAAAACTGGTTTTGCCTGCTTGTCAGTAACAATCCAACTTCTATTCTTTTGTCTATGTGTGTAGTCTACCAGATTTTGGGCATAATGTCAATAAGCATTTTATATTTTCTTTATATTTTCTTTATAAAATTTCCGTCTCCGGGAAAAATCTTTCTTTTTCTTTCTCCCCGCCCTGAAAAATCCGGTCTTTTTCGAATCATTTCCCACTTTAAACCTCAAAAGTTTAAAGCATAAAAGCGTTGACAAATCCCTCTGTTTGTCTTAAAATAGGGAAATAAATTTTAGGAGAGGTTATTGCCATGATTATTATTATGAAACCAAACGCTTCCGAGGAAGCTGTCCAAAATGTAACCCGTTTGATCCAGTCCAAAGGGCTACACCCCCATTTATCCAAAGGCGACCAGGTGACCATCGTAGGCGTTGTAGGCGACAAGTCAAAGCTCCACGGCTCCAACATCGAGATCTCCGACGGCGTGGACAAGGTGGTCAACGTGACGGAAAGCTACAAGCTGGTGAACAAAAAGTTCCACCCCGAAGACTCTGTCATCCCTGTGGGAAACACCTCCATCGGCCCCGGCACCGTGACGGTCATGGCCGGCCCCTGCGCCATCGAGAGCAGGGAGCAGCTGATGGAGACCGCCGCCGCCGTAAAAAAGGCGGGCGCCGCCTTCCTGCGGGGCGGCGCCTACAAGCCCAGAACCTCCCCCTACTCGTTCCAGGGCCTGGAGGAAGAGGGGCTGAAGTACATGAAGGAGGCCAGGGAGGCCACGGGCCTTAACGTGATCTGCGAGGTTACCAGCGCCCACGCCATCGAGGCTGCCGTAAAGTATGTGGACATGCTTCAGATCGGGGCCAGGAACATGCAGAACTTTGAGCTGTTAAAGGAGGCGGGCAAGTCAGGTGTCCCGGTTCTGTTAAAAAGAGGGCTTTCCGCCACCATCGACGAGTGGCTCAACGCCGCGGAGTACATCATCTCCGAGGGCAACCCCAATATCGTGCTGTGCGAGCGGGGCATTCGCACGTATGAGACCAGCACCCGCAACACCCTGGACATCAGCGCGGTTCCGGTGATTCGGTCCAAGAGCCATCTTCCGGTTATCGTGGATCCCAGCCACGCCACAGGCGTCCGGGCCTACGTGGAGCCTCTGGCTAAGGCCGCCGTGGCTGCGGGGGCTGACGGCCTGATGATCGAAGTCCACCCCTGTCCCTCCTGCGCCCTGTCCGACGGCCCCCAGTCTCTGACCTTCGGGCAGTTTGAGACCCTTATGGACGACTTAAGGCCTTTTGCCGGACTGGTGGGAAGGAGCATGTAATGGCTGACTTACGCATAGCCTTTATCGGCTTTGGCCTCATCGGCGGTTCCATCGCCCGGGGCCTTAAGCGCTCCAACCCGGACATCACCATCCTTGCCTACACCCGCTCCGGCCAGAAGCTTCTAAAGGCCAAGCAGGACGGTATGGTGGACGTGATCCTCCCGGACATCGGCAAAGAGCTTGAAACCTGCGATATGATCTTTCTGTGTACTCCCGTGGAATACAACGCGGCCTACTTAAGCAAGATACAGCCCTGGTTAAAGCCGGGAGCCCTTGTGACCGACGTGGGCAGCACCAAGACCGACATCCACAGCCACGTAACCCGGCTGGGGATGGAGGAGGTGTTTGTAGGCGGCCATCCCATGGCCGGCTCGGAGAAGACCGGATACGAGAATTCCTCGGACCGCCTTCTGGAAAATGCCTACTATATCATCACCCCCACCCCGAAGAGCCGAAAGGAGGATGTTGACCGCCTGGTGCATGTGGCCGCGTCCATCGGCTCCATCCCCATTGTCCTGGACTATGAGCGCCACGACCAGATCACGGCAGCCATCAGCCATCTCCCCCACATCGTGGCATCTTCCCTGGTAAACCTGGTAAGGGACAGCGATCAGGAGGACGGCCTGATGAACCGGCTGGCAGCCGGCGGTTTTAAGGATATTACCCGGATCGCCTCCTCCTCCCCCCGGATGTGGGAGCAGATCTGCATGACCAACAGCAAAAATCTGGCTCACATCCTAAGGCTTTATATAGACTCTCTGGAGGCGGTCCTGGACCGGCTGGAGGCCAGGGACACAAAAGCCGTCTACGAGCTGTTTGAGACCTCCAGGGATTACCGCAGCACCTTTTCCGAGAGGACAAAAGGGTCTGTGGAGCCGGAGTACAGCTTTACGGTGGATATTGCGGACGAGGTGGGGTCCATCTCCACCATCTCGGTCATCCTGGCAGCAGGCGGCATCAGCATCCGGAACATCGGGATCAATCACAACCGGGAGCGGGGGGAAGGCGCCCTGAGGATCGATTTTTATGACAAAGAGGCTATGGACAAGGCCTGGGAAAGGCTTAAAAAATATCACTATGAGCTCAGTCTGTAGAACAGCGTCCGGAGGCGTAAGTCACGGGCCCCTTCTGCGGACAGCCCCCGCCTGGCGGGGGACAGAAAAAATTACGGGAAAGGCCGGAAAACTACGATGAAATTTACCAGAGCAAAGGGACTTTGCGGGGAGGTCACGGTTCCGGGGGACAAGTCCATCTCCCACCGCAGCGTGATGTTTGGCTCTATCGCCAAAGGGACCACGGAGATTCACAACTATCTCCAGGGGGCTGACTGCCTGTCCACCATCTCCTGCTTTCAGAAGATGGGAGTTGACATTGAGAACAGAGGGGATACGGTGGTGGTCAAAGGCAAAGGCCTACGGGGCCTTGCCTGTCCTGACGCGGACTTGGACTGCGGCAACAGCGGAACTACCATGCGCCTTATGTCCGGTATTCTGGCCGCCCAGAATTTCAAGGCGACCCTGACCGGGGACGCCTCCATCCAGAGGCGGCCTATGAACCGCATTATCGAGCCTCTCTCCCTTATGGGGGCTCACATACAAAGCGCCCGGAACAACGGGTGCGCTCCGCTGCGGATCCGCGGCAGGGCTCTTAAAGGGATCCATTATACTTCCAAGGTAGCCTCCGCCCAGGTGAAATCCGCCATCCTTCTGGCCGGACTATACGGGGACGGCCAGACCCGGGTGACGGAACCCTATGTGTCCAGGGATCACAGCGAGATCATGCTGAAACATTTTGGCGCCCAGGTATATCGGGAGGGGACCACAGCGGTGATCCTTCCGGCCCGGGAGCTTTACGGAAGCCGTGTAGATGTGCCGGGGGACATCTCCTCTGCCGCCTACTTTCTCTGCGCGGGGCTTATGGTCCCCCACTCCCGCGTCCTGCTAAAGCATGTGGGGATAAACCCTACCAGGGCCGGGATCCTTCAGGTTATCAAAGCCATGGGAGGCCAGATAACCCTTCTCAATGAGAGCTGCGACTCCGGGGAGCCTGTGGCTGACATCCTGGTCTGCTCCTCCTCCCTCCACGGAACGGTCATCCAGGGGGCCCTTATCCCCACATTGATCGACGAGCTTCCCATAATCGCGGCCATGGCCTGCTTTGCCAAAGGTTCCACCGTGATCCGCGACGCCGCGGAGCTGAAAGTAAAGGAGTCTGACCGCATTGAGGTTATGGTCAAAAACCTCTCGGCCATGGGGGCCTGTGTGGAGGCCACAGAGGACGGAATGGTCATACACGGCCAAAGCCCCCTTCACGGGGCGGTTATTGACAGCTGCCAGGACCACCGGATCGCCATGACCTTCGCCGTGGCCGGACTGTGCGCGGACGGGGAGACAGATATCTTAGGAGCCGACTGTGTAACCATCTCCTACCCGGGATTTTACAGGGATCTTGAAAGGCTGACGGTCAGATAAGGGACAAAAAGAGCGTGGAAGGAACCGGCGATCCGGCCGGTTCCTTTCACGCTCTTTGCTGCTGTTTCCCCGGATTACAGCGCCAGGTTACAGCGCCGAGTACCCGAAAGCGTTTACAAGGGCATCCAGTTTCTGCTTCTTCTTGCACAGAGGACAGTCCCGATAATCGTAGGACTCATAGTCCGGAAGATCTTTCTTGCCGAACACCGCCTTGATGGGCACTCCGTCCACCTCGTCCACAGCGCCGAAGATAGCCGAAACTCCGGTCATAATGCCGTTATAGTACAGAATGCTCTCGATGACTTTATTGACCGTCAGACCTGTGGTGGCGGAAGATACCAGCACCAGCACATGCTTGTCCTCGATCATATGCACCAGATTATCCCGGAAAATGATCTGGCTGTTGTTGTTGAACTCAGGGCGCACCACATAGATACTCTTGTGACGGTTCATGGACATAAAACCGCCCTTGGCCAGCTCATCCGACAAAAACGCCCCGATCACTTCCATGCCTTCCATACATACAATGGTGTCCACCACCGTGTCAAAAAGGTAGAGACCTGCCATCACCTTGGCAATGGCCTTCGCCTCGCTGGTCCTGCTCTTAAGCATGGTCAAGTCCAGATAATAGTTGATGTGGGCATGGTTGGTGGCAAAATGGCCCGGGATCACCCTCATCTGAGCTGTGGTCCCAACGGTTCCTATCTTTCTTATTCTGGTCTTCATAATAGAAAATCCCCCTTGTTCATTGATAAGCACTCCCACCTGGCCTCCTTGCCCCTGCCCGACAGTGGGGCCTGCGAAAATACTCTCCGCGGGTTCTGCTTGGTCCGCTTGCCCATATTATACTAGATTTCCCAGGTTCACACAACCTTTTTGGGGAAAGTTTCGGGAAATATGTTTCGGGAAGTTACTATTCACGGGGCGGTTGAACGCAGAGATATGTTCTATCCTGCTTTAGCA
>CAJUFP010000008.1 GCA_910585645.1 uncultured Hungatella sp. | reverse complement strand
GAATCAGGGTTTATGAGGCCTTTTTAATCTTTTTAGTGTCAAACTCGGGAGTATACGTGGCAATCATGAAGAAATCATGATATGTCTGTAAAAGGTTTTTGAATGATTTTTGAACAAAATATGAACGCCCGCCTAACGGCATTTCAGGACATTCTCATAGAATGCTTTCATCTGTTTTTCCGTGTCAAACACCGCCACATACATCTGATTGCCCATGGCTCCTGCCAGGACGTCGGGGATGCGGCCCACCATCTTCATGTTCTCCCCGTAGGCCTTCATAATGTCCTCATGGCTCATGACAAAGTCTTTTCCGTCCCGCAGCCCGGCAAAAGCGCAGAAGGCGTGTTTGCCCACGGGAACGGTGGAGTGGCCGAAGGCGATCATGTCAGCCCAGATCTTGTACACATTGGTGCTGTGGGCGAAATTGATCATGTCCGGGGTGAAACCGCCGCAGGGCCGCATGTTCACCTCCAGGGCGATAACGTCCCCCTTTTTGCCCAGGCCCTTGTGGTCTTTGAGAAGGCGGAAAAATTCGAAGTGGACAAAGCGGCTCTTTACGCCGAAGCTTTTCACCGTGGCCCGGCCTGCTTTCTTCACATCCGGCTTCAGGGTCTTTACAATGTAGTAGATGGAGTTGTCCGCGTTGTTCACAATATCCATGATGGAGTTGGGGGTCACATTGCCGGTCTCAAAGACAGGCTCCCCGTTGGCGTCAATGACAGCGTCGTAGGAATTGACCTCCGCGTCCACAAATTCCTCCATGATGTAGGGGATGTGGGGCAGCTTCTGGTCAAAGAACTGTTTCAGTTCCTCCTCATCGGACAGCTTGTAGGTGTGGGAGGCCCCCACCCCGTTGTCCGGCTTGGCGATGACAGGGTAGCCCACCTTTTTTATAAATTCCAGGCAGCCCTCCACAGTGTCAACCAGGTGATGGCGCGCCACAGGGATGCCGGCCTTTATGTAGAACTCTTTCATCTTGGATTTGTACTTGATGCGGGGGATGTCGTCAACCTGGAAACCGCTTGTGATGTTGAAATCCGTTCTCAGCTTGGCGTCCCGCTCCAGCCAGTATTCATTGTTGGACTCCAGCCAGTCAATGCGGCCGTGTTTAAAGATGAAAAATGCCACGGCCCGGTACACTTCGTCCTCATTTTCCAGGCTGCTGACTTTGTAGTATTCGTTCAGGCTGCCCTTTAGATCGTCGGTCAGCTCATCGTAGGGCTGGTCCCCGATGCCAAGCACATTCATGCCGTTGTTTTTCAGCTCCCGGCAGAACTGCCAGTAGTTGGTGGGGAAATTAGGTGAGATAAAGATACAGTTTTTCATAATGGTTCCTCCCTTTGCTTTGGTTTTGTTTGAAAGACAGCAGTGGGCTGTCGTGAAGATCTCAGGTTTTACACTGCCCCGGGTTTGTATAGCCGGGGCAGGCAACAGACGCGGGCTGTGAACTGCTATTCCAGCAGATAAGGAACAAAATAGGTCACCTGCTTGTACCACCACGGCCAGTCATGGGCGCAGTCATATCCCCAGTAGTCCACCCACAGATGAATGCCCTTGCTCTGGAGAATGCTGTCCAGCTGTCTGGTGGAAGAAGGGATCTCCCAGGGACCCTGGCCCACGCAGATAACGGCTTTTTTCTTGTTGTAAAGCTCAATATAGGGGTGGTCCAAGGGCATGTTGGGCAGGAAATGCACCGGGGAATTTTCATACACAAGGCCGTTCATAAATCCGTCAAAACCGTAGTCCGCAGTGTAGATGCCGCTTAAGGCCAGCAGGCCGTCAAACAGGTCGGGGCGGCGGAAAAACAGGGTGGCTGCGTGGGTGGCGCCCAGGCTGCACCCGAAGGTGATGATGCCGGGATAGCCGTCCCAGCCGTTGCGCTCATTGACCATGGCACGGATGAAGGGGACCATCTCATCGGTAATGTAGCGGACCCACTGCTCATGACGCCAGATGCGCCAGCCCGGGTCTCCGGTTTTGTTGGACCAGGTTTCCTTGTCAATGGTGTCAATGGAAAATACCATCACCTGCCCGGATTCAATCCAGGGGGACCACACATCCGCCATGTGGTAATTTTCGAAGTCAAAGAACCGGCCGTCCTGACATGGAATAAAGAGGACCGGCCGTCCGGCATGGCCGTAGACTTTGCACTCCATGTCCCGCTCCAGGGCAGGGCTGTAATTCTTAAAATATTGTACTTCCATAATGCCTCCTTATTTAATTAATTTCTGCTGCGTTTCCGTTGGTTTTTCTGTCTCTGGCTCCTCCTGGCTCTGCTCTTTCGGTGTTCCCTGAGGTTCATACATAAGAGTCTCCATAAAGAACGGGATCTGGCGCTCCCAGCTGGCTTCGCTGTGGTCCCCCTCCGGGACGATGCGGCAGTTTAAGTAGATCTGCCGTTCCAGGAGAAGGGAAGCGATCTTTCCAAAACTCTGGAGCATATTTTTGTGGTTGCAGATCTCTTTGGAGCCGTAGTCCATGTACAGGGTGGTGTCAGGCCGCAGCCTGGCATTGCGGATCAGGTTGGAGAGCCTGGCCGGGTCTACCCACAGAGACGGAGACAGGGCGGCTGCCCTGGAAAAATACCGGTTGTACTCTAAAAGGGCGTAAAGGCTCATCAGGCCTCCCATGGAGCTGCCGGCAATAAAGGTGTGCTCCCGGTCCGGGAGGGTGCGGATATTGGCGTCAATATCCGGTTTGAATTTGTGGACCATCCACTCCATGGTGATCTTGCCCCAGCCGGGAATCTGACCAAACCTTGGGTCCCTGAAGGCGAAGGGGGAGTATTCTTTCAGCCGGCCGTGGTCCGGGCTGTGGTTGCACTCCACCGCGGCGATGATCAGAGGGGCCCGGGTTTCCTCCATAAATTCTTTCATGCCCCAGCTTTTTCCGTATGTAGCGTCGGAATCGAAAAATACGTTGTGACCGTCAAACATATAGAGAACAGGATAGCGCGCATCCGGGTCGTCGTCATAGTAATCCGGGAGGTACAGGTACGCCCGCCGGGTCTGGGCTCCTGTCAGTTCCGGGATGGTAATATCCCATTTTTCTACCATAGCTGCCTCCATTTAAGTTTAATTATAGTAGGAATACTTTGATAAATATAGCACAAGGGGGTGGAAAAGGCAAGACTTGATTGGGTTAATAATGTAATGGGTTAAAGTGGAAAGGTGAAAAGGAGCAAAAGTGCGAAGAGGCGGAGATTGTGGTGAGCCTTCGGGTTCAGATTTGTGGGGCATAAAGGGTAGGGGCAGGCTGGGGGTCAGGCCTTTGAGAAGTGATAAAGACATGTGGTAAACCATTTGGCAGGCTTGACGTTAGGGGGTGAGGTTTGTAAAATAGCAGTATCAAATAATGGGAGAGGTGTGTCTGTATGAGCATGAACAGAGAAGAGGAGATTTATGAGGGGCGTCTGAAAAGACATATGGATGAGCTGAAGTGGCTGTATATGGAGCTTTATGACGCGCCGGATATGTTTGAGGAACTTTGCGGAAATATGAGCAGGGTTTATAAGGAGAGAAAGAAGGTTCTGAAAGAGCTGGATTTGAAGAGGGAAGCTGACCCGGAGTGGTTTAAGGGTAATGATATGCTGGGCATGATGATTTATACAGGGTTGTTCGGAGGGACGCTGAAAGGCGTGGAGAAACACCTGGATTATCTGCAGTCCTGCGGGGTCAACTATGTGCATCTGATGCCTCTCATGGAGTCTCCCAAGGACCGGTCTGACGGCGGGTACGCGGTGGCGGATTTCAGGAAGGTGCAGCCGGAGCTGGGGACAGTGGATGATCTGGAGCATCTGGCGGACAGCTGCCACAAGAAGGATATGAGCTTGTGCCTGGATTTTGTCATGAACCACACATCGGAGGACCATGAGTGGGCAAAACGGGCCAGAGCCGGGGAGAAGGAGTACCAGGACCGGTATTTCTTCTATGACACCTGGGATATTCCGGCAGAGTATGAGAAGACGGTTCCCCAGGTATTTCCCACCACGGCTCCGGGGAATTTTACGTGGCTGGAGGACTGCAGAAAGCATGTGCTGACCACCTTCTATCCGTATCAGTGGGATCTGGATTACCGGAATCCGGCGGTGTTTAATGAGATGATGTACAATTTCCTGTTTTTTGCCAACCTGGGAGTGGATGTGATCCGGATCGACGCGGTTCCCTACATCTGGAAGGAGCTGGGAACCAGCTGCCGGAATCTTCCCAAGGTACATACCATTGTGCGCATGATGCGGATGATCGGGGAGATCGTGTGTCCGGGTATTCTGCTTTTAGGTGAGGTGGTTATGGAGCCGGCAAAGGTGGCCCCCTATTTTGGGACCGTGGAAAAGCCGGAGTGCCATATGCTGTACAATGTTACCACCATGGCAACTATCTGGCATACGGTGGCGGTGCAGGATGCCAGGCTTTTGAGGAAGCAGCTGGACAGTGTGTACGGCCTTCCGAAGTCCTACACCTTCCTCAATTATCTGCGGTGCCATGACGATATCGGCTGGGGGCTGGATTATGACCAGCTGGAGAAGTGGGATATGTTCCAGGCTTCCCACAAAAGGTATCTCAATGATTTCTATCTGGGAAAGACCTGGGAGAGCTTTAGCAGAGGGGAACTGTACAATGACGACCCGGTGACCCAGGACGCCCGGTTCTGCGGGACCACTGCCTCCATGTGCGGGGTGGAGACGGCTTTGGAGAATCGGGATGAGAACGCTTTGGAGCAGGCCCTGCGCCTGGATCTGATGCTTCACGCCTTTATGCTTATGCAGGCCGGGATTCCGGTTATTTACAGCGGGGATGAGATTGGGCAGCTGAATGATTACTCCTATAAGAATGAGCCGGAGAAGGCCGTGGACTCCCGGTATGTTCACCGCTCCTCTTTCCGGTGGGATCTGGCGGAGAATGCCCATAAGACTGGAACGGTTCAGGGACGAATTTTTGAGGGCCTTCGGAAGCTGGAGACCATCCGCGGGGACCATGAGGCGTTTACAGCCCAGGCTCACGGGGAGACCATCGGATGGGAGGACAAGGCCGTGCTGGGGATTATGCGGACGGGAAAGACGGAGAAGATTACCGGCATTTATAATTTCGGCAGAAGTGAGAAGACCGTGTCCTGGATTGGCGGAGGCAAGGATCTGTTGACCGGGGAGGACGGCGCTCCGGACGGGTATGTGACGCTGCAGCCTTATGGGTTTATCTGGCTTCGGGAGGAATTGTAAGAGGCTGCGTTAATCAATGACGATTCCTCAGGGCTTCCTCATGGTTTCTGCCGCAGGCTTTTCGAAGCGGCAGAAACCATTTTTAACCATTTTTTTGTATTCCATGAGATTTCTTCAACTGAAATTATCAGTTTCATCAATGATTCCTTTGTCTGTTTAATGCGTTGCTTTAGAAATACGGCGACCGGCATTAGACGAATCCGTCTAATTTCTTTATTTTTAAAGCTGCCTCCAAATATTCGATAACAACGGGAATTAAGTCAGCAGGAATAGAGGAAAGCAATTGAAACAAAGACTGCTTTGACAAGTCCTGCTCGCATTTTCCGAAGAGCAGAAAATCAGCGGAGAGTTGATATTTATCGCATAAGTTACAAAGGGTATCCTGTGACATCCCCTTTTTGCCATTTTCTATTTCTGAAATATAATTCGTAGAGACATCCAGGTTTTCCGCAAGCTGTGCTTGGGTCAGGTTATTGGAAAGCCTGAAATTTCTAATCCTTTGTCCGATTTCATATCTATGGTGTTCTGGATTCAAAGAAGGCTCCTTTTCTTGCTCATGATAACATTATTTTATTCCTTTAATACGAGTATTTGAACACGCTCAAAGATTATAATATTCGCTTATAGCGATAAAAATACTTGAAAAAAGGAAAAATTAATGCTAAGATAGGTTTAATGACAGGGAAAACAGGGGGGATGGAAAGATGAAAGTGGTTCTTTGCAGCTGTGACGCGTATTTTATGGATGTATTCAGCGTATTTGTAAAGCAGCAGTATCCGGAACTTATGTTTTTCTTTTTTACGGAGAAGGAGAAAGCCCAGGCATATGTAAGCGCCCACGGGAGTGAAATCGACGTGGTTATGGGGGAAGACGACTTTTTTAGAGATTATGCCGCTGATATCAGGGTCAGAGTCATAATTGGAAGCCAGACGTTAGTTGATACGGAGAAGGAAGTACAGAGACTGAATATCTATCAGCAGGGAACGGACATTATAAGCGATTTAAAGAAGATTGTAATGTGCATATCCGGGGATTCGCTGGAACAAAGAGGGTTTCATGGAGGGAAAGTGGCGGCGTTTTCTTCCACTCAGGGCGGCAGCGGGAAGACGACCATCGCTTACATGACGGCTGTTCGGGCGGCAAAGGACAGAAGGACAGCCTACCTGAATCTGGAGATGGCTCCTTATACGGATGGACTGTACCAGATGTATTTTGATGTTTCTATGGAGGATATTCTGTTTGCGGTAAAAGATAAGAGAAATATGGCAGGGATTCTCATTTCCGGTTTAAAAAAGAACCAGGATCAGGTTATGGTGTTTCCTGGAATCCGAAGTATGGGGGATTATATGGATTTGACCGGGGAGGATATGGAATATCTTATTGAGTCTCTCATGGGAGAAGGAGGGATAAGCCTGCTTATTGTGGACCTTCCTTTTGACTTTTCAGAAAGAAGCAGGAAGGTGATGGACTTAAGTGACAGGATTTTTATGGTCTACACAGCGGATGATATGGGGGCCGGAAAGCAGGCTGCGTTTGAACATGATCCGGCAAGAGACGGGCGTTTGGGGGCGGACAGAATCCGATATATTCAGAATAAATGTCCGGTCAGAAGCCAAAGCGGAATTTATGCCATGGCATTTCCCTTTTCCCAAAGTATTTCCAAAGGGGTGGCTTTGGCGGCGGCATTGGATGGTAACGGCGATTTCACAAAGGGATGCGACGGACTGATAAAAATGATATAGGAGAATACCATGGAAGTGACGGAGACACTTTTGGAGGAAGTCTACAAAAAGGTAAGCGTCAGGCTGGAAGGGCAGAGGGACATTACGGATGAGCTGATAAAGGATACTGCTTATGAGATGCTTGCACAGGTGGCAGGTGACACGTTTGTCAGCGTCAGCCAGCGCCTTAAGGTGGTAAATCACTGCCTAAATTCTATGAAAAAACTGGGGATTCTGCAGCCGATTTTGGATGATGCTTCCATTACGGAGATTATGATTAACGGTCCTAAACATATTTTTATTGAGCGGGACGGGCGGCTTTCGGAATTGGAGGAGCATTTTGAGAGTGACAAACAGCTGGAGGATCTGATACAGAAGATTGTGGCAAAAGTAAACAGAACCGTGGACAGCTCCAATCCCATCTGTGACGCCAGGCTGGAAGACGGCTCCCGTGTCAATATCGTGCTGGCCCCCATTGCATTGGACGGAGCTACAGTCACCATACGTAAATTTCCGGAGAAGGTCATCAGCTTTCATGATTTGATTAAGTGGCAGAGTATTTCGGAGGAAGCGGCGGCATTTTTGCAGAAATGCGTGAAAGCGAAATACAATATTTTTGTCAGTGGAGGAACCGGTTCAGGAAAGACCACATTTCTAAATGCTTTGTCCAATTTTATTCCTTCTGACGAGAGGATTATTACCATTGAAGATTCGGCGGAATTACAGATACAAAATGTAAGGAACCTTGTGCGTCTGGAGACGAGAAATGCCAATACGGAGGGAAAAGGGGCCATTACCATACGGGACTTGATTAAATCCTCTCTGCGCATGCGGCCGGAGCGGATTGTGGTGGGGGAAGTAAGAGGAGCGGAGGCGCTGGATATGCTTCAGGCCATGAATACGGGCCATGACGGTTCTCTGTCCACAGGCCATGCCAATTCCCCGGCAGATATGCTGTCCCGCCTGGAAACCATGGTTTTGACAGGCTGTTCCTTTCCAATTGAGGCAATCAGACAGCAGATTGCTTCTGCCATAGACCTGATTGTCCACCTGGGACGTCTGAGCGACAAGACAAGAAGAGTCCTAGACATTGTGGAACTTAAGGGATATGTAAACGGAGCTTATGTACTTAACCCTTTGTACCAGTTCAGGAGGACGGGGGAGAGCGGGGGAAAGATTCTGGGAGAACTGGCAAGGACAGAGAGAAGATTTGAAAATACCCATAAGTTTGAGATGGCAGGCGTGGACTGCGGTGAGATAAATCAAGGAAAGGCAAGGAGATGAAGAAGAAAAAGACAGGGGAGAAGGTAAAAAAAGGGAAGATACGAAGAGAAAAGCCAAGAGCCTGCGGGGAGAATGGAGCCGTTTTTTATGATGTGTACGTGATGACTAAGAGCGAATGGCTCATGTATGCGGTGCTGGCCGGGGGCGTTTTAGCGGTTATTGGGTGGGTGTTCTATCAAAATGTGATTCTGTCAGCAGTATTGGCCTGCGGGGGACTGGTGTTTCCCAGATTTCAGACCAAAGTGCTGATAAAAAGGAGAAGGAAACAGCTGGCGCTGCAGTTTAAGGATATGCTGTACAGCCTGTCTTCGGCCATAAGTTCCGGCAGTTCCGTGGAAAGGGGATTCTCTTTGGCTTTGGAGGATATGAGAAGCCAGTACGTGGATTCGGGGACTTATATTATTCGGGAGATGGAGCTTATTGAGTCCAGACTTTCCCTAAATCAGAACATTGAGGAAATCTTAAAAGATCTGGGGGAGCGGAGCGGGATTGAAGATATTGTAACCTTTGCCAGCATTTTTGAGATATCCAAGCGGACAGGAGGAAATATTGTGGAGATTATCCGTCAGACCACAGATGTTATCTCGGATAAAATTGAGGTGGAGGCGGAGATGGAGACCATGTTATCAGGAAAGAAGATGGAGCAGAAGGTATTGACGGCGGTGCCGGTGGCGCTGCTTCTGATTTTGACCAGGACTACAGGGGATTTTATGTACCCGGTTTTCCATACATTGGGCGGTCGGATTGTCTCTACCGTTGCATTGATTATGATTATTGCGGGCAGTATTTGGTCCGGAAAGATTACGGATATCAGGATTTGAGAAATGCTTCCAAAAGGTCAGGATTCAAATTGGGACAGAGGCCTGCCGGAAAGGGCCGAGAAAGCATTTGGAGGGAATGGATATGGAGACAATAGAACCGTGGGCGCTGGGATACTTTCTGGTGTGCTTTTTTCTGGTGTTTTTCTGTTATGTCAGAGGAAATAAAAAATATAAAGGAGTCATAGCGGTTCTGGATAAAGACGAGTTTTCTTTAAGGGATTTTTTCCCGGCGGGATTTTATCTTATGGAGAAGACCCGGTATTCCTACGGCTCTTCTTTTGACCGGGTGCTGCGCAAATATATGAAGGAGCTTTATGACCCTAAATACTGCGAGTTTTATGTGAGAGCCTACTGGGCTGCCGCTGCCAGCTATTTGCTGATGGGAATGCTTGTGTCCGGGCTTTTGATGCTTGGCGGGCAGACGGGGATTGCCGGACTGATGCTTGGGGCGGGGATTGGTCTTGGATATATGACGCTGACTGCGGTATCGGAAAAAATCGAGAAGAGACATCTTCTGATTTCCATGGATATGCCGGATCTGACTAACAAGATCGTGATACTTTCCGGGGCAGGGATGACCCTGCGGGCTGCCATTATAAAAATATCCGCCGAGATGTCCAATGACAGGCCCCTTTACCGGGAACTGGATCGCGCGGTTTCCATGATGGAAGCAGGAAATACGGCGGAGGCGGCGTTTGACTATTTTGTGACCAGGTGCAATATGCCGCAGATGCGCCGGTTTGTGTCTGTGGTTTTGCAGAATATGCACCGGGGCGGTCAGGATGTGACCAGGGCTTTGAAGGAGATTGGGGAGGAGCAGTGGAATAACCGGAAAAACGCGGCCAGGCAGTTTGCGGAGGAGGCGTCTACAAAGATGCTGTTTCCCATGATGCTGATGCTTCTGGCGGTCATTCTGCTTACCATTGCGCCGGCGGTCATGAGCATGAGGGTGTAGGCGATGGTGAAGAGGATGCTGTGAAACGGTAAACCGTATTTTAGAAAAAATTTAAGAAGGAGGAATATGACAATGGAAAATTTAATGAAAGGATTTTGGGAAGAAGAGGATGGCATGGGTACGGTGGAGATTGTGCTGATTATTGCGGTGCTGGTAAGTATTGCGCTGATATTCAGGAAGCAGGTGATTGCTTTTGTATCCAGTAATCTGGAGAGTATTTTCGGACAGGCGGACGCGTCTGTAACAGATGGGGGAAGCGGCTCATAAGCGCAGAGCAGAAGGGTAAGAAAAGGCAGAGAGATGGAAAACACAAAGAAAGGAATGTTCACCGTAGAGCTTGCCCTGATTTTCCCGGTTATTCTCTTTAGCATCATGGGCGTTTTGTGGATGTCCATGGTGCATTACCAGAATGTGCTGGCTGGCACAGTGGCCATGCGCACATGCAGCCGCGCGGCGGCTTACTGGAACTATGCGGGGGGAGTGAGCGCAGGCAGCAGCGCAGGCGTATCTTCGGCAGCGGCGCTGATTACCCCTGCCAGCTTTACCGGCCATGACCCATACCGTTATCTGTTTGAGGGAGCGGGGGACGGCGTCAGGAAGAGCCAGGCAGCGGCATATGCGAAAACCCTGATGGGAAGCCAGGCTAATCTTATAGGGGATAATGAAAATGGTTTTGAGCCAGAGGTGGAGAAAACAGGGAGCATTTTAAAGAAATACATCACGGTTTCCGTGGAGAAGCATTATGTAAATCCCATAAGGGCGTATATGGAAAGCTGCGGATGGATTACAAACGATGATTACAAAATCAGCGCGAAAGCGCCCCTCAACAATCCCGGGGAGTTCGTGCGGACCACGTCTATCATCTATGATTTGTTCCAGGACAATGATCAACTGATGGAATAGAGTAAGAAGAAATACAGGGGATAAGGTATGAAGAAGAACTTGAGAAAACAGTGCAAAGGCGCGGTCACGATTTTTCTGATTATTATTTTTTTGTCTTGCTATATTTTGACGGGCCTTCTGGTGGACGGGGGACGATACCGCATGGCCATGGCCATGGCGGAAAGCTCCCTGGATTCAGCTGCGGATTCGGTCTTATCCCGCTATAATAAACTGGTCTATGACCTTTATGGTCTGCTGGCCACGGAAAATGTGACAGAGGATGAATTGATATCCCAGTTTCAAAGGTATGTAAGTGACACCCTGAGCATTGCGGATATTGATTATGGAGATTACCAGACGCTGCTGGGACAGGCCCTGGCAGGTTCCGTGTCAGGAGAAGACAGGTATTTTGACGGCTATGATTTTGATATCGACATTCAGGCAGGCAGCAGTGTAACCTTGGCCACCACGGAAAATGTAGAGTATCAGATAATAGAACATATGAAATATCGAGGGCCTGTCCAGCTGGCAGGGCAGCCCGGCAGTTTTTTGAATAAACTGGAACAGATCCTTTCAGTGAAGAACCGGATAGAGGCAGCTTCAAAGCGGCTTCAAGTGACCAATGCCAATAAAGGGACATTCCAACAGTGCCGGGAGCTGATGGATGCTATTAACCAGTATAATGACCAGGTAAGGGCGTTCTCTTTCACTGGGGATTATACCAAAAAACTGTCGGAGTCTATAAGCGGCAGCGATGTCTGGAATATTTTTTCCTATATTTTGGATTTTGAGACAAAGGTAAAGGGGCTTCATCAAGAGGAAAATGAGGAGATACAGAGAAGGATTGAGCAGGCCCAGGCAGAGAGTGAAGAAGGGGAGGAATCGGAAGGTGGCCAGGTAGATGAAGAAGCCATACGTCGGGAAGTGATGGAAGAGTATGATCCAAGGTTTGAGGCTATGCGGACGGAATACCAGGAGATTTATTCCGGCAGCCTGGAAGCGGGATTTACTCACTTGTACCAGGAGGGACAGCGGCTTTACGAAGCTATTGAGGATATGAATGCAAAGTATACCCAATATATCCGGGAGCTGGAAACAAAGATGAATGAACATCCCAATGACGAAGATTATAAGACCGTATTTCTTCCGGAAATTGAGCTGGCTAAAGCCAACTGCGGGCAGGTGCTGGAGCGTATTGATCTGGTGGTCAACGCCAGGGGATACGCGGGGGACGTGGAGCGGCTGTATTACCAGACAGGCATTGTGGGAATCATGGAGGATGAGGCGAAAACTTTCGTGGAAAGGATTCGGGATGATGAGGGAGATTCCATGACCAATCATCCCGGCCTTCCTTCCGGCAGGGAGAGCAGTGAATATGTGAAAATGGTAAGCGAGTCCATGATAAAGCTCCAGGATATATCCGGATATTTCTATGAGGCAAGACAGCAGGAAATCAATGTGAGAAACAGTGATGTCCGGGAAGGGGCCTCTTCGGAGGAAGAACCGGAGGCGCCCAGCGACGGTATCCGGGATTTGTCGGAGGCGGACCTGCAGGTGGCATTTACCCAAAGCATACTTCCCGCAGGCAGTGATTTGACCATCGACGTGGCCGGGACGGTAGATTCAGAGGATGCGGGAAAGCTTATGGAGGAAGGACTGAACCTGATGGAAATGCTGGGTTCCCTTCTGGAAAGCGCCAGGGACAGAATCTACGTAGATGAATATATTCTGCACACCTTTCCCAATGCGGTTTACCATCATGAGATGAGCGAGGATGACAGGAAAAATTCGATTCAGGAAGGGAAAAATCTAAGCTTTGGGGAAAGTCCGGAGTGGGACAGCGGGCCTGACTATCTTTTGGATGAGTCATACTGGAAATATTTCGCCACAGAGGCGGAGGTGGAGTACATTCTTACAGGAACCGCAGACGGGGACAGGGCATTTGACCAGGTGAAGGGAAAGCTGCTGGCATTTCGCACCATCATTAACGGGGTGGCTATTTTTACGGACTCGGCAAAGATTAACCAGGCCAATGCCATTGCGGCATTAAGCGGTCCGTTTGCTCCTCTCGTCAGTATTGCCCTGCTGCTGGGATGGGCGGTGGCGGAATCCGTGATGGACGTGCTTAGTCTTACCCGTGGGGAAACTGTAGTTTTTTGGAAACAGGGGGCTGATTGGGAAGCTTCCCTGGAAGGGGCTTTCAAAAGAGTCGTTAACGCAGCCAGAGACGGGCTGATAGATTATGCAAAAGATAGGACGGATCAAATTTTTGACCTGGTGGATATGAAGATTCAGGGAGCCATCTATGACGTGTATAACAAGGCAGGGGAAGCCGGGGAGTCGGCAGACCAGGTTATGGAGCGGACCTTGGGACAGTTTGAGACGGCAGCCGCGCAGTGCGGGAGCCAGGAAATCCAGGATGCTATGAAAGAGATACACCACAAGTATCGGGAGGCCAGGGAAGATATTAAAGACTTTGTGGACCAGGAAAAAGACAGAGTGGTGATGACAGTGGCGGAAAAGACCCGGCAGATGAGAGAGACGGTACATGACAGCGTAGAAAGCAAGTTAAATTCCGTGGCGAAGGATGTAATAGAGAATTTTAAGGATAAGATTCCTGTGGGACAAGTGGTTTCTACAGGAGGCCACGATGTCAGCTCGTTTAGGATGGGATATTCCGACTATATGCGGATTTTTCTGCTGCTTATGAGCCAGCAGACAAAGGTAGAGCGGATTCAGCAAGTAATCCAGGCCAACATGAGGTATGGCGGGCAGACGGGGTTTTCTATGGAACAGTCTTATACAGGAGTCTGGGCGGATATGAAATGTAGCATTAAGTTTTTGTTTATGTCAGAGCCGGTAATCCCGTCTGATTTAAAACAAAACGGCAGACTGAAATTCCAGGTCCATACAAGCCGGGCTTATTAAAACGCTGTTTTGAGAAGGCCGTCCGGTCAGGAGCATGAAAAGCGTACCAGGGAGAGGAGAGGTTAGGCGATGAAGGAAAAAGGAACCATGACCGTGGAGGCCGCATTGACACTGCCCCTTTTTATTCTGGTGCTGCTTTTCATCATCAATTTTCTGAATATTTTTTATCTGCAGCTGGTGATTCAGCAGGGGCTGACCCATGTGGGAAATACGGTGGGAGAATATTTTTATGGGGTTTCTCTTCTGACGGATGTGGACCAGTTTACCATGAGCGAAAGCACAGGAAGCAAGGCCACGCAATTACAGGAAAGTATTGGCAGTGTGGCGGGTTCAGCATCCAGTACTCTTGAGATGCTGAACGACGGGGTGACACTGGAAAAACTTCCCCAGCTGGTGGAAAACGGGACGCGGCTTTACAGGGATGTGATTGCGGTAAAGGACAGCATCGGAGCGATTCATGTGGATGACGTGAAAGGGTATTTATTTGCGTCGGGTATTGATGCGGCCAGTGGCGGGATCGTCAAAGTGATGATGGATCAGTACATCAAAGAGATGAATATTAATACGAACCTTTTGGATGGGGAGATTAAGTATCATGTCTTTCTGCTTAATGAAGGCGAGAACCACGATATGGTCTTTATGGCGGTATACACTTATAAGCACAGTATGTTCACCATCTTTTTCGATAAGATTCCCATGAGGCAGGCGGTCAGGGTTCACCCATGGATTGGGGGGAGTACCAAGGGCATCCGCGGACCGGGGTGACGCGAATAAGACGGTAAAAGACGGGATGAGGAGTGGCAGGAGATATGGGAATATGGGGAATGCTGGGGGCGGCGGGGCTTGCTTTTGGAATGCTTAACCATATGCTGGCGCGGGCACAGCTGCTTTATAGGTGGAAATGGGACGCAGGCTGGCTTAAGGGATGGGGGAAGCAGGAGTTTGCGTTTCTTGCAGGCTCTGTCTTTCTGGTATTTTACGGATTTTTTATGTATGGAGGATTGGGAACCGGGGCGGCGCAGTTTTGGCTGCTTTCCAACCTTTTGCTTGCAGGGGCATGGATTGACTGGAAAGAGATGGTGGTTCCCAACCAGGTGCTGGCTGTTTATGGGATACTTCTGCTGCTCTTTACATTACTGGCCGGCATAAACGTGTCTTTGATAGCAGACAGAATGTTGGGAGCCCTAGCGGGTTTTGGGCTGCTGTTTGCGGCATATGTGTGGAAACGTGACAGTGTGGGACTGGGAGATGTAAAGCTTCTGGCCGTCTGTGGCTGGGTTACAGGAATTTTGGGGATATTTTCGCTGCTTCTTAAGGCAGTGCTTTTAGCGGCCGTTGTAAGCGGGGTTCTTTTGATTCGAAAGAAAGCGGGATTAAAAACAGAAATTCCATTTGTGCCGTTTTTGTTTTTAGGGTCATTGTTATAATTCAGGGAAGGACGCCTGACGGCTGCAATGGGTTTCGCTGATACTTATATACCAGGAGAGGGAAGAGGATGAGAGATTTAAACATATCGTATCAGGTGAAGGGGCAAAATACATTTCTTGTATTAGAAGAGCCAAAGGAGCAAAGGGTGATTGGCTACTGTGTCAGAATGCTGGAAAATAATCGTATACCCGGTCTGCTTCCCATGTTTTCACAGGTAATCGATGACAGGGAGAAGATGAATTATGATATCACCGGGAAAATGAAGCTGGGTCAGATGGTTCAAAATACCCTTATTACGGAAGAGATTGGAAAGAAGATTCTGCTTGGCTTGACAAAGGCAATGATGAACCTTGAAAGCTATTTTTTAACTCCCTGGGGATGCGTCCTGTCGGAAGAATATGTATTTGTTGACTCCCGGTATCATGTTTTTATGCTCTATGATCCCATCCTTGTCCAGGAGCGGGATTACACACAGGAGCTAAAAAATTTCTTTCTGGCCATTGTAGGACTGCTTTCTTCCAATGGAACTGCCAGGGATCAGTTCAATGAATGCCTGCATTTTCTTATTCGTCCCGGATTCAGCCTGCCAGGGTTTCAAAAGCTGCTGGAGCCGGATGGGGAGGAAGAGGGCGGTGATGAGGGTGTTCAGGGGGAACCGGAAATATTGGCGGAGGAATTGCCCCAGGGCTTGTCCCAAAAACAGGAATCACAGAAGGAATCCCGTCGTTCGCTCCTTTCCGGAAAGAATGACAGAAAGTCTGCGCCGGAGTTATTTGGGGGAGGGATTTTGATTCCCGGAGACAGAAGCGAGAATATGGACGAAAAAGAGGTTAAACCTTCTAAAGCAGAAAAAGGCGGATTTCGTCTTTTTAGAAAAAAGAAGCAGCCTAAGGTGGAATTGGAGCTGGAGAATCATGTGATGCCTGCGGACAGGCCTGCTTTACCAAGCGGCCAGTGGAGCGGGACAGTGAATCTGGAAGAAGATATGGGAAGAACCGTCCTGAAAAGCGATTCGGAATCAGGGTGTACGCCGTATATTCAGTATCAGGGGAGAAATTTTCCTCTTTCCAGTTTTCCTTTTACCATCGGTAAGCAGGAAAACTGCAGTCTTCGTATGAACAACCCTACGGTATCCAGGCAGCATGCCACCATTACCAGGGAGGAAGGGATTTATTTTATTACGGACGAAAATTCCAGGAACAGTACCTATGTTAATGGACAGGTGATTCCGCCATACAGCCCCACACCCCTGTCAGACGGGGACCGCGTCGTGTGTTCCAATCAGGAATTTATATTTAAAAAGGAATAAAGGATTATGGGCAGGTATCGGTATGAAGTGGGATGTGTTACGGACAAAGGAAATATCCGTCCAATGAACCAGGACAGTATTTTGGCAAAGAAGGGAAGAATCGGGGGAAAGGAATTTGTCCTTGCAGTGGTGGCAGACGGCATGGGCGGCATGGACCAGGGGGAGATGGCCAGCAGTGAGATTACAAGAGGACTCAATGAATGGTGGAACCAGTCCCTTCCCAGGCTGTTTTGGCAGCTTCCTTCAAAAGAGATTATAAAACTGGTGGACGACAGTTTATCCGTAGCCATCGAATCCTGTAATTCCAGGATACTGAAAATGGCGGAAAAGGACGGTATTAAGACAGGAAGCACGCTGTCCATGGTTTTTTTATATGACGGCTTCTTTATTATGAAACAGGTAGGAGACAGCCGCATTTACCTTTATGAACATAAAGTCCTGCGGCAGATTTCGAAAGACCAGACTTGGTGTCAAAAGGAAGTGGATGAGGGAAAGCTGTCCCCGGATCAGGTTAGGGGTCATAAGATGGAGCATGTGCTGGTTAATGCAATAGGTCATGATTATCAGCTTCAGATCGAAGGCATGGAAGGGCCGCTTAATTCTTCTGCGCAGATTATACTGTGTTCGGACGGAGCTTACCACTTTCTTAAGGAGAGTCAGATGCAGTCTATTTTGAAGGACAGAAAAAACTGCCAGAGGAAGGCGGAGGAGGCGTCCGAAATGATAAAGCAGACAAAAGCGGACGACAACTTTTCTATTATTATCGTGAGGCAGGAGAAGCGATGGTGGCCGGGATGACAGTAACAATAGCCACAGGGCTGTTTCTGGCCGGGGCTATAGGACAGGATCTTAAAACGAGAAAGATTAAAAATATTTATAATGTTTCAGGCGTTCTGGCAGCAGCGGTCCTCCGACTGTTTGAAGGAGCGGGGATAAGGACAGTGGCAGGAGGAATGGCCGTGGGTTTTGGGGCAGGATTTGTGCTGTATCTGCTGGGAGCGGTGAAGGCGGGAGATTCTAAAGTTATGTGGGCCTTGGGGACCTTTTTGGGCGTAAAAAGGTTTTGGAATATGCTGGTCTGGTCAGTCCTGGCAGGAGGGGCGGGCGGTGTGATTGTTTTGCTGTTTAAAAAGGACGGGAGAAAAAGGCTGGCTCGTTTGAGAGAGTATGGGAAGCGCCTGCTGTATACCAGGAGGTATTGCAGGTATGAGGCCGAGGATAAGTGGGAATTTCCCTTTACGGTATGTATGGGGGCGGGGTATCTGGTTTCGCTGGCGGTGCGGGGCATTGAAGGAATGGGGTAAGGGGAAAGCTATGGAGGAGAAAGAGTCTGTCAGATGGAATACAGGGGGTGATAGGATGGAGTATGAAAGCAGAAGTTATCAGGGAAGCCGCCAAATCAATGAAGATTGTGTGGCAAAGGTTCAAAAAGACGGAAAATACTGCTTTATCCTGTGTGACGGTTTAGGAGGCCATGGGAAGGGTGAGGTTGCGTCGAGACTGGCGGCAGATACCATAGGGGAAATTTTTATGGAGAGACCGGAGTTTGATAATTTGGAACGGATGCTCCAGGCAGCTCAGGACCGAATCCTGGAACAACAGAAAGAGAGCGGCAAAGCCTATGAGATGAAGACCACCGCAGTAGTCCTTATGGCAGACGGAAAACAGGCCAGATGGATCCATATCGGCGATTCCAGGCTTTACCGTTTCCGGAAAGCATGGCTGGGGATGAAATTTTTCAGAACCTTTGACCACAGCGTTCCCCAGATGCTGGCGGCTTCCGGGAAAATTAAAGAGAAAGATATCCGGCACCATGAGGACCGCAGCAGGTTGCTGCGGGTATTAGGGGTGCAATGGGAAAGTCCAAGGTATGAGGCGGGGAAACTGCAGAATACGGAAGAAGGGGAGGCTTTTTTGCTGTGCAGCGACGGCTGGTGGGAATTGATTGATGAAAAGGATATGATGAAGACATTAAAAAGGGCTGGGTCTGTGGCAGAGTGGATGGATGCCATGGAACAAATCATCCTTGAGCATGGAAAAGGGACGGATATGGATAATTTTAGCGCTGTTGGGGTTTGGATTTGAATTGGTTTGAAAGAAGGGGGAAATACGGGGTGGTAATGGCAGGGGATAAAGACGGCTATCATGAAACTTTACCTGGAGATGACGGTCAGACGGTGGATTTAGACCAGGCACATGACAATGATGCACCAAAGGAAGAATGGGGCAATGAAACGGTGTGGCTGGATGATGAGAATGCCGGTCAAAGGGAAATGCCGGATGGAGAGGATGCTGGTCAGACCGTGATGCTGAATGAAGAAGCCGGTGATCTTACGGTTATTTTGGACAGAGCAATTGACGCTTTATCCCAGCCTGCTGGAATCCCCAAGATTCGAATCGGCCGATGCCAGGGATGTATGAGAGAGTTTGACCCTGATGAGGAAATCTGTCCTTACTGCGGATTTAAAAGGAATACACCTCCTAAGGAAGCGTATCATCTGTATCCGGGAATGGTGCTGAAAGAACGGTATTCTATGGGGACGGTAGTAGGTTTTGGAGGGTTTGGAATTTTATACCGTGCATGGGACAATAAACTTGGCATCATGGTGGCTATAAAAGAGTATTATCCGGCAGGGATTGTTACCAGGGTTCCCGGGGAAAAGGAAGTGATTCTCTTTACAGGCCGAAAAAAAGAAGAGTACCGAAAAGGGCTGGCGCGATTTTTGGATGAAGCCCGCAATACGGCAAAATTTAACAACCTGGAGCATGTGGTTCATGTCTTTGATTTTTTTGAAGAAAACAGGACGGCTTATATGGTCATGGAATTTCTGGACGGCATTTCTTTTAAAGATGAGATAAAAAGGGAAAATGGCAGAGTTTCATGGCAGCGGGGGGTGGAAGTGGCCTTTGTTGTGATGGAAGCTTTGAAAAGCATCCATAAGGCAGGGATTATCCATCGGGATATCAGTCCGGACAATATTTTCATCTGCAGGGATGGCATGATTAAAGTGCTGGATTTTGGGGCGGCCCGGTTTTCTGATGGCTCGGGGGAAAAGGATTTGACAAAGGTGCTGAAATTAGGCTTTGCCCCGCCGGAACAATACCGGACCAAAAGCCGTCAGGGGCCATGGACAGATGTTTATGCTCTTGGCGCTACCATTTATCGGGCGGTGACCGGCGTGATGCCTGAGGACTCGTCAGACCGGGAGAGAAAGGATCTTTTAAAACCGCCAAAGGAAATGAACGGAGAGATACCGGATTATGTAAATCGGGCTATTCTTAAAGCTATGGCGTTAATGCCGGAATACCGCTTTCAGAATGTGGAGGAATTTCGAAAGGCGCTGGCCAATGAGAAGCCTGCCAAAGAACTGGAAAAAGAGATAGGACTTAGAAGAAGATTCCGGCTGGCCAGCATTTGTTTGGTCATCGCCATTCTTACCGCAATAGGAGCCGGCGGATGGAGAATTTACAGGAACCGGCAGATGGAGGCCACCTTGGACGGAGTTTCGCTGCGGGTATGGGTTATGGCGGAGCAGGGGGCAGAGGAGGAACAGGAAATTTTTCAGGCGGCAGTTCGGGAGTTTCAGACAGCTTATCCGAATCTTGGACTGACCGTGGAGTACGTAGAACAGGATTACAGGGAGAAATTAGAAAAAGCTTTGGAAAATGGGACGGGGCCTGACCTGTTTGAAAGCAGTGGGATAAGGAGCGAACTGGAAGGATATATGGAATCGGCAGATTCCCTGTTTTCTCTGATTAATCGGGAAGAGTATTATTTCCTGGAACAATATGAAGAGTATTATCCTGAAAGAAAAAAAGTTCCGCTGGGATTTGATATGGAGATTGATTACAAAAATACGCTGCTTGAACAGGAAGGCAGTAATCAGACGCCTGATTATGAGCCGGAGGATTTTTTAAATGGAAAAGCAGCCGGATACAGAGGAACGGTGAAGGATTATTTTCAGATTCAGGATGTATTATCGGGATATTATGAAGTAGAACCGTGGAAAGAGGAACGGGTACGGGGAGCTTTTTGTGATGAGTGGAGCATAAACGCATCTTCGGAGAGATTTTCTCAGACCGCAGGGATACGCCTGCTGTACTATCTGCTTGGGGAAAACGGGCAAAACGCCTTATACGTTGAACATCATGGTGTTATTCCTCTGAATAAGGCCGTGGCGGATATCTGGTGGGAGATTTATGGAGAATTGGGGTTTACAAAGGAGAAGGTTTCCGAATTGGATATGGCAGGCGGTTTTGTCAGTGACCGGGCCGCCGGGGAAGCGGATTTGGAGGAAAGTGAAAAATGAGCAAACGGTGTCTGGGCTGCATGGAAGAAATGGAGGAGCAAACTTCCATTTGTCCGTTTTGCGGATATGAGGAGGGAACGCCTGCCAAGGAAGCGTATCATATGGTTCCGGGGACGATTTTACATAAACGATATCTGGTGGGGCGGGCGCTGGGATTTGGCGGGTTTGGAGTTACCTATATTGGGTATGACCTGGTGCTTCGTGTTGCGGTGGGAATAAAGGAATATCTTCCCGGGGAGTTTGCCACAAGAATTCCCAATGAGGTTACGGTAACGATCTATACCGGGGAAAAGGGAGAGCAGTTTCTGGCTGGAAAGGACAAATTTATAGAGGAAGCAAGAAAACTGGCTAAATTTCAAAAAGTGCCCGGTATCGTTGGGATCTATGACAGCTTTGAAGAAAATAATACGGCTTATATTGTCATGGAGTATTTAAAGGGAGAAACCCTGAAAGAACGGCTGGAAAGGGAAAACAGACTAAAGCCGGAAGAGGCGGTGCGGATAACCAGGGAAATCCTTACGGCTCTTGACGTGGTCCACCAGGATGGGATCATACACAGGGATATCGCCCCGGATAATATTTATCTGACTGAGGAAAATCAGATAAAGCTTCTGGATTTTGGAGCGGCCAGATTTGCGACTTCCAAACACACCCGCAGCCTTTCGATTATGGTAAAGCCGGGATATTCTCCGGAGGAACAGTATCAGAGTCATGGGGATCAGGGGCCCTGGACCGATGTGTATGCAGTGGCGGCAACGTGTTACCGCATGCTTACCGGACAGCTTCCGGAGGATTCCATGGAGCGGGGAATTAAGGATAGTCTTCGCCCTCCGTCTAAAAAGGGGGTAAAGATTCCGAAGACTGTGGAGACGGCAATCATGAATGCGCTTCATGTAAAGCCGGAGGACAGGACCAGGTCTGCAAGGGAGTTTTTGGATGAACTGTCTGCGGCGCAGGTGAAGGCAAAAAGGGTTACAAAAGAAAAGAGAGATCTGGGGAAATGGCCTTTATGGCTGAAAGTGGTTCTGGGAACGGCGGCTATGGGAATTGGCGTCTTTTTCTTGCTGCTGACTACGGATGTATTTCAGTTTGATATTTCTGCATGGTCCCAGGCGGCGGTGGAAGAGGGAAAGATACGGATTCCAAGCTTTATTAATGACACAATGGATGAAGCCTTGGTGAAAGGGGAAAGCCTGGGGGTGGGGCTGCGTACTACGGCAAAGGAGTATTCTGACCAGGTGCCGGAGGGACGGGTGCTGCGCCAGAGTCCGGAGGCCGGGCAGACCATAGAGAAAGGGGAAGACATCTTGGTGACCATCAGCGCAGGTATTGAACAAACTTATGTGCCTGACGTGACCGGTTTTTCGGAGGAGAAGGCATTGGAGATGCTTTTGGATTATGGATTGGAGGCGGAGGTTACAAGAAAAGAGGGGAATGGGGCTCCGTGTACTGTGGCGGCCCAGAGCATTGCGCCGGATACGGTGTTGGATACAGGAGGGAAAATTACTCTGACCATATCTCTGGGGAAGACGGGTCTGGATACAGGTGAGGAAATAAAGATCCCGGATCTGGTGGGAAAAGAGTTTTCTGCTTTGCAGAATAAGATGATTGGCCAATATGGTTTCTATATTGAGAAAGAGGAGGAAGAAGCAAAGTTTAATGGAACGGAGGGCGAAATTTTATCTCAGCAGCCGGCAGCAGGACAGGCGGCTGACAGAGGAACTGTTATCAAGGTAAAGGTGTGCAGGGGCCCGGATAAAGTTATTGTGCCGGATGTAACTTATCAGCCGTGGAATGAGGCGGAGGAAGTTTTGCGTAACCTGGGATTGGAGGCGGACAGGGAAGATGAATACAGCGACCAGGTGCTCCAGGATACTGTTTTTGGACAATCGGCAGAGGGAAATTCATTGGCATATAAAGGCAGTTCGGTAACCCTGAAAGTCAGCATGGGGCCAGAGCCGGAACCGGAGACAGAGCCGGAGACGCAGTCGGAAACCCGGCGACAAAGGCAGACAGTGGCGCCGACGCAGCCCCGGCAGGCAGTACAGCCGCAGGGCGGGAATATGGGCGACCCCAGAGGGCCAGGAGGAGGCGGGGAGACGGAAGCGCAGCCGCAGGAAACAGCTCCAGTTCCACAGGAAACAGTTCCGGCGGATGGGGGAAACTCTAATTTGATGGATATTATTAATAATCAGGAGATGTTCCAGTAGAAGGAGGGAAACAAATGGAGAAAATCAAAGCAATAAGTTCTGCGGCAGCGGTACTGACACTGTCCCTTACTATGGCATTCCCAAGCCAAGCTGCAAAAGTCTGTCCGGTCGGGACATGGGAAAAAGCAGGAGACACTTGGCGATATATTTTTAAGGAATATGATGGATGTGCGTCCAATGGAGTCTATAAAATAGGCGGAGCGTATTATTTTTTTGATTCTGGCGGTAAAATGATGACCGGATGGCTCAACATATCAGACTATTTTACGTTTTATGCTGATGAAACAGGTGCTTTGGCTGAAGGCTGGCGTCTTATTAATGATAAGTGGTATTATTTTGATGTAAAAGGCAGGATTGAATGTGAGCTTCACTATGGCAGGCTCGAAGTTGATGGTAAAGTTTATTTCATGGGAAGTGACGGGAGTATGCAGACAGGAACATTTGAGACATATGATGGGTGGTTCACTGCGGATCCAGAAACAGGGGAACTCATTCGCGACAAAATGGGAGTCATAGAAACTACAGGTAAAGAAATTCGATATGATTCAGAAGGCAGGATGTGTATCTGGAATGAAACGAATGGAGATTGGGAGCCAGTTATGACTTCATCAGTGTATTGCAGAGATATGATGTCACTTCTTAGGCAGGAATATAGAGAAGGAAAATATGAAACGGAAAGCCAGTTTGAGATTGTAGTAAGGGAACGGTTGGCTGGGAATCTTGATGAGAATAAAATAAATGGATTTTTGAGAGACACCATCAACCAGAAGGAGGGAAGCAAATGAAGAAAGTTAAAGCAATGAGTTCTGTGGCAGCAATACTGACACTGTCTTTGTCCATGGCGTTTCCATGTCAGGCGGGGGAATGGAAAAAAGAGGGAGACCGATGGTGGTATGCTTTTGACGGTTCTGGGTATGCAGCCAACGGAATCCATAAAATAGACAAGACAGATTATTTTTTTGATTCTGAAGGCTATATGAGGACCGGATGGATCGATGCAGGCGTGTGGTACTATGGGGATGAGTCGGGAGCCTTGGCTAAGGGGTGGTGTCTCATTAACGGGAAATGGTACTATTTTGACCAAGAACACCACATGCAGACTGGCTGGCTTGAGGTGAAAGGCAAAACGTATTTTCTGAATGATGACGGGAGCATGCGGACGGGTTCCTTTGAGAAGGATGGTACATGGTATGCCGCGGATCCGGAAACGGGGGCGATTATCCGCAACAGAAAACAAGTCGTAGAGACGACAGGCAAGAGGATGCGGTATAATTCGGATGGCAGTATCGACACTTGGAATGAAAATACAAATGATTGGGAACCGGTTATGGATTCGGAAAGTTATAAATTATCTATGATATCGTTTCTACAAAATGAGTACTATGAGGGCAGGTATGCGACAGAAATTCAATTTGAAGATGATGCCAGGGCAAAGCTGAAAGGGTATCTTGACGAAGATGAGATGGATCAGTTTTTAAGAGACACTTTTGTTTATTATGCACCAATTAATCGGGAATTGGATTGAGAGAGGATAAAATTTTAAACACCTTTTGATACCAAGCAGCATATGGTGTTATTTTGGGACGGTGACGTTCCTAATAAATAGAGCCCTGGGAAAATGATTTTAAAAAATTATTTCCCAGGGCTCTATTTTATCTGGCATTATACTAATAACAAAATCTGCTCGACAGTGAGACCGGTTTGTACGGCTAAATCCTGAACAGGAGTGCCATCCTTATACTGTTTTCTTATGGAGAGAATCGTATCGAGCATTTCGGTTCGTCCAATTGCCACTCCTTGTTTTAGACCTTTTTCCATGGTTCTTTCGCTAAAACTAACCATCTTATTAACCTCCTTCATGACAGATGTTCCTGAAAATCCAAGTGCTTCCAGCCTGGAATTCATTTCGTCCCTGGACTGGATGCCGAAAATGGTCTGTAAAAAATCAATCACCCGGTTTCCGGTCATCTTACTGTCTTTTCCTAACCTTAATATGATGGATTCCATCATATTATATTCGCTCTCGGGAATCTCAATGTTCCCTAAGATGTCCTCCTTTACTGCCCTTATCCTGGTGTTGAGTCATTTTGGGCTTCCAAATCAATTTTCAGGCTGACAATGATGTTTTCAGGAACCGTGCGGACAAATTTTTGCTTTGGAAGTACAATGGGGGCTTTTGCCTCAAATATCAGGTCATAGCGGACAGAGCCTTCATTTACCGTAGAATCTTCCTGTGATGAGCCGGTGATGTTGGTCAGATTCCTGGATACATATACATCATCCCGGATCGTTTGAGGCTCTATGTACTTATCTGCAATGTCTTTTTCAGACACATCCTTATATTCGGCAACCACAGCCTTTAAGATACATGCCAGAAACAGCCGGTCTTTCATGCTTTCCTTGCAGGACGAATCCTGTTTTACTTGTTCCGGTGTCTTTAATGCGTTATGAAGGCTGCGGCTGAGATTGTTTTTTTCATCCATAAATGCCTCCTGTAAAAATATAAAACATGGAGAAATGTAGACGGTTTTGCTTCTTATAATTATTATAGGCTGTCAGATGTGGTTTTGCAACTGAAATGTAAGTTTTATCATTGATTTCTTAAAAACCGGCGTATTTTCAAATCTTTACATTAACCGGCAGTAATGATAAAATGGGATAAGAATACTGATTAGAGCAAATTTATGGCAAGGACAGCATGCCGAAGAGTGGTGTCAAGGGATGCAGGGGATATGTGTTGGTGAAGATGGAGTGACGACTCATCATTGGGAAAGGAGCAGGACATGGAGCGGTATTTTAATACGGAGGGGCGCTGCAGGCCGGATATCCATTATATGGTGAGGCTTGATGGCAGGCTGAAACGGATAAAAAACATGTTTGTAGACCGGGGGAAATATTTTGTCATCAACCGGGGCAGGCAGTACGGCAAGACCACCACGCTTATGGCCCTGGCAGAATATCTGAAGGATGACTATGCGGTGATATTTATGGATTTCCAACTGATGAGTACCGGAAATTTTTCGGATGAACAGGCATTTGTGGCTGCGTTTATCCGGTATTTGGAGGATTTGGTGTCTTCCAAAAAGGAATTGATGGATTGCGTCAGTGAGGAGGTATTTGGGGAACTAAAGTCTGTGGCAGGCGGTGAGAGGATTTTTATGGATGAACTGTTCCGCAGATTGAGCAGAATATGCAAAACAGCCAAAAAACCTGTGGTTTTGATGATTGATGAGGTGGACAGCGCTTCTAATTATGATGTGTTTATCGATTTTCTTGCAAGCTTAAGGGGGTATTATCTGAATCGGGATAATATTCCGGCGTTTCATTCAGTGATTCTGGCAGGGGTGTATGATATTAAAAATTTGAAAATGAAACTGCGCCCGGAAGATAAGCATCAGTACAACAGTCCCTGGAATATTGCGGCGGATTTTGATATTCAGATGAGCTTTTCCAAAGAGCAGATTGAGGCTATGGTCGGGGAATATGAGGCGGACCGGGATACGGGCATGGATATAAAGGCTGTGGCCGAGGAGATTTACGGTTTTACTTCAGGGTATCCTTACCTGGTATCGGCAATTTGCAGGATTATGGATGAGAAGCTTCCAGGGAGCGGGGAGTTTTCGGAACATGAGTGCGTCTGGACAAGGAAGGGAATTGGAGAGGCGGTAAAAATTATATTAAAGACCAACACGCCGTTATTTGACAGTATGGTAAAGCAGTTGGATACGTTTAAAGATTTGCGGGGGATGATAGAGCAGACGCTGTATCAGGGGAAACCGATTCCGTTTAGCCCTGCCGAAAAGTCTATTAATTTGGGGAAGATGTTTGGGTTTCTGAAAGAGGACAGCGGACAGGTGGCTGTGGCTAATCGTATTTTTGAAATGTATCTGCTGAATCTTTTTATATCAGAAGAAGCAGTGAGAAGCGAGATTTTTACCTATGGTCAGAGTAATAAGAACCAGTTTATTAAGAATAACAGGCTGGATATGAAGCAGGTTCTGGAAAAATTTGCCACCCATTTTTCGGATATTTATGGGGATAATGACACAAAGTTTGTGGAGGAATACGGACGGAAATTTTTTCTGCTTTATTTGAAGCCGATTATAAACGGCGCAGGGAATTACTATATGGAAGCACAGACCAGGGACGCTAAAAGGACAGACGTTATTGTAGATTATTTGGGTGAGCAGTTCATTGTGGAATTAAAAATATGGCACGGCAGCGAATATAATGAGCGGGGAGAGAGACAGCTTACAAAGTATCTGGATTACTATCATCAGGAAAAGGGATATATGCTGAGTTTTAATTTCAATAAAAAGAAAGAGCCAGGAGTAAAGGAATTGCAAATTGGCAGGAAGACGATTGTGGAAACAGTGGTTTGATGGCAGGCATATGTTATAGATTTTATCGCTTAGGAAAAGCCGGGAAATAACCAGTTATAAGTACGGCGTGAAGGTGACCACATATGTGTTATGCGGTTCCCGTGTGAAAAGATGAGACGGCGATTGACGGAAAGGATAAATACCTACCAGATAAAGGTATGGAATTAATCCCTTCTGAGGGAATATTATTTTTTCCCTTATCCACAATAAAGCCATATACCAGATAACCGTGTATTTTGACAGACAGGATAAGGTGATGTGGATGTGGGAAAACAGGAAGTTTAGAAAATGTGCAAAAATTTTGGGGGTCACGGCAGCCGTATACGGGGTGTTCCGCTTTTTGCTGCCTCTGGTGGCTCCCTTTGTATTTGCGTGGCTGACCGCGCTGGCGCTTAAGCCGCTGGCCTGTCGGATATCAGGAACCCTGCGGGTGCGATGGAGGGGACGGTCTGTGGGGATTTCTGTGGGAGCGGCCGGGCTTTTGGAACTGGCGGTTATCCTCGGAATCGGGGGGACTTTGCTTTATGTGGGAGGACGAAAGCTTTATGGACAGGCGGCTATGCTGGCGGAGCGCTTTCCCTGGTGGGTGGAGTGTTTGGACAGGTATCTGACTATGGCCTGCCGTCAGGTGGAGGGAGCCCTCTCCCTGCGGCCGGATACCATGGTGCGCGCGGCCAGGGATATGATACGGAGTCTGGCAACCACGGTAAAGGCCGGGGTTATGCCTTATGTCATGGGCAATTCCGTAAACATCGCCAGGTGCTGCGTCTGCTGCTGTGTGATTGCGGTGCTGTATGTCATCGGGGTTATGTTGTTTTTGCAGGAGATGGATGGGTGGAAGGAGCGGATGGAAGAATCCATCTATGAGGCGGAATTTGCCAGAATCCAAAAACTGCTCTGCGTGGTAGCTAATGCGTATTTCCGTACCCAGGGAATCATCATGCTGCTGACCACCGCCGTGTGCATTGGCGGTTTTTTTCTTATGGGCAATTCCTACTATATTCTGGCAGGGGTGGGAATCGGCATTCTGGACGCCCTGCCGGTGTTCGGTACGGGGACGGTTCTGATTCCCTGGGCTGTTTTGTGTTTCCTGAGGGGACAGTGGGGAAGAGGGCTGATGGTATTTGGAATCTACCTTATCTGCTATTTCTTAAGGGAAATTTTGGAGGCCAGGCTTATGGCCAGCAAGGTAGGGCTTACACCTCTGGAAACGCTGGCGTCCATGTATGTGGGGCTGCAAATTTTTGGGATATTCGGGTTTCTTCTGGGGCCTTTGGGGCTGCTTCTTGTGAAAGAGTTTGCGTTGTGAACCGTGGTAAGACAGTTCTTTAGCTTTGAAGTAGGCGTTTACTGCGCCTTCATAAATGTCTGGTTTTGAATTCCATCCATAAATTTGTCATGCAAAGCATACATTAAATCATTTACCAGTGTTCTATATTTTGCATACACTTCCTGCGTAACCTTCTCTTCAGAGGAAATGTCTCCTCCATGAGCAACACCATTTCTATACCTAAGAAATATATTTAGCATCTCCTTCAGGTTAGCATTAGGATACGTATAACATTCCCAGTGTTCTGGAAATACCTGCAGAGAAAACTGTGACAACAGTTTATTTAAAACAGAAAATCCCACATTACTTTCCGTATTAACCACCTGATAGATATCATGCTGTCTCTCTGAAAAATGGTCTCTTAACTTATCAAAAAAGATAATCTTTTGTCTTGTTTTAGTTGGATATTCTCTAAACTCTTTAAATGTTTTATCCATATGAAAGGCAACGATCTCATTACTTAACTGATTAAAATCGATATGCAGTGAATTAATATATTCAATATATAGTCTAAATGATTTTTGAACATATCCCTCCCAATATGAATATAAAATCGATATTGACTGGACCGCTAATAATGAATAATGTTTCCTGTTCAACTTATACCTGCTAGTAAAAAGAATTCGTTCTATCTCCAGTGCGCTGGTCTCATACTGCTCAATAATGGATAAATGCTCATTTTCAAAATCCATCATAATGACCTTTCTTATTGACTAAATATCGCGTTTGCACGTTTTAGACGATTTTTAACCCTGCTTCTGCTGTTGGAGGCGGAGCCAGAGTATTTCTTAAATTCATCGTCTGTTTTCAACTGATTGACTTTTTCCTGAATAAGTTCTGGATTTGTTTCATATCTGGCAATATTTTGTGCCACACCGATCATAATCCCTTCATAATATGCCGGAACAAACGCGTTTCTTTCATTGCGGAATACATTATTACCACACATATCCTTAAGCATTTTAATGACTTTTGTAAATATATTGCGATAATATTCCGTATTAAATTCCTTATCTTTTACCGCGCTTTCCATAAACTTATCCAGAAACATTTCTGTATTGAAATTAACTTTATCCACACGATTTAAAAATGCAATGAATCGGAGAATCAATTCCTGATCATAAAGTTCTTTCTTTTTCTGCTTACTTATTGACACCAGCTCTTTAAAATTCCGGTTTTTAGTAAGGCTTTCCGTTAGTATATTTAATTTAGGATCAATTCCCCTGTAAATAGCATTTCTTATTTCCTGAGCAGTTAATTTTGAGCCGCCGGAGTTCAATCGTTTAAACAACTCATACTTCATGGCCGTATTGCTCTCTCCGCGAAGAATCTCAACCCTGCACACAGCCCTTTTAATGTTGAGTACATACTTTTTAGGTAATGTATTAACACTAAACCCTTCTAAATCTGCCACAAGACTTCCACTTTCAAGGGTCCACTTGTTTACATTATTCTCTTCCTCATCATCATATGCCTCATCATCTAAGTCTTCCTCCGGATTTATCGTCAGCAGCTTTTCATCCAAGTCACCAAAGAAACTTATAATTGTTGATACCCTTTGCAGGCCATCGACCAGTTCCCATATTCCATTTCTGTCTTCCGCCACAAAAATAGGCGGAACAGGGATGCCCAGCAAAATCGATTCAATCAATGTTGTTTTCTGGTTTCTTGTCCATCGGAAAAGTCTCTGATATTCCGGACGGATGATCAACTCCCCTGCTTTATACATATTCAGAAGTTCGCCAAAAGAAACATCCATACGATCTGTCGATAGACGGGCACGTTCATCACTTATCTGCCTTTCTAAACCTTCAATCCTTTTCTCCATTACCCTTTCCTTTCCGTATCATGTTGTTTCTCAATATTCCTTCTGTCTATCATACCACAAATAACCGCCAAATGGGCAATAATTTCAATAGAATTTTGCGTACTCAATAAAATAACGATTCAGCTACCCTGTGAATGGTAGCAATAAGCGAGAAAATGGTTGTGGGGCCAGGGAAAACACTATATAATAGGTAAAAGGCATAGAATATCTAAGAAGAGGGCGGGGGGACGGAAAAATGTTTACCTATGAAGAAATCATGAGCCTGAATGAGCTGGAGATGAATGTATACCAATATGTGCTGAAAAACAAAGAAAAAGTAGGGTACATGAAGATTCGCGAGCTGGCAGGGGAAGCCCATGTGTCCACCACCACGGTTCTGCGGTTCTGCAAAAAAATGGGATGCAGCGGATATTCGGAGTTTAAGGTCCAGTTTAAAATGCATCTTAACAGTCAGATTGAGCCGGAGACGGACGTGGATATCAGCAATCTGGCAGACTACTTAAAACGGTTTAAAACGGCGGAGTACATGGAAGCCATTGACCGTGCGGCGGCTTTGCTGAAGCAGTCCTCCAGCATTATTTTTATCGGTGTGGGGACCTCCGGCATGCTGGCAAAATACGGTTCCAGGTATTTTTCCAATGTAGGATGGCTGTCCCTGTGCATTGACGACCCCTTTACCCCGGTTTTCGGGGAGCATGGGGAAGAAACTGTAGTAGTGGCTTTATCCGTGTCCGGGGAGACGGAGCAGGTTCTGAATATGGCCAACGGGCTGAAAACAAAGGGGTGCAGGCTGGTTTCCATCACCAATACCCCCAACTGTACGCTGGCACGGATGAGTGACTGCAATATTTCCTACTACATGCCGGTAAGGAAAACGGCCCGGTATTTTAATATAACCCTCCAGGCGCCGGTGGTGACGATTTTGGAGATTCTGGGCAATAAACTGTACTGCGCGGTTCCAAAGCGGCAGGATTTGATAGGGGAATCGCAGACAGATGAGCAGGGATCCAACGACAGCCCCGAAAGACATAATAACCTTCCATGAAACAATTACACTAAAACAGCGCAAATTAAAAAACACGCTGTTTTTTTAATGTGACAATTTATAATCGCTGTAACGTGTTTTATCTGTTGTTCAATATGCTGACACCTGGAAAGATATTCATTATAATAGGAACACAAACGAAACAAGATGCCGGAAAGACAAGCAGGGTTTTTAGATAATCCGCTTACACGTCTAAACGGCAGATAAGGAGGGCTCAATATGGGTTTTATGGAAACCATGCAGGCGAAGATGGACGCAACCTTGGTCCCTGTCGCCTCAAAACTCAACGGACAGCGGCATGTGGCTGCGGTGCGTGACGCGTTTACCCTGGCATTTCCGCTGACACTGGCAGGCTCCATCATTACGCTGGTGAACTTTGCGGTTCTGTCGCCGGACGGGTTTATTGCCAAGATTCTTCATCTGGGGAGTCTGATTCCCAATCTGGCTGATTACCAGAAGATTTTCACGCCGATTCTTAACGGAACCACCAACATCATGTCTGTGCTTATCGTGTTTCTGACAGCCTACAAGCTGGCGGAGGCCAATGAGGGGGACAAGGTGCTGGCCTCTCTGTGCGCCATCGGCACATTTTTCATCATTTACCCGGCCTATGTGGCCAGCGACGCGGGCAATGCCCTGCCTATGACGTTCATGGGAGCGCAGGGACTGTTTGTGGCTTTGATCGTGGGGCTTCTGGTGGGAGAACTGATCCCCAAGATGGCAAAGAACAAAAAGCTGTGTATCAAGATGCCGGATTCCGTGCCGCCGGCAGTGGCTCAGTCCTTTAACCTGGTTATCCCCATTATCATCGTGTTTGTGGGCGCAACGGTCATCAACTACATACTGGGGTTTGTGGCAGAGGGCGGTATCCAGTACGTGATCTACAACAGCATCCAGACGCCGTTCAGGTCTCTGGGAGGAAATATTGTGACCATTCTGATCTTTGTTGTGGCCCAGCAGTTCTTGTGGCTTCTGGGTATCCACGGGCCAAATACCTTGAGCGCCATCCGTTCCGTCATGTTCGCGGAGCAGGGCGTTGCCAACCTGGCGTATTTCGGTACCAGCGGAACCACTGTGGGATGTCCCTTCCCCCTTACCTGGGGCAGTATCAATGACGCCTTCGGCAACACGGGAGGTTCCGGTGCCACTCTGGGCCTGCTCATTGCCATTTTCCTGGTGGCCCGCAAGGACAAACAGCAGATGACCATCGGCAAGCTGGCTCTGGCTCCCGGATTGTTTAACATCAATGAGCCTCTGATGTTCGGTCTTCCCATTGTTATGAACCCGATTTACGTAATTCCCTTTATTTTAGCGCCGGTTTCTGGTAATATAATAGGGTATCTTTGTACGATCGTGTTTAAGATCATCCCGCCGGTAACACTGGATGTAGGCTGGACCACTCCCGGATTTCTGATTCCGTTTTTAGGGTCAGGCGGAACCAATCCTCTGTCCCTGGTCATCGGCGTCTTGTGCGTGGTGGTCAGCACCATCATTTACCTGCCGTTTGTCAGTGCGGCAGCCAAGATAAATATGCGCAACGCGGCAGAGGAGGAGTAGAAAATGGCGTTAAAAGAAGGATTTTTGTGGGGCGGAGCCGTGGCGGCTCATCAGCTGGAAGGGGGATACTTAGAAGGCGGCAAAGGCCTTAGCATCATGGATGTGACCACTGCAGGGGACAGGGTTACCCGCAGACGGGTCACGGACACCATTGTTCCCGGAGAGAATTACCCCAACCATGAGGCCATTGATTTTTACCATCACTATAAAGAGGACATCAAGCTGTTTGGGGAGATGGGATTTAAGTGTTTCCGCACCAGCATCGCCTGGACCAGGATCTTTCCTAAGGGCGATGAGACAGAGCCCAATGAAGAGGGACTTAAGTTTTATGATGATATGTTTGATGAGTGCCACAAGTACGGCATAGAGCCGGTGATCACCTTAAGCCATTTTGAGATGCCCCTGCATCTTGTGAAGGAGTACGGCGGATTTCGAAACAGGAAGTGCGTTGACTTTTTCGTGCGGTTCGCGGTGGCCTGTTTTAAGCGGTATAAGGACAAAGTGAAATACTGGATGACCTTTAATGAGATTAACAATCAGGCCAATTACCAGGAGGAACTGTGTGTTTACGGCAATTCCGGAGTCCGCTATGAGGAGGGGGACAACCGGGAGGAGGTTATGTACCAGGCGGCCCACTATGAGCTGGTTGCCAGCGCTCTGGCGGTGAAGGCGGGCCATGACATCAACCCGGATTTCCAGATCGGGTGCATGATCGCCATGTGTCCCATTTACCCGGCCACCTGCAAGCCGGAGGATATTCTTATGGCCCAGAAGGCTATGCAGAAGCGGTATTATTACACGGATGTGCATGTTCACGGCGTTTATCCGGCGAATATTTTGAGCCACTGGAAGAGGAAAGGGTTTTCCATTGACTGCACAGATGAGGATCTGAAGGCTTTAAAAGAGGGCTGCGTGGATTATATCGGGTTCAGCTATTACATGACCTTTGCCATTGAGCGCAAGGAGGCCAATACCTGGTATGAGTATGATGAGGCCCATGACCTGGTGAAGAATCCTTATGTGAAGGCTTCTGACTGGGGATGGCAGATTGACCCTGTAGGCCTTCGGTACGCTCTCAACTGGTTTACGGACCGGTACGCTGTGCCGCTGTTTATTGTGGAGAACGGCCTGGGGGCTTATGACAAGGTGAAAGAGGATGGAAGTATTGACGACGACTACCGCATTGAGTATTTCAGAAAGCATATTGAGCAGATGAAGAAGGCGGTAGATGAGGACGGCGTGGATCTGATGGGGTATACGCCATGGGGCTGCATTGACCTTGTAAGCGCCGGCACCGGTGAGATGGATAAGCGGTACGGATTTATCTATGTGGATAAGCACAATGACGGAAGCGGAGACTTGAGCAGAAGGGCAAAGAAATCATTCTACTGGTATCAGAAGGTGATAAAGAGCAACGGAGCCGATCTGGATTAATGGGAGGATCAGGTGTGAGGGACGGCCGGGGGGATTTAAGGGCTGTCCCAAAACCGGGTTTTACATAAATAAAAGGGGAAGAGAGGATGGGCTGTTATGGCAGAAATGAAGAAATGTCTTTGCATTGATGTGGGAGGAACGGCCATCAAGTATGGCATCATTGATTCCGATGTAAATCTGACTGACAAGGGGGAGGTCCCCACTCCCTATGACGGGGTGGAGCCTTACCTGGATGCGCTGGAACAGCTGTACAGAGGCGTGGCAGACAAGGTCCAGGGAATCGCCATGTCGGTTCCGGGAGTCATTGACAGTGAAAACGGCATCTGCATCAGCGGGGGAAATCTGCGGTTTATTGAGAACTTTAATCTGGCGGAGGAGTTGGGCAGACGGGTTAAGGTTCCGGTGACCGTGATGAATGACGCCAAGAGCGCGGCTATGGCTGAGGCCAGATGGGGGGCTCTGGCTGACTGCCGGGACGGCGTGGTCATTGTTCTTGGGACAGGTATCGGTGGTGCCCTGATCAAGGATGGAAAGGTTCACTTCGGAAAGAATTTTGCCGCCGGAGAGTTCAGTTTTATCTCCCTGGGGGAAAACATGGATTCCCAGGACAACACCTGGGCAGGCAGGGCGGGAAATCCCAGGCTTCGGACCCTGGTGGCCAACGCGAAAGGCATTGAGGACCCGGAGACCATTACAGGCTTTGACGTGTTCCGATGGGCCGGGGAGGGGGATCCGTTAGTGCTTATGGCGCTGGAACAGTTTACCAGAGGCATCGCCCATATGATCATTAATCTGCAGGTGATCTATGACCCGGACCGGTTTGTCATCGGGGGAGGCATCAGCAGACAGCCACTTTTGCTGGAGTATATTCAGAAGAATCTGAACTATTTTTACACCCAGTTTAAATGGCCGGGTGAGAAGGCGGATGTGACCACCTGCAAATATTTTAATGACGCGAACCTGATCGGGGCTTACAGCTATTTCCTCGGCAGGTTTGGGGAGTAGACGGGCCGGCAGGGTATGAAAAAGAGTGAATAAGTGAGCGGGGGCAGACTGTGGGGGCAGTCTGCCTCCTATGTGTTTGGGGGATGTAAGCGATAGGTCTTGACAATCCCCCCAATTTAGCGTAGAATCACCATAAATCAAATGATTCATCCGCGATGAAAAGGACTATTAAGCCGACACACATCCCAGAGAGAGAGTCCCCCCGGCTGAAAGGCTCTCATGTCCCTGGAAGCCCAACCCGCCTTGGAGCCCCCTGTGAAAACAGGGCGTAATTTCTGGCGTTAACGGAAAAAGAGAGAACTGACCTGCATCCTTTTTGGAAAAGGCAGTTAATTAGGGTGGTACCGCCGGATATCCAGTCATCCGGTCCCTTGTCGAGATACGGCAGGGACCGGGTGGCTTTTTTGTTCTGGTAGGAAAGTTCATCCTCCGGACCCTTTGTTTTTTCAAGGACACTGCGTCTTATGAAACGGCCCATCCCTCCGCTGCCAATCACACAAAACAACAGGCATCTGACCTGCATGAAAAAGAGAGGAGCGATTACTTATGGCAAACGACAAAAAGATGGTGGAAGCCATCACATCCATGGACGTGGATTTCGCCCAATGGTACACGGATGTGGTGAAGAAAGCAGAGCTGTGCGATTACGCAAGCGTGAAGGGCTGTATGGTCATCAAGCCCGCTGGATACGCAATCTGGGAAAATATCCAGAAAGAGCTGGATAAGCGGTTTAAAGAAACAGGGGTGGAGAATGTATACATGCCCATGTTCATTCCGGAAAGCCTTCTTGAAAAAGAGAAAGACCACGTGGAAGGATTCGCCCCGGAAGTAGCGTGGGTGACCCACGGCGGGTTGGAGCCGCTTCAGGAGAGGATGTGCGTAAGACCCACATCGGAAACCCTGTTCTGTGATTTCTACGCAAAAGACATCCACTCCTACAGAGACCTGCCCAGGCTGTACAATCAGTGGTGTTCCGTTGTGCGCTGGGAGAAGACCACAAGGCCCTTTCTCCGCTCCAGGGAATTTCTGTGGCAGGAGGGCCACACCGCCCACGCCACGGCTCAGGAAGCCCAGGAGCGGACCGAGCAGATGCTCAATGTATACGCGGACTTCTGCGAGGAAGTGCTGGCCATCCCTGTGATCCGGGGCCGCAAGACAGACAAGGAAAAATTCGCCGGGGCGGAGGCCACATACACCATAGAAGCCCTGATGCACGACGGAAAAGCCCTTCAGAGCGGAACCAGCCACAACTTCGGAGACGGGTTCGCCAAAGCCTTTGACATCCAGTTTGCGGATAAAGACAATACCTTAAAATATGTCCATCAGACTTCCTGGGGCATGACCACCCGCATGATCGGGGCCATCATCATGGTACACGGCGATGACAACGGACTGCAGCTGCCGCCAAAGATCGCGCCGGTACAGGTTATGGTAGTGCCCATCCAGCAGAAAAAGGAAGGAGTTCTTGACAAGGCATTTGAGCTGAAAAACCGCCTGGCAGACTGCGGCTTCCGGGTGAAGGTGGACGACACGGATAAAAGTCCCGGATGGAAATTCAGCGAGTGCGAGATGCGGGGGGTTCCTCTTCGGGTGGAGATCGGCCCCAAAGACATGGAGAAGAACGAGGCCGTGCTGGTGCGCCGGGATACCCATGAGAAGATTACGGTGTCATTAGAAGAGCTGGAAGCCAAAGCGGGAGAGCTTCTGGATACGATCCAGAGCGATATGTTTAACCGGGCCCGGGTCCACAGGGACGCCCACACATACCAGGCTGTAAACTACGGCAGCTTTGTAAAGACCATCAACGAAAAACCAGGCTTTGTGAAAGCCATGTGGTGCGGATGCCGGGAGTGCGAGGATAAGATCAAAGAGGACACAGGCGCAACCTCCCGGTGCATGCCTTTTAAGCAGGAACAGCTGTCAGACACGTGCGTCTGTTGCGGGAAACCGGCCGCAAAGATGGTGTACTGGGGCCGTGCCTATTAAAACCTGACACTGCTTTGCCACAGAATCATAGACCAGAGAGATCCCGGGAAGACGAAAAGGCTTTCCGGGAACTTTTCCATAACAGAGTGTTCTGAAAACCTTAGGAGGTGAATTGTCCATGCCCCATCCCCATAACCCCCTGTTTCAACCCCAAGTCAATGGCGCGGCTGCTGCCCATACGGAGTCCCTCCTCTCCAGCGACCCGGCAAAACTTCGTCTTCTCGTCCCGCCGCAGGCAGAATACATCATAGAAAAACTGGAAGAGCACGGTTTCGAGTCCTATGTGGTAGGAGGCTGCGTCCGGGACAGCCTTCTTGGAAGACAGCCGGGAGACTGGGACATTACCACCAAAGCCGCGCCCTGGCAGGTAAAATCCATTTTTGGCAGGACCATAGACACAGGGATCGCCCACGGCACGGTGACGGTCATGAGAGGAAAAGAGGCCTATGAAGTCACCACTTACCGCATTGACGGAGAGTACGAAGACGGAAGACACCCGAAAAACGTGGCGTTCACCGCCCGTCTTGAGGAGGACTTAAAACGTCGGGACTTTACTATCAATGCCATGGCCTACAGCCACAGAACCGGTCTCATCGACCTTTTTGGCGGAAGAAAAGACCTGGCAGAGAGGCGGATTTGCTGCGTGGGAAATCCCCTGGACCGGTTTGGGGAGGACGCCCTTCGAATCCTGCGGGCCCTCCGCTTCAGCGCCCAGCTGGGATTCGACATTGAGCAGGAGACCAGAGAAGCCGTCAAAACCCTGGCCCCCAATCTGGTCCACGTAAGCAAAGAGAGGATACAGACAGAACTGACGAAACTCCTTGTATCCCCCCACCCGGACTACGTGGAAAGGGTCTTTGCATACAACATCGCTCCCTGGATCTCAAAGACCTTCGGAACGATACAGCCCGGGCAGCTGGACATAACAGCCCAGGTTCCGCCTGTCATCCCCCTGCGGTGGGCAGCCCTTTTGTGCCATGAAACCGAGGCAGCGGCCCAGTCAATTTTAAAAGAACTGAAAATGGACAACGAGACCATTGACAGGGTAAAACTTCTGGTCCGGTGGCGGCAGCGGCCCATGGGGACAGAAGAGAGCCTCTTAAGAAAGACCATGAGCCAGATGTCGGAGGACGCCTACAGCCATCTGCTGGCATTTAAACAGTGCGTGAACGATATACCCGAAACACGGGAGGATTTAGACCAGATCCTTGGCCTTACCAGGCTCATACGGGAGCGGGGAGACTGCATCCGCCTGAAAGATCTGGCCCTGACAGGAGACGACCTGATACGTTATGGGATGAAGCCGGGAAAAGTCATGGGACAGGCCTTAAAGATGCTGCTGGATCTGGTGCTAAAAGACCCTGAAAAGAACAGGCAGGAAACGCTTATTGCAGAACTTGAAGCGGCGGGCTTTCTTTAAAACGCAGAGAGCAAAATCTGAAAAAAGTCAACATAATCCGTCCCGCCCCCTCATACCCTAGAAGTAGCTACAAAGAGGGCGTTTGGAGGGGTGGATGTGAACGAGAGACATTTGGAAGCTTTGGCGCAGTACGACCTGACTGCGGACAGCGTGCGCAAAGGGCGCAGCGGATGGATATGCGAGACCAGCCAGGGAACCATGCTTTTGCAGGAGTACCGCGGAACAATGAAACGCCTGGAATTTGAGACTCAGGTTTTGGGACAGGTCAGAAAGTCCGGTCTGCTCCTGGTTGACGATTATATCAGGACCGCGCAGGGAGAGCTGATCTCCCTGTCCGAGGACGGCACCAGACACACGTTAAAGCACTGGTACACCGGCCGGGAGTGCAACATCAGGGACCACAAAGAGATTAAGGAGGCCATAGGCAAGATCGCCGTTCTCCACCAGATTCTGAAAAAGGTGGAAAGCCAGGAAGAGTGGAACTTAGGTTCCATCGTGGTGGAGACCGCCACTAGAGAGATGGAGCGGCGCAGCCAGGAGCTGCGGCGGGCCAGAAACTACATGAAAAACAAGAAGAGAAAAACCGATTTCGAAAGGTGCGCCCTGAGCAATTTTTCCCTGTTCTACCAGCAGGCCAGGGAAGCCGGGGAAGGAATGGCGCGGCTGGAGAGAGAAGACGAGACGCGCGCCCCCTTTTTGTGCCACGGAGACTTAGACCAGCACCATGTGTTGTTTGTTCAGGAGGCGGAAGCGCCGGGCCTTAAGGGAGCTGTCATCGAGTACCACAAGATGCACCTGGGGGACCAGATGAGAGATCTGTACCACTTTATGAGAAAAGTCATGGAAAAGCATGAGTGGAGCCCGTCTCTGGGCCAGGAGATGCTTTCGGCCTACGACAAGGTTATGCCCCTGACAAGCCGGGACAGAGAAAGCCTTTACTATCTGTTTCTGTACCCGGAAAAATACTGGAAACAGATTAATTTTTACATGAACGCCAACAAGGCGTGGATTCCTGACAGAAACATGGAAAAACTTAAGAACCTGGCCGGGCAGACCGCGGAGAGAAACCGCTTCCTGGCCGTAATAAAATGAGAATCTTTCCTATTATGTATCTTCCCTTTTTCCAGGTTTTGAAGTATAATAGACTACAGCAAAAACGAAGGGAGAGTTACATCATGAAGGATTACAAGAAAATCTACGAAGAATGGCTGGCCAATCCGTATTTTGACCAGGCGACCAAGGAAGAGCTTCGTGCCATCGCGGGGGATGAGAACGAGATTAAAGAGCGTTTTTATATGGATCTGGAATTTGGAACAGCCGGACTTCGTGGGATCATCGGAGCAGGTATCAACCGCATGAACATCTACGTAGTGCGCAGAGCCACCCAGGGCCTTGCAAACTACATTATCAAGCAGGGCGGCCAGAACAAGGGCGTGGCGATCGCCTACGATTCCCGGCGCATGTCTCCGGAGTTCGCGGACGAGGCTGCCAGGACTCTGGCTGCCAACGGCATCATGGCATACAAGTTCGAGAGCCTGCGCCCCACTCCGGAGCTGTCCTTCGCGGTCCGTGAGCTGGGCTGCATCGCCGGCATCAACGTGACTGCCAGCCACAACCCGCCGGAGTACAACGGATACAAGGTATACTGGGAGGACGGCGCCCAGTTTACGCCGCCTCACGACAAGGGCGTGACAGAGGAGGTTCTGGCCATTGAGGATCTGTCCACCGTAAAGACCATGACCGCTTCCGACGCAAAGGCCGCAGGCCTCTATAAGGTCATCGGCGCCGAGATCGACGACAAATACATTGCCAATGTGAAAGCCCAGGTGGTGAACCAGGAAGCCATTGACAAGATGCAGGACAGCATCAAGATCGTCTACACCCCCCTTCACGGAACCGGCAACATCCCGGTGAGGAGAGTGCTGAAGGAGATCGGCTTTGAGCATGTGTATGTGGTTCCCCAGCAGGAGCTGCCTGACGGCGAGTTCCCCACCGTAAGCTATCCAAACCCGGAGGCAGAGGAGGCCTTTACCCTTGGCCTTGGTATGGCCAAAGAGCTGGACGCGGACCTGGTTCTGGCCACAGACCCGGATGCGGACCGTCTGGGCGTTTACGTAAAGGACAGCAAGTCCGGCAGCTACATACCCCTGACCGGCAACATGTCCGGTTCCCTGCTCTGTGAGTACGTGCTGAGCCAGAAAGCGGCCAAGAACCTGATTCCGGAGGACGGCGAGGTGGTGAAGTCCATCGTTACCACCAACCTGGTGGACGCGGTCGCGGCAGGCTACAACTGTAAGCTGGTGGAGTGCCTGACAGGCTTTAAGTGGATCGGACAGCAGATCCTGAAGGAGGAGAACACCGGCAAGGGACACTATATGTTCGGCCTGGAGGAGAGCTACGGATGTCTCATCGGAACCTATGCCAGGGACAAGGACGCCGTGTCCGCCAGCGTGGCTCTGTGTGAGGCCGCCGCGTACTACAAGACCAAGAACATGACCCTGTGGGATGCCATGGTGGCGATGTACGACAAGTACGGATATTACAAAGACGCCGTGAAGTCCATCGGCTTAAAGGGCATCGAGGGCCTGGCAAAGATTCAGAACATCATGGATACCCTGCGAAATAACACCCCGGCGAAGGTGGGAGATTACCAGGTCGTGTCAGCCAGAGACTACCAGCTTGATACCGTCAAGGATATGGCCACCGGAGAAGTAAAGCCCACAGGCCTTCCCGCCTCCAACGTTCTCTACTATGATATGAACGACGGGGCCTGGATGTGCGTGAGACCTTCCGGAACCGAGCCCAAGATCAAATTCTACTATGGAGTAAAAGGGGCATCCCTGGAAGACGCGGACGCCAAGTCAAAAGCCTTCGGAGAGGCTGTACAGGCTATGGTTGACTCCATGCTGTAGGCTTAACAGAGAGGGATAATGGAACGAGATCATTATTTTGATAATGTGAAGGGTGCCTTGATCACGCTTGTGGTGATCGGGCACTTTTTACTGCCTATGGAGCGGACAAGGTTTGTGGGCAGCCTGATCCATATCATCTATCTGTTTCACATGCCCATGTTCGCCCTGATGTCCGGATATTTTGCCAAAAGCGTTTACAGGCGGGGAAACTATCGGACGGACAAGGTCATACGGCTTGTTTGGCTGTATATTCTCTTTGAGATGGCGGTTCACGTAACGGAAAATCTGGCGGCAGGCCAGCCGGTAACAGGACATATAGACTTTTTTCATGAGAATGGCGCGCCATGGTATCTTTTGGCTCTGGTCTGGTGGTATCTCTCCATTCCCTGTCTGACAGGTTTAAAACCTGTGGTGGTCATGGGCCTCTGCCTGTGCCTTGGGATTCTGGGCGGGTATCAGGATTCTTTAGGGGATACGCTGGCCATGAGCAGGACTTTGTCGTTTGCCCCGTTCTTTTATGGCGGATATTACTGGAAGAGGGAGCAGGTGGAGAGATACCTGGACAGCAGATATCAGTGGCTGTTTGTGGCAGGAGGGATCGCTCTGGCCGTGGTTACGGCTCTGGGAACGGACCGGTTTTTGGAGCCTGTCGGAAGGATTGTGTATGGAATGAACTACCGAAAGCTGGCTCCGGAAATGTATGCGTGGGGCGGGCCTGTAAGGGCTGTGTGCTATCTATGGGCGTGGATCATGATCCTGGGGCTGATGGCAGTGATCCCCAGAAGCCGAAGAAGGTGGACTTTTTTAGGGCAGAGGACCCTGCAGGTCTATATCCTCCACCGGCTTCTCAGGGATATGATGCAGTATTGGGGATTTTATGAGATCATCACATCCGCGTATCGGAGAAACGTGGTGTTTGTCATTGTGCTGGCAGTGTGGGCCTGCCTTGTGCTGGGGAGTTCCTGTATAACAAAGGTCTTTGAGCAGATCCAAAAAGTACCGGATATGCTGTACAAAAGATGGAAGATCTAATACATCGTTGCGCTAGAGCAGATCAGCGGTCATGGGATCCTCTATCCGCCATATCCCGCAGCTCCTTTAAAGCCTCCCCAAACTTTCTGGAGGATGCCGTGGGGTTGCCTTTTAGAAGTCCTCTGCGGTAGAAGGACATCTTGGCGTACAATTTTCTGCGGGATTCCAGGAGTGCCTGGACGCGCTCCGACTGGGCCTGTATCCGCTCCGAAAGTCCGGGGTGGGGCATATGCTCCAGGTCAGGTCCTGATGATAACTGTGAAAAGGCGGCTTCCTCAACTGAGGCCAGAGGCGTCTGGCAGGCTTTTTGCCTGTCAGTTTCGCTGTCTGCCGGCAGGGACTCTTTCGGACATTCCTCCCACTTGCCTGCCGGCAGGTGTACGCTGTCTTTTAAGAGGGAAGTCATGTGAGCGGTATCTTCCTTAAATTCCGCGGCCTTTTGGCGGGTCGCGTCCCGCAGTTCTGTGGCGAGAAGGGCTGTCTCGCTTCTTAATTCCTCAACCCGAAGCCACGCGTCGCTTTTCAACTCCCGCGCAAGCATATGGGCGTCATTTCTAAGCTCTGCCGCCTGCATGCGGGCGTCGCTCTTCATATCTTCCAGTTTCTGGGCAGCCTCTGCCCTCAAAAGCGCCAGCTGCAGCTGCATCTCATCCAGCTGTCCTTTCATCCTGGTCATGGCTTCCAGAGCCTGTCCCAGGGCCAGAGCTTCTCTGGTGGACTGCACGACATCCAACACAAACACAACGCTGACAACCGCTAAAATAAAAAATTCCAGAAACGGGTCCATATTCAGAATAAAAGCGGCAATAGGCCTGTGTATCACTTCCGTCAAAAAGATCGTCAAAAATCCCCAGGCAATGGAGGAGGTAAGGCAGATATACCCGTTGATCTGAAATCTCTGATTGCTGTAATCCCAGTATTTCATTTTAAACAGCCGCTCCATCATGTATCCCGTCACATATTCCAGTGCAGTGGCAGCCACAACCCCGGAAAGATACACCAGAATCAGGCTGTCCTTTACAGGCAGAGACACCCACAGCATCATAACAGCGCCGGTGCCATATAAGGGGAGCATGGGCAGGCGGAGAAATCCCCGGTTGACCAGACAGCCTTTTTTCAGAGATACGTAAGCGGATTCAAAGATCCAGCCGAAAAAACAGTAGATATAGAAAAAGGCGATCCAATGATACCATGGATATGTGTACATAAAAAACCTCCTGAGTGTTTGAGATTACGCGATCCTTTTTATGCGTATTATGACCAGGGCAAAAAGAAGATATTACCCAAACCCCAATATATTTTGACATTTGCGCAGGAAATCGTTCTTTAGTTCCTCTTTAGTTCCCCAAAAGGAATGAAAAACGGCCCTGTCGCTCCAGAGCCGTCTTCATTAGGGAATGGTAGGTATATTTTAGGAAATTGTTTTAGGGGGGCCTGTCAGGGTTGCCCCTGACAGGTATGAGTATGAAAAAGCTTTGTGATTTCAAGTGGTTTACTTGAAACAAAGGCCCGTTACCCTTTCGGATAACGTACTTAGAGTATATAAGAAAATTGTGACCAAAGTGTGTACCTGGGATAAAATAAAGATAAAAAAAATAAAATAAAAAAAAACCTTTAAAAACCATGGGATATTGTATATAATAAAACCGACAAAGTGGAATCATATGCATAAAAGCGCCCTTTGGACAGGAAAAAGGGGGCTTATCCATAGAAAAAAGACCCCGGGACAAGCCCGCAGGGGATTTATAAATCCGGTAAGACAGGAGGAAGCAGACAGTATGTTGATGTCAAATGACATTGGGATCGATTTGGGGACAGCCAGTATTCTTGTATATATTAAAGGAAAAGGCGTGGTGCTGAAGGAGCCTTCCGTGGTGGCCATTGACAGGGACAGCAGCAAGATCATCACCTTTGGAGAGGAAGCCCGCCTTATGATAGGAAGGACCCCGGGCAATATCGTGGCGATCAGACCCTTGAGGCAGGGGGTGATCTCTGATTACACCGTAACAGAGAAGATGTTAAAATATTTTATAACAAAAGCCGTTGGCAGAAAAGCCCTTAGAAAGCCCAGGATCGCGGTATGCATACCAAGCGGAGCCACGGAGGTGGAACGCAAGGCTGTGGAGGACGCCACCTACCAGGCCGGAGCCAGGGACGTTTCCATCATAGAGGAGCCGGTGGCAGCGGCCATCGGGGCGGGGATCGACATCTCCAAGGCGTGCGGCAACATGATTGTGGATATCGGTGGGGGGACTGCGGACATTGCCGTCATCTCCCTGGGCGGCCCTGTGGTGAGCACATCCATAAAAGTGGCGGGGGACGATTTTGACGAGGCCCTGGTCCGGTATATGAGGAAGAAACACAATCTTCTCATCGGCGAGCGGACGGCAGAGGAGATCAAGATCAATATCGGCGCGGCCTACAAGCGGCCTGAGGTTCTCACTATGGAGGTGAGAGGAAGAAATCTGGTCACCGGACTTCCAAAGACCATTGTGGTCACTTCTGACGAGACTTTGGAGGCGCTGCGGGAGCCTGCCATGCAGATCGTGGACGCGGTACACAATGTCTTAGAGAGGACTCCGCCGGAGCTGGCAGCGGACATTTTTGACCGGGGGATCGTGCTGACAGGAGGGGGATCGCTGCTAAGCGGCCTGGACGCCCTTATCGAAGAGAGGACAGGCATCGGCACCATGATCGCGGAGGAGCCTCTGACAGCCGTTGCCATCGGAACCGGAAAATTCATTGAGTTCTCCCACGGCGGAGATCCAAAGAGAGACTTTTAGAGCGTAGAACCATGGCAGCAGTAACTGGATTTGTGGAGAAAATAAAATATCGCAACGAGGATAATGGCTACAGTGTGCTGGATGTGTCCGCAGGCGGGGAGGAATATGTGCTTGTGGGCACATTTCCGTACATAGGCGAAGGCGAGATGATCGAGGCTGTGGGTACTATGACCGAACATCCGGTCTACGGGGAACAGCTGCAGGTGGAGACTTACACCATAAAAACCCCGGAGGACAGCCAGGCCATGGAGCGGTATCTGGGCTCCGGGGCCATTAAGGGCGTGAAGGCGGCCCTGGCAGCCAGGATCGTCCGCCGGTTTAAGGCAGATACCTTTCGGATCATAGAAGAGGAGCCGGAGCGTTTAGCGGAGATAAAAGGGGTCAGCGAGAAGCTGGCTATGTCCATAGCCAGCCAGATGGAAGCCAAAAAGGGGATGCGCCAGGCCATGATGTTTCTCCAGCAGTACGGTGTTTCCATGAACCTGTCGGCCAAGATCTATAAAGAGTACGGCGACAGGATGTACGGGATCATCAAGGAGAACCCCTACCGTCTGGCCGACGACATAGCGGGGGTGGGATTTAAGATGGCCGACGATATCGCCCGCAAAGTGGGGATCGTGGCTGACTCGGACTACCGTATTAAAGCGGGGATCCTCTACACCCTGTTTCAGGCAGCTGCCCAGGGCCATACGTACCTGCCCAAAAAAGATCTGTTCGGCCAGGCGGCAGAGCTTTTAAAAGTAGATCCGGATCGGATAGAACCGTATCTCATGGATATGCAGATGGAGAAGCGCCTGGTGATAAAAAGGAAAGCCTCGGATCCTGACCAGGATGAGGAGCTCCATGTATACGCGGCTGTGTATTATTATATGGAGCTGAATGTGGCCCGGATGCTCCACGACTTGAACATCAAAGGCCATGAATCCGGCGAGAACATACAGGAGCGGCTTTTGCGGATCCAGGAGAAGGAAAAGATGGAGCTGGATCCTCTGCAGGTTCAGGCGGTGGCCGAGGCGGTCAACAGCGGGCTTCTTATTATAACAGGAGGACCGGGTACAGGAAAGACCACTACCATCAATACCATTATCCGCTATTTTGAGGCCGAGGGCATGGAGATCCTTTTGGCGGCTCCCACAGGCCGGGCGGCAAAGCGTATGACCGAGGCCACGGGATATGAGGCAAAGACCATTCACCGGCTGCTGGAGTTAAGCGGAGTCCCTGCTGAGGGCGGGATCGTCAGCACCCGGTTTCAGCGGAATGAAGAGAATCCTCTTGAGGGAGATATCATTATCATAGACGAGATGTCCATGGTGGACATTCACCTGATGCAGTCTCTGTTAAAGGCAGTTACTGTGGGTACAAGGCTGATCCTGGTGGGAGATGTGAACCAGCTTCCCTCTGTGGGGCCGGGCAATGTATTAAAGGATATGATCCGCTCCGGCGCGTTTAACGTGGTGGAACTGACCCGTATTTTCCGCCAGGCCGCCCAGAGTGATATCATCGTCAACGCTCACCGGATCCATGCCGGGGAACCGGTGAACCTGGCAAAGCGCAGCCGGGATTTCCTGTTCATAAAGCAGGACGATCCTGATTCCATCATAAAGGCCATGCTGACCCTTATGACCCGCAAGCTTCCCGGCTATGTTAACGCGAAACCTCTGGATATCCAGATCATGACCCCCATGCGCAAGGGCGCCTTAGGGGTGGAGCGGTTAAACTCGGTGCTGCAGTCGTTTCTGAATCCTCCGGACAAGGAAAAACCGGAGAAGGAAACCGGCGGGAATATTTTCCGCCTGGGGGACAAGGTGATGCAGATCAAGAACAACTACCAGATCCCATGGGAGACCCGCACAAAGTACGGAATGCCCCTGGAGACAGGTATGGGGGTGTTTAACGGGGACATGGGCGTCATCCGTGAGATCAATCTGTTTGCGGAGACTCTGACCGTGGAATTTGATGAGGGGAAAATGGTGGAGTACAGTTTAAAGCAGCTGGAAGAGCTGGAGCTGGCCTACGCCATCACCATCCACAAATCCCAGGGGAGCGAGTATCCGGCGGTGATCATACCTGTCCACAGCGGCCCCAGGATGCTGATGACGAAAAATCTCCTTTACACGGCGGTGACCAGGGCCAGAGCCTGCGTGTGTCTGGTTGGCCTGCCGGAGATGTTTCGGTCCATGGCAGATAACACGGTGGAGCAGAGACGGTACTGCGGGCTGTATGAGAGGATCCGGGAGATCTGTTAAGAGGTAACTGTTCGCTGCCATTACGCCCATCCCCCATGCCAAGCGGCGTGGCGCCTGACAGGAGTGGACAGTAACGTTAAGAGCAGCACGGCGGCTGCGCCGAATCCGGCCTGCCAGATGTTTTGACAGAAACAAGATATGGAGTTTACAGTGGAAAACATAAAAGAATATATTATAAACCTGTTCTTCCCCCGCCGCTGCCCGGTGTGCGGGGATATTGCGCAGCCTTTCGGGGAACTGATCTGCCCCGGCTGCGTGGGAGAACTTTCCCCGGTGAGACAGCCTGTCTGCAAAAAATGCGGAAAAGAGGTGGAGAGCAGGCAGATGGAGTATTGCCGCGACTGTGCCAGGACCCCAAAAACCTTTGAGCAGAATTTTGCTCTCCTCAATTACAATTCCGCGGCAAGCCGTTCCATGTCAGCCATAAAATATAAGGGCAGGAGAGAGTACCTGGATTTTTACAGCCAGGCCGCGTGCCGGAGGTTTGCCAAAACCATCCGGCGCCTGTCCCCGGACGCCATTGTCCCGGTTCCGATTCACCCTACCCGTATGCGCGCCAGGGGCTTTAACCAGGCGGAACTTCTGGCGCGGCGCATAGGAACACAGCTGGAGATTCCCGTGTTCCCCAAAGCCTTAAGGAGAGCCAAAAAAACGCTTCCGCAGAAGCAGCTGAACCAGCAGGAGCGCCTAAAAAACCTTCGCCAGGCTTTCGTCCCCGGGAACCTTCCTCCGGAAGTAAGGACGGTCCTTCTGGTAGACGACATCTACACCACCGGAAGCACCCTGGAAGCCTGCGCTCAGGCGTTAAAGGCTATGGGAGTGAAAAAAGTCTATGGTCTGACTTTATGTATAGGTCATAACAGCTGACACATAACAGCTAATTCGAAAAAAATCATTGACGTTTCCCTCCATCTATGATATAGTGACAGAGCGAATGGAAGATAAGAGGTCTTTTTTTTATGCTCAAATTTATTCTTGTCCAAAAAGAAAGACCGCGAAAACAACGAATTTGAAAGTGGAGGTGGAAGTCGTGCGCACAAGGATTACACTGGCATGTACGGAATGCAAACAACGTAATTATAACATGACGAAGGATAAGAAGACCCATCCTGACAGAATGGAGACGAAAAAGTACTGCAGATTCTGCAAAACACACACTTTGCACAAAGAAACCAAGTAATCAGGCTTAGTAAAGGATGTGAAGATATGGCAGAAACAGCAAGCAAAGAGAAAGAGAAAAAAAGCTTTTTCAAAGGTTTAAAAGTCGAGTTTGGCAAAGTTATCTGGCCTACCAGGGAGACTGTGGGCAGAGAGACCGCCGTGGTGGTCGCCTGTTCCGTGGCCCTTGGCTTGATCATCGCACTTCTGGATTTGATCATAAAGTTCGGTCTTAGTTTTATTTTATAAGGGCAAAGGTGAACGTATGGCAGAGGCAAACTGGTATGTGGTCCATACCTATTCAGGCTATGAAAACAAGGTAAAGGTCGATATCGAGAAGACCATTGAGAACCGGAATCTGCAGGATCAGATCCTGGAGGTGGCGGTCCCCATGCAGGCAGTGGTGGAGATAAAGAACGGAGTGGAGAAAGCGGCGGACAAAAAGCTGTTTCCCGGCTATGTGCTCATCAACATGGTCATGAACGACGACACCTGGTACGTGGTGCGCAACACCCGCGGCGTTACAGGGTTCGTCGGCCCCGGCTCCAAGCCCGTTCCCCTGTCTGTGGAGGAGATGGCCAGCCTTAACTTCAAGATCCCCGAGGTGGTGGTAGACTTTGAGGTGGGCGACATGGTAGTGGTAACTGCCGGGGCGTGGAAAGATACCGTTGGCGCCATCAAGTCCATCAATGAGACGAAGAAGACCGTGACCATCAGCGTTGAGATGTTCGTTGGACGTGAGACGCCGGTAGAACTTGGCTTTAAAGAAGTGAAAAAGATGTAACTGAAAGCAGCAAGTGGGAGGGACATCCCCCGACAATACCACATTATTTAGGAGGTGCCTAATTATGGCAAAGAAAGTAACAGGTTATATTAAATTGCAGATTCCGGCAGGAAAGGCTACACCGGCTCCGCCAGTAGGTCCGGCTCTTGGACAGCACGGCGTTAACATCGTACAGTTCACCAAGGAGTTCAACGCAAGGACTGCTGACCAGGGCGATATGATCATCCCTGTAGTGATCACCGTGTACGCGGACAGAAGCTTCAGCTTCATCACCAAGACTCCGCCGGCGGCAGTGCTGCTTAAGAAAGCCTGCAAGATCAAATCCGGTTCTGCCACTCCTAACAAGGCAAAGGTAGCTACCATTCCCAAAGCGGAGCTTCAGAAGATCGCGGAGCTTAAGATGCCTGATCTCAACGCGGCAAGCCTTGAGGCTGCCATGAGCATGATCGCAGGTACGGCAAGAAGCATGGGAATCACCGTTGAAGAGTAAACCGGACACACCCAGACCGTGGGAGGGCAATCCCCGACAATACCACTAGGAGGTTATGAAAATGAAAAGAGGAAAGAGATATGTAGAGGCGGCCAAATTAGTAGACCGCGCTACTCTTTATGACGCAGCAGACGCTATCGCGCTGGTAAAGAAAGCTGCAGCCGCAAAATTTGATGAAACCGTTGAAGTCCATATCAGAACCGGTTGTGATGGGCGTCACGCGGACCAGCAGATCCGTGGAGCGGTAGTTCTGCCTCACGGAACCGGCAAGACCGTAAGGATCCTGGTATTCGCCAAAGGCGCCAAGGCCGACGAGGCGGAGGCAGCCGGAGCTGACTACGTAGGAGCCGAGGAACTGATCCCCAAGATCCAGAACGAGGGATGGCTGGATTTCGACGTTGTAGTGGCAACACCGGACATGATGGGCGTTGTAGGCCGTTTAGGCCGCGTGCTGGGTCCCAAAGGCCTGATGCCGAACCCGAAAGCCGGAACCGTAACCATGGATGTGACCAAAGCGATCAACGAGATCAAAGCAGGTAAGATTGAGTACAGACTTGACAGAACCAACATTATCCACGTGCCAGTAGGAAAAGCTTCTTTCACAGAAGAGCAGTTGGCGGACAACTTCCAGACGCTTATGGATGCCATCATCAAGGCAAAACCAAGCACCTTAAAAGGCGTATACCTTAAGAGCGTTGCTTTAAGTTCCACCATGGGCCCAGGCGTAAAATTAAACGTAGCCAAGCTTATGGGCTGATGAGGGAAAGGTTTTACTTTTTTGTTGACAATCCCTATAGATCTATGTTATATTATGGAAGCACCTAAGGGTGCTTCCATGCATCAGGCCGTTAAGGCCGGTTGCATACCCAGTATTGATTGCCGAAGACAGCAGGTGTCCGCGAGGACATAAAGGGCAGCCGCCTGCCGAGGGATATGTACAAGATTCACATCTGTGATCTTAAGGCCTCTTATGTCTATGGCAGAGAGGCTTTTTATATTGCATTTATTCGGACCTCAATACAAGGAATAAAAGAAGGAGGTAGAACATTCATGGCAAAAGTTGAATTAAAGCAGCCTGTTATTGCTGAGATTTCCGATCTTTTAGACGGCGCGCAGACCGCTGTGGTGGTTGATTACCGCGGTCTGACTGTTGAGCAGGACACGGTTCTGCGTAAGCAGCTGAGGGAAGCCGGGATCACTTACAAAGTGTACAAGAACACCATGATCCGGTTTGCCGCTAAGGGAACGCCCTTTGAGGCTCTGGAGCCGAACCTGGAAGGGCCTACAGCTTTAGCTGTATCCAAGACAGACGCTACGGCGCCGGCAAGGATCATCGCGAACTTCGCGAAGACAGCACCAAAGCTGGAGATCAAAGGCGGTATCGTGGAAGATACCTATTACGATGCCAAGGGGATGCAGGTGATTGCCACCATCCCGTCCAGAGAGGAACTTCTCGGAAAGCTCCTTGGAAGCATTCAGTCTCCGATCACCAACCTGGCCCGCGTTCTGAATCAGATCGCAGAGGCAAAGGCAGAAGCCTGATCCTCTTAAAGAGGACCCTATGGCCGGCTGTTTGACGGCTGGATGGAGTCGAATTATCCTAAAAACCAAGAAAGAATAAAATCATACACGGAGGTATATTATCATGGCAAAGTTGACAACTGCAGAGTTTATCGAAGCGATCAAAGAGTTATCTGTATTAGAGCTGAACGACTTAGTAAAAGCATGTGAGGAAGAGTTCGGCGTATCCGCGGCAGCAGGCGTAGTGGTTGCGGCAGCAGGCGCGGCAGGCCCTGTAGAGGAAGAGAAGACCGAGTTCGACGTAGAGCTGACAGAGGTTGGTCCTAACAAGGTTAAGGTGATCAAGGTGGTACGCGAGGCTACAGGCCTTGGCTTAAAGGAAGCAAAAGAAGTAGTAGACAGCGCGCCAAAGGCAGTAAAGACCGGCGTTTCCAAGGAAGAGGCAGAAGAGCTGAAGACCAAGCTGGAGGCAGAGGGCGCAAAGGTTACTTTGAAGTAATCCTGTACCGATTTTTTCAATCCCGGAATCCTGTTGCAGGTTTCCGGGATTTTTGCGTTCAAAATCCGATGCGCAGGTCTGTTCAAAACCCGGCAGGGGAATGCGCTTGTCCATTCCTGCCGCCAAACCTGCGCATAAAAAAGGCGGATCTCCCTTTCGGGAAATATCCGCCTTTTTTACATTACCATATAATCGAGTTCCTGAAACTGAATTGCCTTTGAAACGTGTGATGCCTGAAGCTGAATTACTTTACGACACAGACATTCACTGCCTGCATTCCCCGGTTACCCTCTGCCATGTCAAAGGTCACTTTCTGACCATCTTCGAGAGTCTTGTAGCCGTCTGCAACGATACCGGAAAAATGAACGAATACTTCTTCCCCAGTTTCGTCGTTTGTAATGAAGCCATAACCTTTTGTTGCATTGAACCACTTAACTGTACCTTTATTCATGATGGTACCTCCTTTATATTATTGCATTTTAAATAAACAAAAAATCACATATTTTTGTAAATCATTTGATGACAAATGACTTACAAAAATATGTGAATCAAGAGCTCATTCGAAATACATCCTAACTATAGCACCGAAGTGGGAAAAAGTCAAGAGCAGAATGAAAAAAATTTTCAAAAGAAAAATGTAAGCGCTTTCAGAAAAGGACTTGCAAAGTACACGTAAATGTTGTATAGTAAAGATATTGAGAATGTAAGTGCTTACAAATATTGTTTATGGAGGTTCCCAGGCGATGAGCAATGTAAAAGAGACAGTGATCCAGTTTGGCGAGGGCGGTTTTTTAAGAGGGTTTGTAGATTACTTTTTTCAGAAGATGAGAGACCAGGATCTGTTTGACGGTTCCGTGGTAGTGGTGCAGCCTATTGAGCGGGGGATGTGCGAGATGCTTGAAAAGCAGGGCTGTGAGTACAACCTGTTCCTGAGAGGGATTGATAACGGAAAGGTGGTTGATGAGCACACCCACATCAATGTGATTTCCAGATGCGTGAATCCTTATACAGACAGTGAAGGCTATATGGCTCTGGCAGAGAACCCTGATTTTCGCTTTATCGTGTCCAACACTACAGAAGCGGGCATTGAGTTTGTTCCGGAGAACCGGTTTGACGACGCTCCGGCCAAAAGTTTTCCCGGCAAGCTGACTCAGCTGCTGTACAAGAGATATAAGCTGGGCTTAAAGGGCTTTATCATTTTGTCCTGCGAGCTGATCGACCATAATGGGGAAGAGCTGGAGAAGTGCTGTCTGAAATATGCTGATCTGTGGCAGCTGGGCGAGGAATTTAAGACATGGCTGAGGGAGGATAATGATTTCTGCTCTACACTGGTGGACCGCATCGTCACCGGATTCCCCAGAGACGAGCATGAGGCTCTGTGCAAGCGCGTGGGCGAGACGGACAACATGATGGACACTGCGGAGATCTTCCATCTGTGGGTGATCCAGGGCAGCCACGAGGATGAGCTGCCTCTGCAGAAAGCAGGCTTTAACGTGATTTGGACCGACAATGTGGACCCGTACAAGAAGAGAAAAGTGAGGATCTTAAACGGCGCTCACACATCCATGGTATTGGGGGCCCACCTGTACGGTCTGGAGACGGTAGGAGAATGCCTGAAAGACGAGAATGTGTCCGCGCTTCTCAAGAAGTGTATCTTTGATGAGATCATTCCCACCATTGGGGATAATGAGGACAACCGTAAGTTTGGCGCGGCGGTGCTGGAGCGTTTCTCTAATCCGTTTATCAGGCATCTGCTGCTGTCCATTGCTTTAAACTCCGTGTCCAAGTTTAAAGCGAGAGTGCTTCCGACGATTTTGGAGTACAAAGAGGAGTTTGGCAAATATCCTCAGGGACTTACCTTCTCTCTGGCAGCGTTGATCGCGTTCTATCGCACAGACGCGGCCAACGACGGGGAGGAGATCATGAAGTTTATGAAGGACGCCTCTGTAGAAGAGATTCTGGCAAAGACCGAGTATTGGGGTCAGGATCTGAGGGATATGCTTCCGGAAGTGACCAAGTGGTATGAGATGATAAAGAATGATGGCATGGGCAAGGCTTATGACGCGGTGCTGAGCTGAGGAGAAGGGCTGTCGGACGGTTTAGGCGCAGCCGGGGTCAGGGGTGCCTGGCCCCGCTGCTGTCCTGAACCAGAATGAACAGCGAATACCCCATAAAAACGGTGGAGGTTTCTGTCAATGGACGGATTCCTCTGCCGTTTTTATTCCCTTGGCCCGGGTAAATGGGGATAATTGAGTGAGCAAAGGCGAATTTAGTCGTAGGCCAGGGAGGGACGGGACATCTCTCCTTCTCTGCCTGGCCCCGCGACATCCCTCGCCCCCTTTGCTTACTCAATTCATTCTTAAGCTCCTAAAGAGGGCTAAAATCAGGAAAAAAAACATATAATAGGGTAATTGCGGACTTACAGGCAGGGTGATAATGTGGCTGCTGGAAATAAAATGGGGTTTAAGGGGAAAATAGCTTTGGCAGCATGGGGAATGGCGGGAGTGTTCCTGGCAGCGGATTTTTTTATGGGGTCATACCCGGCGTCCGGAAACCCGCAGCGCCCCATAACAGTGGTAAGCGCGCCTGAGGAAAATGTGGAGCGAAAAGAGGAAAAATATATTGCTCTGACTTTTGACGACGGCCCTCACAAGATCTATACGCCAAAGCTTCTGGAAGGCCTCCGCAAGCGGGGGGTCCACGCCACGTTTTTTCTTATCGGACAAAACATCGACGGCAATGAGGATATTATCCGCCAGATGAAGGAGGACGGCCATCTGATCGGCAACCACAGTCAAAATCATATGCAGCTGACCAGAGAGCAGACAAAGCAAGCCTGCGACCAGATCAACAGGACCAATGAGATGATAGAGCGCATAACCGGGGAAACACCTGTGTACGTCCGCCCGCCTTTTGGGTCCTGGAGCGAGGAGCTGGAAGGCATGGTGCCTATGCGGGTGGTCCTGTGGAGCATAGATCCCCTGGACTGGAAGACACAGAACAAAAATCGGATCGTCCGCCATATCGTCAGCCACGCGGAGGACGGCAGCATCATCCTGCTTCACGATGTCTACGATACATCCGTGGAAGCGGCGTTGGAAGTCATTGACACGTTATCCGCGGAAGGCTATAATTTTGTTACGGTAGATGAACTGTTGATCGATTGAGGCTGCAGGTTGCAAAGGCAGCAGAGTAGGAGTGAAAGATAAGACATGGCGGACATGAATTTATTTGACTTTATGAGGAGCAGTACCATGGAGCGGGAATCGCCTCTGGCATCCAGGATGCGGCCCACGTCCCTGGATGAGGTGGTGGGGCAAAAGCACATCATAGGAAAAGATAAGCTGCTTTACAGGGCGATCAAGGCGGACAAGCTGGGCTCCGTCATCTTCTACGGCCCTCCGGGAACCGGGAAGACGACTCTGGCAAAAGTCATAGCCAACACCACCAAAGCGGATTTTAAACAGATCAACGCCACGGTGGCGGGAAAAAAGGACATGGAGGAGGTAGTCAATTCTGCAAAAGACACGCTGGGGATGTACAGCCGCAGGACCATTCTGTTTGTGGATGAGATTCACCGGTTTAATAAAAGCCAGCAGGATTACCTCCTTCCCTTTGTGGAGGACGGAACCCTGATCCTCATCGGCGCGACCACGGAGAATCCCTATTTTGAGGTCAACGGGGCGCTTCTGTCCAGAAGCCGTATCTTTGAGCTGAAGGCCCTGGAAAAGGAAGATATCAAGGAGCTGATCCGGCGGGCGGTGTATGACCCGGAAAGGGGCATGGGAACCTATGACGCCCAGATCCACGACGATGCCGTGGAGTTTTTAGCGGATATGGCCCAGGGAGATGCCAGGGCGGCATTAAACGCGGTGGAGCTGGGGATTTTGACCACGGACCGGCGCAGCGACGGGAAGATACATATTGATCTGGATGTGGCCCAGGAATGTATCCAGAAGCGGGCAGTGCGCTACGACAAGGATGGGGACAACCATTATGACACCATATCCGCCTTTATCAAGAGTATGAGAGGGTCTGACCCGGACGCGGCGGTGTACTACCTTGCCCGGATGTTGTACGCGGGGGAGGATATCAAATTTATCGCCAGAAGGATCATGATCCATGCCGCCGAGGACGTGGGAATGGCTGATCCTCAGGCTCTGGTGGTGGCGGCGGGGGCAGCCCAGGCTGTGGAGCGGGTGGGGATGCCGGAAGCTCAGATCATTCTGGCCCAGGCGGCGATCTATGTGGCCACAGCCCCCAAAAGCAATTCTGTGGTAACCGCTATCGGGGCGGCCATGGAGGCGGTAAAGGGGGAAAAGATCATGGCTGTGCCGGTCCATCTCCAGGATAAACACTATAAGGGGGCAAAAAAGCTGGGACACGGAGACGGATATCAGTATCCCCATGACTTTCCAAACCACTATGTTACACAGCAGTACCTGCCGGATAATCTGGCCGGAAGAGTGTTTTACCACATGTCAGACCAGGGATACGAGAAAAATATCCGGGAATTTATGGATTTTTTGAAAAAATAGCTTTTCTTTTCCAGGATTATGGTCTATAATAGAAGACAATGATGAGGCGGTCTTTTGACCGCCGATCTGGAGTTCAAGAACATTTCGTTTATTCCTAGTTCAAAGGAACATTCCCTGAACGAGAACCAGACAAAATAGAAAGAATCTTGAGTTATTGAAAAAGGAGAGAGAAATATGCGTGAAAAATTGCAGACATTACCATTAGCAGAGTTAAAAGAGATCGCGAAGTCCCAGGGGATCAGGGGAATCAGCGGAATGAAAAAAAGTGATATCATAGAACTGCTCTGTGAGAGAGAGGCAGAAGAACAGAAGAAAGCCCCGGCCCCCCAGCGTCAGGAGCCGGCAAGGGAGCAGACTCAAAATACCAGACCCATCAGAAATCAGAACGCCGCCCAGGGGCAGGGAGCAAATCCCCCAGGGCCCGCAGCAGGTACAAAGACCTATACTCCGGCTCCCATCGCGGACGGCCCCCAGGATATGCCGGAGTTAGACAGCGGCATTGAAGCCAACGGCATTTTGGAGGTTATGCCGGACGGGTTCGGATTTATCCGGTGCGAGAACTTTCTGCCCGGTGAGAACGATGTGTATGTTGCGCCCTCCCAGATACGCCGTTTCAACATGAAGACCGGGGATATCATCAGAGGAAACCGGAGGATCAAGGCAGCCACCGAAAAGTTCGCGGCCCTGCTGTATGTCACCAGCATCAACGGCTATCCGCCGGCTGTTATTGAGCGGCGGCCGAATTTTGAAGATCTGACTCCCATTTTCCCTAATTCGCGCCTTCATATGGAGACCAGAGGCAGGGCCAACACCACGGCTATGCGGGTTCTGGACCTGTTGTCCCCCATCGGCAAGGGGCAGAGAGGCATGATCGTGTCCCCGCCAAAAGCAGGTAAGACCACCCTGTTAAAACAGGTGGCCCAGGCCATCACCACCAACAATCCGGATATGCACCTAATCATCCTTCTCATCGACGAGCGCCCTGAGGAGGTTACGGATATTAAAGAATCGGTCACCGGGGACAACGTGGAGGTGATCTACTCCACCTTTGACGAACTGGCAGAGCGGCACAAGCGAGTGTCCGAGATGGTCATCGAGCGGGCCAAACGTCTGGTGGAACACGGGCGGGATGTGGTGATCCTCCTTGACAGCATCACAAGACTTGCCAGGGCTTACAACCTGGTGGTTCCGCCCAGCGGGCGCACCCTTTCCGGAGGTCTTGACCCGGCTGCGCTCCACATGCCCAAGAGATTTTTCGGAGCTGCGAGGAACATGCGGGAGGGCGGGAGCCTTACGATTTTGGCCACCGCGCTTGTGGATACGGGAAGCCGTATGGACGATGTGATCTACGAGGAATTTAAGGGCACAGGCAATATGGAACTGGTCCTTGACCGAAAGCTTTCGGAAAAGCGGATCTTCCCGGCAATCGACATCTTAAAGTCCAGCACCAGAAACGACCATCTGCTTCTGAACGCGGAGGAGAAGGAGGCTGTGGACATGATCCGGAAAGCCACCAACAGCTTAAAACCGGAGGAGTCTGTGGAGCGGATCCTGGATCTGTTCTCAAAGACCAGGACCAACCGGGAATTTATCGAGAACGCAAAGAGGATCCGGGTGTTCTGATATTTTTGAATTAAGAGGTATTTCGGGAATTTTAGACTTGCATTAACTTTTATTCTATGTTATACTGAACAAGCTGTTTCAATGACAATACAGGCGGCTTGCCCATCTATTTAGCCGTCATGATAGAATAAAAAGAATTTGAGAGGTGAAAAGCATGAGAGAAGGTATCCATCCGGCATACTACCAGGCCAAAGTTACCTGCAACTGTGGGAATGAATTTGTGACAGGTTCCACCAAGAAGGAGATCCACGTGGAGGTTTGCTCCAAGTGCCATTCCTTCTATACAGGTCAGCAGAAGACCGCCGCGGCCCGCGGACGTATTGACAAGTTCAATCGTAAGTATGGCGTTAACGCCGGCAAGTAATCAGAGTGTGAGTAAAAACAGGTTGAGACCTAAGTGGAGACACTTATGCTCAACCTATTTTTTCGTTATCAGAACAGCTCCATATGGGAGCCGGAGAAAGAGAGGGAGTATGAAATATTCCGGAATTGGCGGTCAGGCCGTTATTGAAGGAATCATGATGAAGAATAAGCAGGAATACGCCACTGCCGTGCGCAGGCCGGACGGGGAGATCGAGGTGAAAAAAGATACCTATGTGAGCCTGACGGAGAAGTATAAAGTTCTTGCCCTGCCCTTTGTGCGGGGGGTATTTAATTTTGCGGACTCCATGATCCTGGGCATGAGGACCCTGACGTTTTCCGCCAGTTTTTTCGAGGACGATGAGGAGGAAGGGGAGCCGGGACGCCTGGAGAAATGGCTGGACGACCGGCTGGGAGAAAACATGGAAAAGGCGCTGATGTCAGCGGTGATGGTGTTCTCGGTCATAGCCGCCATCGGTATCTTTATGGTGCTGCCTCTGGGGATCAGCAGTCTTCTTCGGCCTGCTGTTAAGTCGGACACAGTGATGGCGTTTCTGGAGGGAGTGATCCGCCTGGCCATCTTTATCATCTACATTAAAGTGATCTCTAATATGGAAGATATCCGCCGGACTTTTATGTACCACGGCGCTGAGCATAAATGTATCAACTGCATAGAACACGGCATGGAGCTTAATGTGGACAATGTAAGGGCCAGTTCCAAACAGCATAAGCGGTGCGGGACCAGTTTTCTCATCATTGTCATGATGATAAGCATCGTATTTTTTATGGTGGTAAGAGTGGAGGGATTTGTCCCCAGGATCTTAAGCCGAATCGTGCTGATCCCGGTTATCGCCGGGGTGTCCTACGAATTTCTGCGCCTTGCGGGGAGAAGCGATTCTGCCATTGTAAATGTGTTAAGCAAGCCCGGCCTGTGGATGCAGAACATGACCACCAAGGAGCCTGACGATTCCATGATCCAGGTGGCCATCGCGGCCGTGGAGGCAGTGTTTGACTGGAAGGCGTATCTGGAGGAGAACAAAGGCAGTTTTGGAGGTGAAGAGGGCGCATGACACTGCATCAGCTGTTGGGCGAAGGCGCGTCCAGCCTTGAAAGGGCCGGGGATCCGGAGGCAGATCTGGATGCCAGAAGGCTCCTTTTAGAGGCCTTTCACCTGGACACGGTGCATTTTCTGATGAACCGGATGCAGCCTCTTTCGCGGACCAGGGAGGTAGAAGCGGCTACAGACCGTTACCGTGAGATGATAAAGAAGAGAAGCCGGAGGATCCCTCTGCAGCATATATTGGGAAGTCAGGATTTTATGGGACTGACCTTCAGGGTCAATGAACATGTGCTGATCCCCCGTCAGGATACGGAGACCCTGGCAGAGCTGGTGCTGCAGGAGCAGAAGGACCGGAAAAAGAGGGTGTTGGATCTGTGTACCGGGTCCGGATGTATTGCCGTCAGCCTTGCGGTTCTGGGAGGCTATGAGGACGTGACAGCCGCGGACTTGTCAGCCGAGGCTCTGAAGGTGGCCAGAGACAATGCGGAAAGGCTTTTGGGACGGGATGGGACGATCCGTTTTCTGCAAGGGGATTTGTTTGACTGTGTGGAGGGAAGATTTGACATCATAACAGCCAATCCGCCGTACATCGCCACTGAGGTGATCAGAGGCCTGGCGCCGGAGGTGCGGGACTATGAGCCCAGAATGGCGCTGGACGGAGATGAGGACGGCTTAAGTTTTTACAGGAGGATCGCCGCCCAGGCACGGGGACGGCTGAATCCGGGGGGATGTGTGTATCTGGAGATCGGCCATGACCAGGGACGGGCCGTAAGGGGCCTTTTGGAGGCAGCCGGATTTGAAAATATTAGGATCGTAAAAGATACCCCTGGCCTGGACCGGGTGGTTTACGCAGAAGGAGGCAGAAATGTTTGACCGTTTAGATGATATGCTGATTCACTATGAGGAGCTGATGCTGGAATTGAACAACCCTTCCGTGACTGAGGATCAGAACCGTTTCCGCAGGCTTATGAAAGAGCAGGCGGATCTGGCTCCCCTGGTAGATGCCTACAAACAGTACAAGCAGTCCAAGCAGGATATTGAGGACAGCCTTGCCCTTTTGGAGGAGGAAAGCGACGAAGAGATGCGGGATCTTGCCAAGGAAGAGCTGTCCGACGCCAGAAAGCGGGTGGAGGATCTGGAACAGGAATTAAAGATCCTGCTTCTTCCCAAGGACCCAAATGATGACAAGAACATCATCCTGGAGATCCGTGCCGGGGCGGGGGGAGATGAGGCTGCCCTGTTTGCCGCGGAGCTTTACCGCATGTATGTAAACTACGCGGAGAGCTGCCACTGGAAGGTGGAGATCATCAATGTAAATGAGAACGGCATCGGCGGATTTAAGGAAGTGATCGCCATGGTCACGGGAAAGGGCGCCTACTCCAAGCTGAAATATGAAAGCGGCGTTCACCGGGTACAGCGGGTGCCGGAGACGGAGAGCGGCGGGCGCATCCACACTTCCACAGCCACGGTGGCCGTCATGCCGGAAGCGGAGGAGGTGGATGTGCAGATCGATATGAAAGACTGCCGCATTGATGTGATGCGGGCGTCGGGAAACGGCGGTCAGTGCGTAAACACCACGGATTCCGCGGTGCGTCTGACCCATATACCTACAGGGATCGTGATCTACAGCCAGACCGAAAAGTCACAGCTGCAGAACAAGGAGAAGGCGTTCCGGCTTCTGCGCTCCAAATTGTTTGATCTGGAGCAGGAGAAGCGGCAGAACTCTGAGGCGGAGGAGAGAAGGAGCCAGATCGGGACAGGGGACCGCTCGGAGAAGATCCGCACCTATAACTTTCCCCAGGGGCGGGTGACAGAGCACAGGATCAAACTGACGCTGTATAAGATTGATTCGGTTATGAACGGTGATATTCAGGAGATTATAGACAGCCTGATCGCGGCCGACCAGGCGGCTAAGCTGGCGAAGATGAATGAGATGACTTAAAGGCCCTCGAATGAATGTGGTAAGATAAAGAACGAAAGTGAGTTTAAGGAGGTGCTGGAGCATGTGTTATCTGATTGCAAAGAAATTTGGTGATTTGGGCTGTGTGGCTCTGCAGACAGAGCATGGGCCGCATCTGGCGGATTTTGAGACAAAGCTTATGAGGTCTGTAGGGTATGATAAGATTCAGCTTGTAGTGATCAGCCGCCCATCAGCATATGGCGAGTATGAGCCGTATAGCTTTGTGGATACGGAACAGGAGTTTGAGACTGCTGTGAAAAATATGTAAGTAACAGGGGGATCGCTGCATATGTGCATAGCGTTAAGTTTTGGCTGTATATTTGTATTGCGCTATAAAGAGTCATATGTGCATGACATGAAAGTAGGAGGTACTTGTGTAGCACATCCGACCAGGCGGCTAAGCTGGCGAAGATGAATGAGGGCGCGTAAAAAGTGGAAGCTCCGAGAACCGGAAGGAAGCGGATCCGCCGGGAATCGGAGCTTTTGTGATTTTGTGATATGTAAAAAAGAATGGAGAGGCAGTGGGCAAAAGACATACACAAAGACCTGGAAATATACATAGCCTGTTAGCGGGAGGATTTCTTCTTCTGGCGGCCGTCTGTTTTCTGGAGACTGGAAAGGAGCCTCTGGACAGGTGGAAAATCCGGAGGGAATACGAAAGCCTGGCCAGGATAGCGGTAAAGGAAACAGAAGGGAAAGGATTGGAGAAAACAGAGCCTGACCTGGCTGGGAGGATAGGCCCGATGGCGGGAGCTAAGGAGGATAGCGGTGGGCAGGCAGTTTCCGGCTCTCCGGTTGACTTTGAGAAACTGCGGGATATAAATCCTGACACCGTGGGATGGATACGGATTCCAGATACAAACATCAATTATCCCATTGTCCAGGGCAGCGATAACCAGGCGTATCTGCACAAAAGCTTTGGCGGGAAGACGGCGGACGGCGGGTGTATTTTTCTGGACTTTGAAAGCCAGAGGGATCTTCGGGGATATAACAATATCTTTTACGGACATAATATGAAAGACGGGACCATGTTTCGGGATCTGCTACGCTATGAGGATGAAGCGTATTTGAGAGAGCATCCGTATTTTGAGATCTATACGCCAAAGGAGACGATTCATTTGAAGGCGCTGTCCTGCTATTACATACAGGAGGATCCTGGGGCGCGAAAGACGGCTTTTCACGATGAAGAGGATTTTCAGGCATTTGTCCGGGAGATGATAAAGCCCTGTCCCTATGCCCGGATGCCTGATGGGCCGGTGAGAAATCTGTACACCCTGGTCACCTGCAGCTACCAGGTGGAGGATGGAAGGACCATTTTGCTGGCTGTGGAGGCGGATGGGGAGCAAAAGATGGAGTAATCGGACACAATACTTGCCTGGAGGGAAGAAAAAACGTTATAATTAGAAATTGCAAATAAAGAGACAGTGTGCTATACTGTACCTTATTTACGGAATTCATTTGGGAGGATAGAACAGATGGGGAAATATTTTGGAACAGACGGTTTCCGCGGAGAAGCCAATGTGGATCTGACAGTAGAACATGCTTATAAAGTGGGACGTTTCCTGGGATGGTTTTACGGACAGAAGGAGCCGGATACCAGATGCCGGGTGGTGATCGGAAAGGATACCAGAAGAAGCAGCTATATGTTTGAGTATTCTTTGGTGGCAGGCCTGACGGCTTCCGGGGCGGATGTGTATCTTTTGCATGTGACCACCACGCCCAGCGTGTCCTATGTGGTGCGGACCGAAGGGTTTAACTGCGGCATCATGATCTCAGCCAGCCATAATCCATTTTATGACAATGGGATCAAGGTGATCAATGAGCGGGGCGAAAAGCTGGAGGAGTCGGTTATTGAGAAGATCGAGCAGTACCTGGACGGGGAGCTGGGGGAGATCCCTCTGGCCAGAAAGGACGCCATTGGCCGGACCATCGATTTTGCCGCGGGAAGAAACCGCTATATCGGCTACCTTATCTCCATAGCCACCCGGTCCTTTAAAAATATGCGGGTAGGTCTGGATTGTGCCAACGGCAGCGCCTCCGCCATTGCCAAGAATGTGTTTGACGCCCTGGGAGCCGAGACCTATGTGATTAACAATGAGCCAAACGGCCTGAATATCAATACGGACTGCGGTTCTACCCATATCCATGTGCTGCAGGAGTATGTAAAGCGCAATCATCTGGATGTGGGATTCGCCTATGACGGAGACGCGGACCGCTGCATCGCGGTGGACGGCGACGGCCAGGTGGTGGACGGCGACGTGATCATGTATATCTGCGGAAAGTACATGAAGCAGCAGGGGACTCTGGTGAACAATACGGTAGTCACCACCATTATGTCCAACTTCGGCCTTTACAAGGCTCTGGAACGGGAGGGGATCTCCTACGTAAAGACCGCGGTGGGCGATAAATATGTCTATGAGAATATGTCCTCCTACGGCCATTGTCTGGGTGGAGAGCAGTCAGGCCATATTATTTTCAGCAAGAACGCCACCACAGGCGACGGTATTCTTACTTCCCTGAAGGTCATGGAGGTGATTCTGGAGAAGAAGCAGCCCCTGGCAAAGCTGGCGTCCGAGGTGGAGATCTATCCCCAGGTGCTGAAAAATGTGAAGGTGAAAGATAAGAAGGCGGCTCAGGAGGACCCGGCGGTGAAGGCGGAAGTGGATAAGGTGACAGAGGCTCTGGGAGAGGGCGGACGCATCTTATTGCGTCAGTCGGGAACCGAGCCTGTGGTCCGGGTCATGGTGGAGGCTGCCAGCCACGAAACTTGCGAGGCATATGTAGATCAGGTGATCCAGGTGATGAAGACGCAGGGCCATATGACGGAGGCGTAAAGCCGGACACGAAAAAGAGGGACAGCATTGGAAATGTGATTACAAGGAGGAAGAGAATATGTTGAATTATCAGCGATATAAGAGAGTGCCGGTGGTGGATTTTCCGGAGAGGAGCTGGCCGTTTAAGCAGATCATGAAAGCCCCTGTGTGGTGCAGCGTAGATCTGCGGGACGGCAACCAGGCTCTTGTGGAGCCTATGGTAGTGGAAGAGAAGATGGAATTCTTCAATATGCTGGTAAAGCTGGGCTTCAAGGAGATTGAGATCGGTTTTCCGGCTGCCTCCCAGATCGAGTATGACTTCCTGCGCCAGCTGGTGGAGCGCCGCATGATCCCTGACGATGTGCGGGTTCAGGTGCTGGTGCAGTGCAGGGAACATCTGATCAAGAGGACCTTTGAAGCCATCAAGGGCATCAAAAACGTTGTGGTTCATATCTATAACTCTACCTCCACCCTCCAGAGGGATGTGGTATTTCATAAGAGCAGAGAGGAGATCACCCAGATCGCCGTTGACGGAACCAACATGGTAAAGAAATATGCCAAAAATTTTGACGGGGATCTGGTGCTGGAGTATTCGCCGGAAAGCTTTACCGGCACGGAGCTGGACTATGCCCTTGAGATCTGTACAGCCGTTCAGGAGACCTGGGGCGCGACTCCGGAGAACCCAATTATCATAAACCTGCCGTCCACCGTGGAGATGACCACGCCAAATGTATACGCGGATCAGATCGAGTGGATGAACAGCCACTTTAAAAACCGGGATTCGATCATCTTAAGCGTTCATCCTCACAATGACCGGGGGACCGGCGTGGCTGCCACGGAGCTTGCCCTGTTAGCCGGAGCCCAGCGGGTGGAGGGAACTCTTTTTGGCAATGGCGAGCGCACAGGCAATGTGGATATCCTGACCCTGGCTTACAATATGTTCTCCCAGGGCATTGATCCACAGCTTGAGATCGAGAATATCAAGAGTATTGCCGAGGTGTATGAGCGATGCACCAAGATGGAGATCCCGGAGCGTCATCCATACGCGGGGAAGCTGGTATTTACCGCTTTCTCAGGGTCTCACCAGGATGCCATCAACAAGGGGATGGCTGCCTTAAAGGAGAGGCAGGGACAGTATTGGGAGGTTCCCTATCTTCCCGTGGACCCAGCCGATATCGGCCGGCAGTATGAGCCGGTAGTCCGGATCAACAGCCAGTCCGGAAAGGGCGGCGTGGCGTTTATCATGGATACCTTCTTTGGGTTTAAGCTGCCAAAGGGGATGCATAAGGAATTTGCCGATGTGATCCAGAAGATCTCCGAGAAGCAGGGCGAGGTGGCTCCGGAGCAGATCATGGAGGAGTTCAGGCATAATTATACAGAGCGCAAGGAGCCGATCCATTTCCGCCGATGTCAGATCACGGATACGGAAAACGAGGACGGCGAGTTTGCAACCCTTGTAAAGGTGACTTACACCAACAATGGCCTTGAGAGAACATTTGAGGGCGTTGGAAACGGCCCCATCGACGCGATCCAGAAGGGCCTTGAGAAAGAGCTTGATATTGAGATCCGGGTGCTGGACTACAGCGAGCACGCGCTGACCTCCGGTTCCGGCGCCCAGGCGGCGTCCTACATCCATCTGATGGACGTGAAGACCGGAAAAGTGACTTACGGCGTGGGGATCAGCTCCAATATCACCAGAGCTTCCTTCAGGGGAATATTCAGCGCGGTAAACCGGCTGTTTTATTGAGCCTGAAAGGTGGCAGAGCGCAGTTAAAGACAGGTCGGCAGTGTTTTCGAAACGGAAAAACCAGCTTGCGGAGTCAAGGCTCCCAAGCTGGTTTTTGATATAGCGCCGCGAAAATTCTATGGCTTTGGCGTTAAGGTCTCATGCTCTGTCTGTCAATGAGCTCCGGGACCGGTGGTAAGGCCCTCTTTCAGCGTGTTCCCGGAACTTGTGCCGCCGGGAGACGAGGAGCCGGAGCCGGGCCCGCCGGTATTGGAACCGGGAGCGGAGGAATATGTGTTCCCCGAAGGAGCCGATCCGCCGTTTTGATATACGCCATTGGCGTTAAAGGTGTAGGAAACGCCGTTGATGTTCAGCGTGGTGTTGGCTGCCATCTTGCCTGTGGACGGATCCAGATAGTAGTAGGAGCCGTTTAGGGTGACCCATCCGGTCTGCATATGGCCGGAGCCGTTAAAGTAGTACCAGCTTCCGTCGATCTGCTTCCAGTCTTTGGCCATGGCTCCGTTAGACGGATCCATATAGTAGCGGTTGGTGTTGTCGCTGAGCCATCCGGTCATCATCTTGCCGTCTGTGTTCAGGTAATAGTAGGTATTATTCAGATTCAGCCATCCGGTGATCATCTTGGCGTCGGAACCGAAATAGTACCAGGCCCCGTTGATCTGCTTCCAGCCCATGACCACTTTGCCCAAGGTGTCAAAATAATACCAGGAATTTTCAATCTGACGCCATCCGATGCTCATGGAGCCGTCAGCTTTCAGGTAATAATAGTCGTCGCCGATCTTCAGCCATCCGGTTACCATGGTCCCGTCATCCAGAAGGTAATAGAACTTTCCGTCAACGCTGATCCAGCTGTTGGATACCATGAGGCCGTTGGACCTGAAATAGTACCATTTATTATTAATCTGTTTCCAGCCCAGAGTCATCTTGCCGCTTGTCAGGTCAAGATAGTAATATCCGTCCGTAGTCCGGATCCATCCTTTATACAGAGAGCCGTTATTGTCATAATATACCCAGCTGTCGCCGCTTTTGCTCCAACCGGCCGCCAGCGCGTCAGATGCCGGGGCCAGAGTCATGAGTCCGAGCACTCCGGCCAGAGCCAGGGCGCGAAGCCGTCTGTGGTGTATCAAAGGTAACTCCCCCCTTATTCGTAAGTATTCATGCCGCACATCAGTACGGACCTATCCAGTATACCACAAGAACACGCTAAGAGATAGAGAAAAATGGAAATAATTTATTACGATTTGATTACTCCCGGGGTTGAAAGGGGTTACACAGGAGCGCAGAGTTCCTGCGCGCGCTGGTAGTAACGTTTGGCATAGCGGTACATAATGAGGGTATACTCCCCAAATTCTTCCCCTAAATGGCTTTTATATACAGCCCACAAGCTCCACAGAAAGCCTCCTAGGGCCACGTAGGAGTAGACTGCGGTTAATTCATCTCTTGTCGGCCTTCGCTCCAGATAGAGTTCAATAAGGCGGTCCGTCTGCTCTTCATTATAGTAGGAATAGATGGCGCACATGGCGATGTCAATGAGAGGGTCGCACATGCCGGCGTATTCCCAGTCAATGAGCCGTATGGACCCATCGGCAAGAAATAGGAAGTTGTCGGCCACACTGTCAACATGGGCCAGGGTCACAGGGCGGTCCATAGAATCCAGCCGGTCCATCAATTTTGTCATGCGTCCCCTGACCTGTCCATAATCTTCAAAAGGGATCCCGCCGTGAGTTCTGCAAAGGTTCTCGTAAAATTCGATGCGCTCCCGGATGTCGAAGGAGTGATCCACCGAAAGCCCTGCCTGATGAACCTGCTTTAATAATTTCATGCACCGGCCTACATCCTGCCAGTTGTCCGGGTCAGAGTTGCGGGATCCTTCATAATATTCCGAGATCTTATAACCGTTTTCACCGTTAAAGTAGACGACATGCTCGGTGATGCCCAGAGGCTGGACGGCCTTATATACAGCAGCCTCCTGTTTCCGGTTGATGAGCAGTTCCGTCCCGGGGCCGGGTATGCGGCAGATGTACTGTCTGCCGGACACGGAGAAGAGGAAGGATTTGTTGGTCATCCCGGCTTTGAGGCATTTGATATTGCGGATGTCCGATTCCGGCACCTGGAATGTGCGGGATACCAGCTCCATGGCCTCATTGTCAGAGTGATTCTGATATTTGGGATCAAACCTGCGCAGCTCCTCCAGGTTTTCGAATTCATAGACCTGGTCGGAGGGCTGGCGGTTAATGTAAAGGTCCGGATGTTCCTTGTCTATCCGGAGATTTTTCAGGGACTGGCCTTTTGGCTGCGTGATCCCGGATTCCAGGAGCCGTTTTTGGGCCGTGCCGTTTGCAAGCTCCAGATACACGTTTTCCCAGTGAAACTGCTCGGTCCCGGGGATGGCGTAGTAGGCTTCCAGCACAGGAAGGAAAAAGTCGGACCATTCCCTGTTAAAGAAAGCCGGGCCGTACATGACCCAGGAATCCCGTCCGCCGATCTCTACATGAAGAATCTTTCCCTTCTTATTAAAGGAAAGGCACCATTCGGAGGTTTCGCCTTCCTGAAAGACGGAGGAGTACCAGGAACAACACTCATAGGCATGGTACATATTTTCCCGCATCCAGTTGTCGGATGCCAGCAGATACATATTTCTGCCCTGAAAAAGCTTTCGGGCGTGGTACACCGTAGCCAGGGTGTTTTTTTCGGCATATTCTTTATTATATAGAAGTTTTACCTGATATTTATCAATGAGATATTCAAATTTTTCTTTCAGGTATCCGACCACAATGGTGATGTCCGTAATGCCTGCCTGGTGGAGCTGTTTGATCTGCCGTTCGATCATCCGCTCGCCAAAGACTTCCAAAAGCCCTTTAGGGGTCTCAAAAGTCAGAGGTACGAACCGGGAACCAAAGCCCGCCGCGATGATAACGGCTCCATCTACCCGGTACTGCTCTAAAAGTTCCTTTCCCCGGGCGGTCAGCTGATAATGTCCTTCGGGCTGTACAGTGATCAGCTCCTGCTCTGTACATTCTTTTATCATCCGGTTTATGGAGCCTAAAGATACCTCCATAGCCTGTGCCAGCTCCCGCTGGGTGATCTGGGGATGTTCTAATATATTCCTGCATACGAGCGCGTGCTTGTCCATATGAGCCTCCGTTCAAAAATAGAGATTTATTTATATATATGAACATTATAGCACAGGGGGGAGGAAAAGCAAGTGGGGATGTGGAAAAAGGGGCATAAGATCTGTGAGAATGGCAGAAAAGCGGGTGAATATGGAGATTGTACGGATATGTGTACAATCTAAGGGGAAAAGTGGGTTTTCGTAAGTTTTACGTAAGAAAATGAACAGAGAAAAGTTATAGCATTTTTTCGAAAAGTGTATTATACTAACGTTGTGATTGAGGGAAAGATATTTCCGACAGAGATTAGAAAGCCTGATTTCTAAAGCATTTATAAAAAATGCCAAAAAAGTCAAAAAGGTATTGATAATTTCCATTATAGGAAGTATAATTACCTCGTAATGCAATAGGGAATCTTCGA
>CAJUFP010000007.1 GCA_910585645.1 uncultured Hungatella sp. | reverse complement strand
CACGTCCGGTTCTGTGAGGGGCATACCCCGTAAGGGGTATGTCTACTCGACCGTTCCATCACTATTGGTTCCGGCACCATTCTAAAATGGCTTGCAAAATTTCCGGATATATGTTACTATTCCCTTGTATCGTACAACTGTACGACAAAGAAAGGGGAGAATGTAATTATGAAAGAAAAAGTATTGACAGCAGCAGCGCTTATGACAGTTCTGGTATCCGCGTGCGCTTCTCCGGCGGGAAATGATTCGACGACAGCCGTTGTGGAGACAGAAACCGCGGCAGAGACGAAGGGGGAGGAGACCAAGGCAGAGGTTACCGAAGAGCTGACAGGAAAGGGGCAGGGATTCGGAGGCGCGATTACTGCCAGCATTACCACGGTGGACGGCGTGATTACACAGGTGGTCCTGGAAGGAAACGATGAAACGCCGGGGATTGGGCAGGCTGCTTTGGAAGAGCTGGAAAAACAGTTTGCAGCAGCGAAAAGCGCAGATATAGACGGAGTTTCCGGAGCTACAGTAACCAGCAAAGGCGCGATGGCTGCAGTTCTCAATGCATTGGATCCGGAAGCGAATCCTTATGAAGAGCCAAAGGAGACAGAACCAGCGGCAGCAGAAACGGATCCGTTAACATTTCCTGAGGATAAGAAGATCGTAAGCGCCACCACATACAGCATTTACACCAAAAGTGAGGCTTCCCCTCAAGATGCGGTGATCAAAGCAACCCTTTACTGGAATCAGACGGATAATCAGGTGTATGATATTCGGTTTCTCCAGGCCATGCTGCCCTGGGATGATAACGGGGCATCCGGAGGCTGGGCGAATATCACAGACCAGGCTGTAATTGAGGCCCTGGGGGATGGGGTGATCTCTTTTAGCAGCAATGAGCATGGAAATCAGATAGAGTGCAATTATGCCAAATATCTTCAGATTGGCGATGTTGTGTGGACGGGAGAACTGGGAAGCGACGGCGCCATGGAGCAGGCCGTGGTTTATTCGGCAGAAATTGACGGGCAGAACGTACGGCTGAATGACTATGTGGCCGGAGAGGAAGGCGGCGCGTGGTACCATCAGGCGGCGTTAAGCGATGCCTATATGTTAAAAACCGCCCAGGCATCCCAGGCGGATTCTGAAAATGTGGCCCAGGTCTGCCAGATTACCTATAAGGAAACCAATGGGCACGGGGAAGCCTACTGGATGAGCGATATTAAATTTTCCGGAAACATGCAGGCAATCAAAGACTTCGTAAAAGATAACGGCTTTAGCTATGGTTATTATAAAGACGGTGGAATTACGCAGAATGAGGAAGGGTATTGGCAGACACCTGATGCGGTGTCAGGGGCGACTCTTGATGAAGTACCTACTTATCTGGATATGCTAAAGCAGCTTTATGACGAAATTCAGAACGGGGAATACACAGAAGAAAATTAAGATTAGGAAAGACGCTGCGGCTGTCAGAGAGCTGCAGCGTTTTCATATTCTTTTTTTCCTTTTGGTGTCAGGTAGGGATATAAGACGGCCCACTGAGCGGCAAGTATTTCCTCCAGGCTGATGGTCTGCTGATGGCTGCGGGAGGAATTGTACTGCGACCAGCCGGTATGGCTTAACATCAGGACCATGGTTAACTGATGGATGCGCGTATCAGTCAGTTGGGGAGCAAACAGTTCGTTCATTACCATATTTTTTAAGGATGCCTCAAACAGATCAAATAAATGCCCTACATTGGTATCGTTCTGGGTCTGAAGCTGGGGAATGGAGCGGTAGATCGACGGATCGTTAAAATAAAAGGGTGAATCCGCAATGGATTCCAGCAGCTGTTTCAGAAGCAGGCAGAGGCCGCTGATATCCTGAGGCGCTGTGGTCGGAAAGGCTTTTATGGTGGAGTCCATGATAGCGTCCATCAAATCCTGTTTGCGGGCAAAGTGGTAAGTCAGTGTCCCCAGGCTGATGCCGGCGGCCGCAGCAATCTGACGCATGGAAACCGCCTGGTAGCCGTTTTCATTGAACAGCGCTTTTGCTGTTTTACATATCTGCAATTTTGTCAAATCCATAAAATCCCTCTTTTCCACAGCTGTTATAAGCGATTACATTTACAGCCTTGATTGATACCTTTGAGTATATAATATTTTGGAGGCGGTGGCAACCGTTATTGATTTGCTGCCCTCTGCCAGTGAGCCGTCCTTTGGCCCCTGAAAACATTTGGAGAATGATTGGGAAATCTGGCCTTTAGAGGCACATTCCTTTATACTACAAGTTCAGTGACAGTTGACGTTGCCTCATGTATAATAGCTTCAAAGTATGCCGTTGTGGAGTTTGGGCTTTAGGGGAAGGTGATACTACCTATGTATTTTCTGATTGACTTTGAAAATGTACAAAGCGAAGGGCTGAGAGGCACTCAATACCTGTTGGAGGAGGATACGGTTATTATCTTTTTCAGCCAGGCCAGTGAGCAGATACAGCAGGGATGTTTCCGACAGATCGCCCAGTCTTTCTGCCATCTGGATATCTGTAAGCTGAAAAAGACGGGGAAGAATGCCCTGGATTTTTATATAGCCACAAAGGTTGGGGAGATTTTTGGAGGCGGGTATTCGGGGAAGGCGGCTATTGTCAGCAGGGACCAGGGATTTGCTGCGGTGAAGGATTACTGGAGGCTAAAAGCGCAGCCTAAGAGAGAAGTGGTTTTGGGGCCGACCCTGGAGCAGTGTATTCTGTCAGCCAATGAGAACCGGACCCGTACCTGCCAGATCAGGGAGCAGTTAAAGCATGTGAAGCTGGAGACGGAATTTGCCAGGTATCAGGAGCAGATGCGGATGCGGAAGATTTTGGAGAAGACCTTCGCGGACACCGTGTATGAAGGACAGGTGGGGGCCATCCAGAGTCTTTTGGAGAAGCAGTCAGGGAGAAAGATCCTGTACCTGGATTCGGTGAAGACGTTCGGAAAGAGGGACGGGCTGGAGATTTACCGGAGGATGAAACGACTGGCTGGCTGACTGGGCGGAGGCGCGATGTATATCGCGACTGCATACTGAGCTGATTAGCCAGTTTAACGCTGTACCAGGAGGATGTGGCAGTGCCAAAAGACCGGGTCCCCAGCCGCCGCAGGTGATTAGGGCTTTTCGGATGTCTCCTTTTCTGGTATTATGGATGTATGAAACAGGCAGAAACATATTGTCTTACAAGTGCCGAAAAGGAGTGTGCTATTATGAAAAAATTGTTTTACTATGGGGACAGATACCTGGAGAAGAGCGATTGGAAAGATATGGCGGTGCTGAAATTCTGTCTTTTTTCCATGGGGATTTTGGCAGGAATGAGGATTCCGGAAAAAAACAGAAAGAAGGCGGCTGTTATTGCCCTGTTCACCTTTCTGATTACCTATATTCCCCTTATGGCAAAGTTTATCTGGATCATGGCGGAAAACGAGAAGATGTCATAAGGTGGAAGAGATGGAACTTCAAAATGTGATCGTATTCTGTATGGAATTAATGGGAACCGTTGCCTTTGCCGCATCTGGCGCCATGACTGGGATCAACTGCAGGATGGATGCTTTCGGCGTGTGCGTTTTGGGCGTGATCACGGCTGTAGGCGGAGGTATGACCAGGGACGTGATCCTTGGCAATGTTCCTGGGGCGCTGACCAGGCCGGTCTATGTCATCGCGGCTATGGTTACGGCTGTGGCGGTGTTTGCGGTGGTGTACTTTAAGAAGAATCTGTTTCAGGGAAGTATTGGCGTCCTGTATGACAGGATTATGCTAATCATGGATTCCATAGGTCTGGGAATTTTTACGGTAATGGGGGTAATGACGGGAATCAGTCAGGGGTATATAGAGAACACGTTTTTGCTGACTGTCCTTGGCACTCTTACAGGGGTGGGAGGCGGGCTGGTGCGGGATATGATGGCTGGACAGCCGCCTTACATCTTCGTGAAGCACATCTATGCCTGCGCGTCGGTGGCAGGGGCTGTCAGCTGTGTGTATATGTACCGGATATTCGGGCAGATCCCGGCTATGATCGCGGCATCTGCGCTGGTTATCGGTATTCGGTTTCTTGCGGCGTATTACCATTGGAACCTGCCGCGGATAAGTCTGGATTCCTCGATCAGGGATAACTGATGTGGTGAATGACAAAGCAGGAATGGCTGGATTTGGGAAAGGAGCGGCGATAGATGGCAGATAGAGGGATGGGCAGAAAGCTTCCGGTGGGGATAGAAAGTTTTGAAAAGATTCGGACAGAAGGCTTTTATTATGTGGATAAGACAGGTATGATTGGGGATTTGCTTCGGAATTGGGGGGAAGTCAATCTGTTTACCAGGCCCCGCCGTTTTGGCAAGTCTCTGAATATGAGCATGCTGAAAGCTTTTTTTGAGATTGGATGCGACAAGACGCTGTTTGACGGTCTGGCCATCTCCGGGGAGAGGGAGTTGTGCCAGGATTATATGGGCAGGTTTCCTGTTATGTCGGTCAGCTTAAAGGGCGTGGAGGGGGACAGCTATGAGGCAGCCCGCGGTATGATGGTCAGGGTGATCAATAAAGAGACGAAAAGACTGAAAGGCCTTCTGGACAGCAGCAGGCTTTCTTCGGAAGACCAGAAGATGCTCTCCTCCCTGATGGAGAGTAACATGGATGATGTGACTTTAAATTATAGTTTGTATGAACTTTCTGAATTACTGTGGAACTATTATGGTCTGAAAACAATCATTTTGATTGATGAATACGACATCCCTCTGGCCAAGGCCAACGACAAAGGATACTACGGCCAGATGGTGACTCTGATTCGAAGCATGTTTCATCAGGCCCTAAAGACCAACGACAATCTGCACTTTGCCGTGCTGACCGGGTGTCTGCGGGTTGCCAAGGAGAGTATTTTTACAGGGTTAAATAATCCTAAGATTTTTTCTGTCACAACGGTTCGGTTTGATGAGTTTTTTGGCTTTACGGATGAGGAAGTGCAGAAGATGCTCAGGTATTATGGGCTGGAGAGCCGGTATGGAGCGGTGAAGGAGTGGTATGACGGATACCGCTTCGGAAATGTGGATGTGTACTGCCCGTGGGATGTTATCAATTACTGCGATGAGCTGTTGTCTGACCCGGAGATGGGGCCAAGGGATTACTGGTCGAATACCAGCGGGAACCAGATTGTAAGGCGCTTTTTGGAGCGGGTGGACAGAGGGCTTGCAAAGGGTGAGATAGAGGCGCTGATCGCGGGGGAGACGGTGACAAAGGAGATCCGTGAGGACCTGACTTACGACAATCTTTACGACTCCACGGAGAATATCTGGAGCGTGCTGTTTACCACAGGATATCTGACCATGCGGGGGAGAGGTCCCGGGAAGAAAATCTGTCTGTCCATCCCCAATATGGAGATACGAAATATATTTACGGAACAGATCATGGCCATGTTTCGGGAGGAGACGGAGAAGGACGGCAGGCAGCTGGAGGACTTCTGCAATGCCCTGAGGACGGGAGACGCGAAAGAGGTGGAGCGGCTGTTTAACGCCTATCTGGGGAGGACGATCAGCATCCGGGATACGTTTGTGAGGAAACCATTGAAGGAGAATTTTTATCACGGGATTCTGCTGGGGATTTTGGGATTTAAGGGAGACTGGTATGTAAAGTCCAATGAGGAGTCCGGGGACGGGTACAGCGATATTCTGGTTAAGATTGAAGAGGAAGATCTTGGGATTATCATAGAGGTGAAGTACGCGGAGAAGGGGAATTTTGATTCGGCGTGCAGGGAGGCTATGGAGCAGATTGAGACGGACGGGTATGGGGACAAGCTGAAGGAGGACGGGTACTGCGCTATTTTAAAATATGGGATTGGGTGTTTTAAAAAGAGGTGCAGGGTGGTGGTTGAGAAGGAGGAGTGTGAGCAGGGAAATTAGCGGTTTGGGAAAGACGCAGGCTGTGGTTTAGAGGAACAGGGCAGAAATACGCTGTAATGAGAAAGGCTGCAAGGCAGGGCAATGAACCCTGCTTTGCAGCCTTTTTTTCTTATAATTCTCGAAGTTTAGAAGTAGAAAATCAAGATATACTAATATCAGCAATTCCAAAACAATAATAATCGAATATTTAGATATTTAAACCATAAAAATCTAAATAATTGCAGATGACTTGCCTTAATTGCCAGATATTTTGTATAATTCCCATATCAAAAATAAAAATATCACATAGGAGGATATTAAAATGAAACAAATGCAACTGGCTAAGGGAAAAGACGTTACGTTTCAGTTTGAAAACGGCCTGGCGCAGACAGAGATTTTGGCTGGGTGCAGTGAAGATTTAAGGATTTTTCGGTGTGTTCTGAAAAAGGGACATGTCTGGAAGCCGGAGTTATTCCATATCACGGATAAGATTCAGTTTTTTGCGTTTATTTCTGCAAGCGGGTATGTACTGACAACAGACCGCTCCTACAATATAGACGACAGAGCAGTATTTTGTCCTGACTTTGACCGGGACCCTGGGATTGAGATTCATGCCGGGGAGAAGGATCTGGAGTTTTACCGGTATATCGGCGTGATGAATGACTGGGATATCCGGAGATTCAAACTGCAGCACATTGTCCTTCCCAGGTTCCGGCTGTTCCGGGACGGTGTGCGCTACACGGAAGGGTTTACCGGGGATGCCGGTTCCAATCTCCGCTCCCATCTGCTTTTAGAGGGAAGGCAGCTTGGAAGGTACAGCATGGGGTATAATGTAGGCGAGGGTCCGTCTTTTGTGGGAACCCATACTCATGATATTGTCGAACAGTGGTATTTCGTTCTTCAGGATTCCAGTTTTACTTACACTGCTGACCAGGGTGATGTGGAGATGGAAGCATATGACGTGTCTTACACAGACAGAGGAGTGCCCCATGGAAGCAAGGCCCGGGCAGACCAGAAGATTAATTATTTCTGGGTGGAGCTGGCTACGGACGGGTATCCGGAAGTCGATATTGCTCCAGAAGAATAACCGGTAAAGGCGGCTGACTGGGATTTTGATTGGGACGAAAGTACATACGGCAGGAAGGAGGACCTATGGATTTAGAAAGTATTGAGATATTTCTGGCAGTGGTACGGACGAGAAATGTTTCAAAAGCAGCGAAAATCCTCTTTATCTCCCAATCTACAGTCAGCTACCGGCTAAGGCTTTTGGAGGAAGAACTGGACTGCAAACTGGTGGAGCGTGGAAGGGGACAGAATCAGACGTGCCTGACAAAGGAGGGGGAGATGTTTTTTCCCATAGCGGAACGTCTGAAAAACATTCGGTACGATATCGAGTCTTTTAAAGACATATCCCGCTATCCGTCCATCAGCATCGGATGTGTGGAAAGTATGGCCATCTATCTGCTAGACGAGCTGTACAATCAGGTGGCTGGACGCAATAAGAAGGTGAAGATGTATTTTCTGATCAACAACAGCGAGCATATTTATGAGATGCTGGAAAACGGGCAGGTGGATATTGCCTATGTGATTGAGCCTATACGACAGAAAAATATATCCCTGACGCCCTTGTTTACGGAGCAGATGGTACTGGCAGCTTCCGAGGCCATGAAGCTGGAGGGCAGCAGTGTCCATCCCAGACAGCTGGATATCCGGGATGCCTGTCAATTTGACTGGAAAGAACAGAATCTAAACACGTGGTTTGAGCACTGGTTTAACCCCAAGGAGCTTCCCTATCTGAAAACGAACTCGCCGCCGTTTGCGTTCAGCTTTATGAAAAGTCACGCGTGCTGGTCCGTGGTTCCCCACTCCATGGGGAAACGGTTGGAGCGAGAGGCGGGAATGAAGCTTTATACCATCAAGGAGCCGCCCCAGGAGCGGATCTGCTATCGGGCCGCGTCCAAGGGCAGACACAATCTGTATCCGGACGCGATAAAATACTGGGACAGGGAGATGAAACGCTTTATCCTCTCCAAGCCATGGCTGGAGGCGGCAAAGGATTAGTGAATGAGAAGTGGAGGTAATGAAATGGCCATTAAGATAGACAGGAGAAGCAGGGAGGTATCGTACGACGAACATGGACTGGCAATGACAGAACTGCTTCCCGGAACTTATGACGGCGGTATCCGGAATTTCAGGTGCAGGCTAAAGGCAGGAAGCGCCCACAGCCCTAAGCTGTATGGAGATAAGACGGTTATCTTGTTTTTCGGCATGGGAAAAGGGTATGTGACAGATGAGAAGGACGCTCATAATATTGAAGAATTAAGTTTTTATATTCCGGAGTTCGATAAAACGCCGTATACGATCCATGCGGTAGAGGACATGGAATTTGTTTTGAGCGTGGTGGAGATGAACCAATGGGATTGGGAGGTTTACAGGGCGTCCCACGCAAGACTGCCTTTCTTCCGCCCTATCAGCAAATGTTCTGTGTATGACCAGAGCTGCAAGGGGCCGAAAACCTCGTCCTGGAACGTGCTCCAGGGAAGGCAGCTGGGACGTATCATGATCGGCGCGGTCAGGGCAGTGGGGGACGGCACAAGGGAAAAAGGCCACGGGGCTGTGCATCAGTGGAACTACTGTGTGGGTAATTCGGACTTTAATCTGACTGTGGGAGATGAGACCGTGAGAACGGTTGCCGGAGACTGGAGCTTTGTCCCGGCAGGAGAGGATCATGCCCTTGTTTCAGAGGAGGGGAAGGAAGCGTACTATGTGTGGTTTGAACATTTTGCAAAGGAAAAGGATTTTATCGTAAAGCCTGCTCCAAGGCGTTAAAAGGAGGTGTGTGGCATGGAAAAGGTATATGTGGTGAAGAACGAAGATATTCATGTGGAATATGACAAAAACGGATTTTATATGACGGAGCTGCTTCCTGGAACCTACGCCGGAGGAATCCGAAATTATAAGTGTTTCCTGAAAGCTGGCTGTCAGGTCAGCCCTAAGCTTTACAGGGAGGAGACGGTGATTCTCATGTTCGGCAGGGGGCGGGGGTATGTAAAGTCAGCCAGGGCGCTCCACAAGATTACTGAGGTGGCGTTTTATGCGCCGGATTTTGACAGGGAACCCTATGTGATTCACGCTTATGAGGATATGGAATTTGTTTTAAGCGTGGTGGAGATGAACCAGTGGGATAAAGAACTGTATGATGACTGCCATATCCGGCTTCCCTATTTTACTCTTGTGAGCGATGCCATTATTTATGACCAGGACTGCAAAGGCCCCAACACTTCCTCCTGGTGGATTTTCAGTCCCAAACAGCTGGGGCGGATCATGCTGGGGGTTGTGAGGGCAGTGGGAGAGGGCACTGTGGAGAAGGGCCATGACAGGGTGGAGCAGTGGAACTACTGCCTTGGGAACTCGGATTTTAACATGACAGTGGAGGACGCCCCGGTGGTAAATCACAAAGCCGGGGAGTGGAGCTATATTCCGGCAGGTTTTGACCATTCGCTGTTAGCGGAACCGGGAAAAGAGATCTACTATGTGTGGTACGAGCATTATGTGAGGGAGAAAGATTTCTGTGTCAGCCTGGAGCCGGGGCAGGAGTGGACGGAGGATTGATCTGGAAATAATACGGAAGGAGGACATCATCCATGGGCAACTTAAAAGTCATCTCTATTTGGGAGCAATACAGCTACTATTATCTGGAGGGAATGTCCGCAACCCTTAAAATCGCAGTGGTATCGGTACTTACCAGTATTTTGTTTGGAATCATTATCGGTATTCTGCGGCTGTCCAGAAACTGGGCGCTGAAAAACGTCGTTGCGTTCTATGTAAGCTTTATCCGCGGCACGCCTATGCTGATTCAGATTTATATTGTGTACTACTCCCTGTCGTTTAATATGACCATGTTTACCGCCTCTGTGGTGGCGTTGACCGTAAATGCCAGCGCGTATATCGGCGAGACGGTGAGGGGAGGGATCGAGTCTGTTGATAAAGGGCAGATGGAGGCGGCCAGGAGCCTTGGCCTGTCTCACTGGCAGGCAATGCAGGAGATCGTAATCCCCCAGGCGATAAAGAGTATTCTTCCGTCTCTTTGCAATCAGTTTATAATCCTGATCAAAAATACGTCCATGATGTCTGTTATTGGCGTCCATGAGCTGATGTACAACTCCAATACCGTGCGGGCCAATACCTACCTGGCATTTGAGCCTCTGATCATAGCGGCCACCATGTATTTCGTTGTCTGCTTTATACTGGAAAAGGGCGTTAATTATCTTGAGAGGAGGCTGAAATACAGTGCTTGACGTAATCAATCTGGAGAAGAGCTTCGGGAAGCTTCATGTTCTTCGCGGGATCAATGTCACTATAAAAAAGAGCCAGGTGGTCTGTGTCATCGGTCCCTCAGGAGGCGGCAAGAGCACGTTTATCCGCTGCCTTAACCTGTTGGAGAAGCCTACGGCAGGCGATATCATTTTTGAAGGGGTGTCGCTGATGAATAAAAAGGTAAACTTAGATGAGCACAGAAGAAAGATTGGCATGGTATTTCAGCATTTTAACCTGTTTGCCAATAAGAATGTTCTTAACAACATAACCCTGGCTCTTATGAAAGTGAAGAAGATGAAGCGGGAGGAAGCCGATGAACTGGCTATGAAGATGTTAAAGAGGGTGGGACTTGAGGAGAAGGCGGGGCAGTTCCCCAGCCAGCTTTCGGGAGGCCAGAAACAGAGGGTGGCCATAGCCCGTTCCCTTGCCATGAATCCGGATATCATGCTGTTTGACGAACCCACCAGCGCCCTGGACCCTGAGATGGTGGGGGAGGTGTTAAGCCTGATGAAGGAGCTGGCAAAGGACGGAATGACCATGGTGGTGGTAACTCATGAGATTGGCTTTGCCAGGGAAGTGGCGGACCGGATCTTGTTTCTGGACCAGGGGGTTATCCTGGAGGAAAATAGTCCTGATGAACTTTTGAATCATCCGGTACATGAGAGAACAAAGGACTTTTTGTCAAAGGTTCTTTGATTTAAGAAAGGAGAAGTGTGATGAAAAGAAGATGGATGGCAGCAGCAATGGCGGCAGTTATGGCGGTAAGCACACTGGCAGGGTGCGGCGCGAAATCGGAGGAGACCCAGGCTCCCCCTAAGGTGGAAACAACCCAGGCGGCCCAGGCTCCCGCCGAGACCCAGGCCCCTACAGAGGCCCAGGCCGGGGAGACACAGGAGTACGGACCGATTCTTCAGAAAGCCAAGGAGTCGGGAAAGCTTGTTGCGGCTATTAACGCCCAGTCTCCGCCGTGGAGATTTCACAAGATTGTGAACGGGGAGGATAAACTGTGCGGGTTTGAGATCAGCATGTGTTATGGATTGGCGGATTATGTATCGGAGAAACTGGGAACAAAGGTAGAAGTTGAGATCAATGATATGACCTTCCCGGGAGTTTTGGCAGCGCTGCAGGCAGGACAGGTAGACTTTGCCCCGTCGCTGGCCGGTACGGAGGAGAGAAGGCAGAATATGGATTTTTCGATTCCCTATCACCGCTCTCTCCAGACGATCGTGATTAAAAAGGACAGGGAAAATGAGGAGATATTTGCCCCGGATAAAGGGATGAGCGGCGTTAGTACAGCGTCTCTCCAGGGTTCTTCCACTTCGGTCACTTTTGCGGAGCAGTATCCCCAGGCGAATCTGATTGACTACGAATCTACTCCGGATATTGTGCTGGCAGTTGCCAACGGGAAAGTGGACGCGGCTGTGCTCAATGAGAAATACGCGATCCTTATCTGCAAAGCCAACCCGGATCTGATGATTGATTATGACCTTTCTTTTGATATTCCGGTGGACAGGGACCCGGGCGCGTCGATTGCCATTCCCAAAGGCAATGAGGATTTTGTGGAGCTGGTAGATGAGTGGCTGAATACGATCTTATCAGATGGCACATTTTCATCTTATGAGCAGGAAGCCATAGCTGAGCTGGATGACCCGGAACTTCTGGAGGGATTTAGTTCCAAGAATATACTGAATAAAAAGTAGGCCTTTGGGCTTAAGGAGAGTCCGGCAAGCCGGACTCTTTTTTGATCACAGGTCCGGGGCGAAATAGGAAAGGAGAATTTATGAGATCCATAGCAGTATCAGACATTGGCAATTCAAATGCCCACTACAGGTTTTACACCTTTGAGACGTTTTTGGAGCATCAGCGGCGGCTGGGGTTTCGGCGGGTGGATCTGTTCGGGGCCACCCCTCATGTGTGGATCGACGCCTACGGGAGATCAGGAGGGCGAAGGCTTCGGGAGATGATGGATTATTATGGGCTGGAGCCGGGCGTCTTTCTTCCGGAGTTTTCTTCTATGCGTTATACCCTTGGAAGCCAGGCGCGAGAGAAAACACATGAGTATCTGAAATACTGCCTGGAGTTTGGGGCAGAGCTGGAGACGGACTCCATGGTCGTAACTGCCAATGGTTTTCTTCTGGATGTCAGGGAGGAGGAGCGCCGTTTCAGGCTGGAGGAGGAACTTGGGTATGTGGCGGATCTGGCAAAGCCTTTGGGCATGAAAGTCCTTCTTTTGAATCATTACAGTGACCATACCAATATGATACGGACCATCGAGGATATGGTCTGGTGTATGAACGTGATGGAGGGAAAGAACATAGGGCCTGCCATGGATGTGGCCTCTGTCTATGAGGCGGGGGAGGATGTAAGGCTCTGGCTTTCCCGTTTTGGGGACAGTCTTGGATATGTATGCCTGTCCAACACCAAGTTTGACGGCGGGAAACATTACTGGGGAGACGGCTATCTGAATCTGGCTGATATTGGGGCCGGGTTAAGGGAAAGCGGGTACTCTGGCAGAATCGGATGTTACTGTATGATCCGGAATTATCTGAAAGCGCCATGGGCAGCAGATGAGCGGACAATGGAAATGCTTTCATGGGCTTTTGAAAGCGCGGACTGCCATGGGCAGGCACAGGGAGGGTGAAGGTGTGAAAGGGAAGATTAAGCGGCGGCAGATCGCAGGTATGAATCTGATGTATAAATGGTATTCTTTTGAGTATTTTCTGGAGGCCATGGAAAGTCTGGGGTTTGAGAGCATCTTTCTGTGGGGCGGGCCGCCTCATTTTGACTGTGATTTCTTGTCTTATCCGGAGTGCGGGCGCATACAGAGGGCGGCCCGCAGTCATGGCCTTGACATTGCCGGATTTCTGGTAACCGGTTCCAATTACAGGTATCAGATCGGGGTGGAAGAACCGGAACAGAGAGAACGGATATTTCAGTATTTCCGTAACGGTATCCTGGCCTGCGAGGAGCTGGGAAGTCCCTGTATTTCTGTTAATTCCGGCTGGGGATATTTGGACCATGACAGGGAGGAAGCGTTTAAGCGCTCCCAGGATATGCTCTGCAGGCTCTGTTATGAGGCCGGGAAGCATCATGTACGTATGGTCCTGGAAAGCTTGAAGTCCTGCGAGACCAATCTGGTAGTGACCATGGAGGACATGGCGCGGATGGAGCGTGGGATTGACCATCCGTCTTTTGGGGTTATGGCTGACACCGGGGCTATTGTATACAATGGGGAACGGCTGGAGGACTGGTTTGCCTGTTTTGGCGGGAAGATTCAGTCCATTCATTTTGTGGACGGGATGCATCTGACGTGGGGGGACGGGAAATCTGGTCTGGACGGTATGATAAAGTCCATCACTGAACATGGGTACACAGGCTGTCTGGCTTTGGAGACCGCCGGGGCCGGCTATCTGCCTGACCCCATGGAAGCGGACAGAAAGGCCATGAAGATTCTAAGCCCGTTTTTAGAGTAATGCGTATGAGTGAGCCTTTATTTTCTAAAAAACAGATCTATGATCTGATGATTCCTCTTATTATGGAGCAGGTGTTTATGGCGGCCATCGGAATGTTTGATGTGATCATGGTCAGCGGTCTGGGAGAACATTCTATTTCAGCGGTATCTCTTGTGGATTTTATCAATCAGCTGATCAACAGTGTTTTGACAGCCTTGTCCACAGGCGGGGCTATTGTCTGCTCTCAATATCTGGGGCGAAAGGATTTGAGGGACGCGGGGGAGGCTGTGGAGCACTTGATCTTGCTGGTGACGTTTGCCGGGACCGCCATGATGATGGCAGCCTTGGCAGGCAATCCATGGATACTTAAGCGTTTGTACGGATCTATTGAGCCTCAGGTTTTGGAGGCCGGAAGCGTGTATTTTTGCCTGTCCGGCATTTCCTATCCGTTTATTGCCCTGTTTTGCTGCAGCGCGGCAGTTATGCGGGTGCTTGGGTATGCCAGGGTCTCTTTCTATACTTCTCTGGTTATGAATCTGCTGAATATTTCCATGAACGCTGTTTTCATCTTTGGCTTTCACTGGGGCGTATTTGGCGCGGGGATGGCATCTCTGCTTTCGAGGGCGGCTGTCAGCCTGGTTTTATTTTATCTGGTTGTGAACAGACAGAATATGGTTCCTGTCAGGCCCCTTGTTTGGTGGCGGCTGAGAAGAAAGCGGGCGTCTGCCATTCTTGGTCTGGCAATTCCCACCAGCCTGGAGAGCAGTCTGTTTTATATTGGGAGGCTTCTGGTTCAGAGGGTGGTAACCGGTTTTGGAACTTCGGCCATTGCGGCCAATGCGGTTTCCCTGACTGTGACGGAGTTTCTTCACATGCCGGGGGCAGGGATCGGGATCGCCATGATTACTATTGTGGGGAGATGTGTCGGGGCGGATGAGAAAAAGCAGGCCAGAGGATACGCAAGATATCTCATTGGCCTGACCTACGTGTTTCAGGGAGTGTGCTGCGCTGCTTCTATGGTGTTTGCCTCCCGGATCACAGGGCTTTACAACCTGACGGATGTGACAAAGGAGACTGCTGTGTGGATGCTGATGACCCACGGCGTGATATGCGCCCTGTTCTGGCCTATGGGGTTTACCACAGCCAACGCGTTAAAGTCCGCAGGTGACGTGCGGTTTACCATGGCAATGTCTTTTGCCTGTATGTGGGTGTTCCGAGTTGGGGGAAGTTATCTTTTTGTCAGGCTTTTTCCGCAGCTTGGGGTGATGAATGTGTGGTTTGCTATGTACTGCGACTGGGTGGCAAGAGCCGGGATTTGTTTTGTCAGGTTTAGGGGGAACAGGTGGCTTGATAAGGGAGTGGGAGGATGAAGGATCATTCCATTATAAAAGAGCCGGAGCGCCAGATTTAGCGCCCCGGCTCTTTTTTCTCACCAAGCTCCGGCCACACGGTGACCATCATAGTCCCAAAGCAGGCAAGGCCGCCCACAAAGTTGGAGACAGGCTCTGCCATAAAGATGCCGTTGACTCCAAGGCCGAATAATTTGGGCAGAAGGATGATCATGGGTATGACGATGATAACCTTCCGGAAGATGGAGAAAAACACCGCGTTTTTTGATTTGCCAAGAGCCACAAACACGGACTGTCCGGCAAACTGCAGGGACATCATAAAGAATCCGAAATAGTAGATCTGCATGGCCGGAATGCCGGCCTGGACCAGATCCCCCTCATGGTTGAAAATGCGGATAAAGAACTCCGGGAAGCCGTGGACCAGGCTCCACATAAAGGTAGTGTAGGCCACAGATACTACAGACATAAAGACAATGGCTTTTTTTACCCGCCTGTATTCCCCCGCGCCGTAGTTAAAGCCCATAACCGGCTGGGCGCTGTTGGTAAGGCCGTTTATTGGCAGGGAGATGACTTCGCGGACGGAATTTATGACGGTCATGATCCCTACATACAGATCGCCTCCAAAGAGCGCCAGGTTGGCGTTGTACATGATCTGTACCAGGCTGTTGGTGATGGCCATGGTAAAGCCGGACAGGCCAAGGCCTGTGATGGCAAGGACCCGGCTTGGTTTTAAGCGGAACGCCTTTTTTCGCAGCTTTAGAATGGCTTTATCTCCTGTGAGAAACCACAGGATCCAGGCAGCGGACAGGCCCTGGGAGATGACGGTGGCCCAGGCGGCTCCCTGCACTCCCAGGCGGAAGGTGAAGATAAACAGCGGGTCCAGGATAATATTTGTGACGGCTCCCAGAAGAACGGTCAGCATTCCGATTTTTCCGAACCCCTGGGAGTTGATAAAGCTGTTCATGCCAAGGCCGGTCATGACAAAGATACTGCCCAGAAGGTAAATGGTGATGTAGGAGTCCGCATAGGGGATGGTTTCGTCGGAGGCGCCGAATAAGTGCAGCATGGGGCGTTTCAGGAGCAGCCCAAGGACTGTCAGGACAAGGCCGCTTAAGACCATCATGACAAAGGAGTTGCCCATGATGGCCTCCGCCTCCTGGTCATTGCCCCGGCCCCGCTCTATGGAGCACAGCGGCGCACCGCCCATGCCGAATAAGTTGGCAAAGGCGATGACCATGGAGATGATGGGGAGGCAGAGGCCAAGGCCTGTGAGGGCCATGGTGGCGTCTTTGGGGATACGGCCGATGTATATCCGGTCCACGATGTTGTAGAGCACATTGATCAGCTGGGCCAGGGTCATGGGCAGGGCAAGGTTCAGGATGTTTTTGACGACGCTTCCTTTGGAGAAGTCGTTTTTGGTGTCTGGGTGTGTGGTAGAGGACATGGTTGGTACCGCCTTATTGGGATATAGTTCTATACAAAAAATTTCACCGGAGTATAGTCCTGGAGGTTCTTTACAGCGGAAGAATTGTAAAATTCTTTGAAAATGTCAATACATTCCTGTTCGGAACAGATTTTTTCCACAAGCTTTGTTGTGTTGTTGTTTTCCACCCCAAGCTGGACCACAATGCCATCGTCGCATTGGGTTGCCTGGACATAGCGGATGTTGTGCCTGATCTTCTGAAGAGTCAGCACCAGAAATTGGTTGCTGTCGTCAAATACGTCTTCCAGACCGTTCTCCACTTGCTGCCAGGAGACATTGTGCAGATCTCCGTTCTGGCTTCCAAGGACTGTGGGGCTTGGGCAGGGTTCGGTTTTGAAGGTGACGTCTGTGGTGGTCTGTTTTTTTGGTTTAGGTGAAAAAAGGCCCATGAGATTTTCCTCCTGCGAATTGTGATGGTATTATTTTATCACGGCGGGGGAGGAGATTCAAGAATCGGGAATCAAAAATGGAGCCCCAATGGCAGCGAACGTAACCGTTCAGATAACCCTTGAACTGTTACGCATCCGGCCAATTAGAATCTTACCTGGCTAAATCCACAGTGGCCTGAAAGACAGCCCTCTCCGGCTGGCGGTAAGAGTTATTTCCTTTGCACTCCACAAAATCATCCCATTTTAGGAGATAGACCGTTACTCTGGATACATCCCGCCCGTAGATGCTCCTGATTTCCAGATTATCCCCATGGCTTTCCAGAGGATTTCCGTCGGCGTCCCATATGGTGACCACATAGTCGCCAGGTTGGGCTTCCGCCGGGAAAATGGGAACGGCATAGAGTTCATATTCTGTCTTTACCAGCTTTTCGATGCCAAATCCCTGGTCATTGGTCCGGTTGACGGGGATTTCCTGTTCTGTGGTCTGCAGGTCGGAGAAATCCAGGTGGAAGGTCCAGGGGCCTTCATAGGTTTTCCGGTCATATTCCAAGTAGGAGATGGTTTCGGTCTCCCCGGCCAGAGTGCCTGTAACCCTGGTGCCGGTGGTCAGTTCCTGCATAAAATTAAGGAAAGTAATGTCACAGCCAGTATAGTCTGACAGTGAGAACCCGGAGCCGGTCAGCTGTACAAGGCCTTTAAATGTGTGGGAGTCTGTGAAAGAGCCTTCCGTCATGTAGGCCAGACCATTGCCGTATCTGTTGCTGAATGTTTCTTTGGTCTTATCCGCCTTATACATGTCGGCCTGGCACTCCAGATACATCATGTCGCTGCTCTGGGCATTGTCGGCAAAAGCGTTCTCATTTTCAATGAGAAGGGCCAGATAGATGGCGTTGCTGTCATAGCTCACTTCCGAAAGGGTCACGGTCATGCCGCCGGCAAAGGCCTGCCAGGGCGTGGAAGCCGTTTTCTGTCCGGTCTGCCGGACTTCCTGTCCGCCGGTGGTCTCTGCAGGGAGGGCAGGAAGGGTGACGGAATTTTCACTGTAATCTCCCGGGTAGGACACATTCTGCTCCAGGCTTTTAAAGATATGGCCGATAAATGGAATTTGGGCCGCCAGGGCAGGATTTTTTACAAATATCAGGGCAGTGGACAGAAAGAGGGCCGCGGCTGCGGCGTATCTTGCTGACAGGATTTTTTTGCCGTTTTTGCTGTTTGCCTTTGTGGAGGCTTTTCTGACGGCGCTTTTCCCGCTCATTCTGTCAGGGGCTGTTTTTGCCTCTGCCGGCATGGATTGCATGGAGCGTATTTGTTGATAGGCCTGTTCTATTTTCCTGTTTATGATTTTTGATTCCGGCAGGTTTGCCGCCATACAGTTTCTTATCATATCGTCGGTTTGGTCCGTATGCTGCAGTCTGTCCATTAAGCCCACTCCTCTCTCTGAATCTGTTTTCTTAATTGTTCTTTTCCCCGGTGAATACGGCTGCGCACGGTGCTCTCTTTGATGCCAAGAAATTCGCCGATTTCCCTGGTGGTATATTCTTCTCCAAAGTACAGCTGAAAGATCACCCGGTCCTTCCTTTCCAAAAGGGACAAAAGATCGAAAAACGCATTCTCTCCGGGGTAGGTGTCAAGGTAAGTCTGGCGGTTGGCTCCTTCCTGGTCAGCTATGCGTTTTTGGCTGTTGTACAGCTGGGTGCAGTTGTTGATGAGGATGCGGATGAGCCAGGTTTTGAAGTAATTTATCCTTTTCAGCTCCCCAATGTGTTCATAGGCGTTGAGGATGGTCTGCTGCATGGCGTCTGCCACGTCCTCCTGGTTGGAAAAGAACCCCCAGGCAACTTTCAGCATGGATTCCCTGTATGTTTCCATCAGCTGGATAAAGCTTTCCCCGTCGCCGTTCATGGCGCGCTTGACCAATAGTTCCATAGTTTATATCCTTCTTTCCGCCGGCTGTTAAAATAAATCTATCGTAATTATAATTACATATATTAGATGGAGGAAGAGGGGATTTTGTTGCATTCTTTTTGAGAAAACAGGGGATGGAGGGGGATGGGCATGGTGACTGTCAGGGTTTTGGCAGGTTCTCCGGCTGCGGCTGCGGCAAAACAGGTAGAAAAATGACAGAGACAGTGGTATAGTAGTAACGGCCGCGGGATTGATTTGGGGGAAAGCCCCCAAAGACCGCTAAAGTTTAATCAACAGGGGGATAAAGATATGGTTCGGAAAGAGATTGGGGTGTGTATGTTCCTGGCTGCGGGACTGGTTTTGGGAAGTGGATGCGGCCAGGCAAGCGGGGGGAGAAAGGAGATAGAGGTGTCAGGAATAGCAGAGACCTCTGTTTCGGAGGCCCTGGAGGACCGCTCAGGGGAAGAGGGAGAGCGGGGGGACAGGGCCGGAGGTAAGGCGGATGTGTCTGGCGGAGCAGAGGCCGGGCAGAATGGCCGGGAGGCGGCAGCGGATGAGGGAAGTGCGGATGGAGACGGCAGTGGAAACGGAAATGGAAATGGAAACGGAATTGGAACCGAAATCGGAACCGGAAACGGAATCGGGACGGGTAAGGCGGAGACTTTGGGGAATGAAGATGCGGAGAATATGAGGAAGCGGTTTGGTGAGGATTGTATCGGGGAGCAGACCTTTGAGGCGGAGCTTAGTGAGTATGACGGGAAGGTATGGTTTGTGCCCTTTGGGCCGGGGCAGGGAAATCCGGATTTTCATATACAGCTGATGCAGAACGGGACGGTGATGGGGGAGATAAAGCCTTATGTGCCGGAGGGGCTGCAGGGGAAGGCGTTTGCCAGTCTGGACGCGGTGTCATTTTATGATATGAATTTTGACGGCTGCACGGATATTCTGCTGATTGAGACTTACGGAGATACCACGTTTGCGGCGGTCTATTATGGGTTTGACCGGGACGGGGAGGATTATGAGCGGTCTTTTACGGTTCAGGAGCAGCTGTCGGAGAGGCTGTCTGCACAGGCCGGGGAGATGACGGTTGCGGGGGTGCGAAAGGCGCTGGGGGATACAAGGAAAAACGGGAAGTTTGCCAGGTATCAGGAGGCGTACGGGGCAGTGGCGCGGCTTCTGGATATGAGTGATGAGGATGGGGCTTATAATATGACCGTGACCTATGGCCTGATCGATGTGGACGGGAATGGGACGCCGGAGCTGACGGCAGGGGTTGACGGGTATTATACAAGTCTTTACACCTACAGCGGCGGGAAGGTCTGTACGCTGATAGATAAGTGGTCTTATGGGGTTATGGGAAATGCCGGGTATGAGTACGCGCCGGGCAATAACAGTCTGCGGAACTATAACACTGATTACGCGGGGGCGATTCTGTATACCACCTATATGGCGGTGAGGGAAGGGAACAGGCTGGAGACGGTGGCAGAGGTCAAGACCGTTAATTTTGATGATGTGAATGGGAACGGGGTTCTTGATGAGGATGAGATGGGGTCTGTGGGATATTATGGGGTTAACTACCTGAATGGAAAGGAAGCGTCTGTTGAGGAGTGCAGCGTTTATGATTCGGGGGAGTATGAGATGATTCGGGGGGATCTGAGTTTGGAGGGGGTGTTGAAGGAATTGGGGGTGAGGTGAAGGAAATGAAAATCGGAATCATCCAGGCCAGCTCCCAGAGGGAAAAGAACGCTGTTATGGAAGCTTGTGTGAGGGAGGCTGCGCCGCGGGAACATCAGGTTATTAATTTTGGGGTGTTTGGCGGCGCGGATGTGGAGATGTCCTACGTGCAGGCGGCTATTTGCATCAGCCTGCTGCTGGAGAGCCGGTCCGTGGATTTTATTGTGACAGGCTGCTCTTCCGGCCAGGGGATGATGCTGGCCTGCAACAGCCTGCCGGGCGTCCTGTGCGGGTATGTGGAACATGTGACGGACGCGTTTTTATTTGGCAGGATCAATGGCGGAAACGCGGTTTCCTACCCTCTGGGAACGGGATGGGGGTGGGGCGGGGAGATCAATTTTAGGGAGACTATGAGGGCGTTGTTTGACGGGCCTGCGGGCTGCGGTTATCCGCCTGGGGACGCGCAGAGGAAAAGGCGGGACGCCGGGCAGGTGAAGGATATGAATGGGGTGTGTAAAAGGCCGTTGGCGGATGTTCTGCCGCTTTTGGATGGGGAGAATCTGCAGGCGGCTTTGGATTATGAGTCGGTTTATGAGTATGTGATGAGGCATGGGAGGGATAAGGGGCTGTTGGAATTGATGGAGGGGTTAAAGGGGAGATGATAAATCCATAGGTATCTTCTTTTCTGTATACAAAGGTCCCTGCCGTATGGCAGGGACTTACTGAGCATTTTCTTTTAGGGGGATTATCTGACATGATAATCCGTCTGAGCCGGTTTGAGATGAGTTCTTTCGTTTCTCTATCTGTTTCCCTATCGGTTAGATACCAGAAACTTCCTCCACTTAGGCCCTGCCAGAATGCACAGCACAACGCCTCCCAGGGCGGATACGCCAAGGCACTTAATGAGCATGGACCAGCCGTACACATCGGCCACGGCGCCCAGGCCGTAGGTGGCGATGCTGACGCAGACCTTTTTCTTTTTCTGCTGACTGGCCGGCATATATTCGGAAAAGACCCAGAGGATGGGGGACCAGGTCATGGACTGGGCGGCTCCGTTGAGACACCATGCCAGTACCATGGACTGGGGGGAGTGAGGGGACAGCCGTGCTGGTGAAACGGCAATATAGTTTGATAGAAGTTTGGCAAAAAAAGTCCTGTGGGGAATGAACCGGCACAGGACTTTTTAATGCGGACTCAGATCAGTTTATCCTGGCGGATTGAGTCTTCATGGCGGCGGATGTGGGCCTTGGCGTCCTGCCTGCTGACAAACAGAAGCAGGTACAAAGTTTCAATGACCATCATGGCGGGGATCCGGGAGAACCAGAAATCGCCGGTGAGAAGCTTTTCCCTGGTGGCGGTGATGATGCGGTAATCGCTGATCCTGGCAAGGGGGGACGTGTCATTGTTGGTGATGACGATGACGCGGGCGCCGTTTTCGTGGGCTCCTTTGGCCAGGGTCAGAAGCCTTCTGGAGGTTCCGGAGTTGGAGATGATGAGCACCACATCCGCAGGGCCTAAGTTGTAGGTGTGGGCCACTTGGCCTTCCCAGATGGTTCCGGACACGGAACAGAGCCCCAGCTGATTGAACTTGAAGGCTCCGTCCATGGCCACGGGAATGGTGTTGCCCACAGCGGCAAACTGGATGATGCGGGCGTTTTCCAGGATGCGGAGGATGGTTTCCAGGTTGTCCGTGTCCAGCATACCCATGGTGGCGGTCATCTCCGCGGTCTTGTTGGCCAGAATGTTCTGGAGGGACTGGGCAAGGTTTCCCCGGTCGATCTCATTGGATACCTGGAGGCTGTCCCGCTCTTCTTCGATGACTTCTTTTGCCAGGTCGATTTTCAGGCTTTGGAATCCTTTGAAACCGCACCGGCGGCAGAAGCGGGATACTGTGGCATCGCTGGTGCCGCTGGCTTTTGCTAGCTGGGCTACGGTCATATCTACTACGGACTTTTTGTTTTCCAGGATATAGTCTGCGATTCTTTTTTCGGCGTCGAAAAACTGCTCATAGGAGGAGCAGATGATTCCCATAATGCTTTGATTGTTCATTTCTTGTTGATCTCCGGTTGTGTAATTTTGTTTCATATATAGGATACCATAAGAGGAGAGGGTTTTCAATAATAATAATTTTGAAAAAATTGCGTTATGTTGTAACAAACACCGTTATTATGTGATATAAGAGATAAGTTATAGCAAATATCCTGTATAACTTAAAAGTTTACTTACGAGGAGGTGAAAAAGTGCAGGATTCTTGTAAAAATATAGACATGGATTCGGTTTATCAAGAATATGCGAGTTTAGTTTACCGTTTTTTATATTCCTATACGCAGGATGTAGAATGGTCTCAAGAACTAATGCAGGAAACATTTTTACGGGCGGTAGGCTCCATTTCACGTTATAACGGCTCTTGTAAATTATCTGTATGGCTTTGCCAGATAGCGAAACATGTTTTATACCAGGAGCTTCGAAAAAAGAAGCGTACGGAAATGGTAGAATTGGCAGATTATTTACCGGATGATTCTTCACCGAACGGAGAGACCAGCGTACTGAATCAGGAAAATAAAATAGAGCTTTATCAGGCAATCCATCATTTGCCAGAGTTAGAACGGGAAGTTATTTTATATCGAATTACGGGCGAACTTTCTTTTCGTGAAATAGGAGCAATTTTAGGAAAGAGTGAAAATTGGAGTAGGACGGTTTTTTATCGAGCAAAACAGAAAATCAAAAAGGAGTTGAAGGCACATGAATAAAAATTATTCCTGCGATATAATCAAGGATCTGCTTCCCGGATATATTGACGGAGTTTTAAGCGAAGCAGGGGAAGATGTAGTAAAAGGGCATTTGGAAGAGTGTGAAAAATGTAATAGAGCCTATCTGGAAATGAAAGAAGAGTTGAATACTGGAATGGAAGCAAAAGAACAAATTGCGCTTGACGGATTTAAAAAATTGCGGCAACATACCAGAAAGTTGAAAATTGCCGTTGGAGTTACTACAGGGTTGCTGGTATTTCTTTTACTATCCGCTTTTGTAAGAGTCTTTGTAATCGGCGTTCCTGTATCTACTCACGCAATGAGTGTAGATGATCTTTCATACAATGAAGAAACAAATTGTCTTGAAATAAGTGGTACAGTCAAATTTGCTTCCTGCCGGGTCAGCCGCGTGGTTTGGAAACAGAGTGAAGAAAACAGCAACGCTGTAAATGTGTTTGTATATGGAGCCGAAACATTGCCTTTTCAATCGGAGAAAAGAGAGTTTAACATATCCGTTCCCAATATGAAAGGTAAAACGGCGTATCTTGCCTGTCCGGATTTTGACCAGCGAGAGGTATATAATTGGAAGCATTACCACAACGAAAAACTGATAGAATTGGAGAATGAAATTTACAATCATCTTACAGAACTGGACAGAACCAAGGACGCATTAAGTTATAACGGTGGGATTGAAACCGTAAATGGGGTAGAGGGGATCTGTTATTCTGTTCAATCCGTAATTGGTGAAAACGCAACATTTTGGACATTTAATGACCAATTGATTACCGACGGCGACTTTGAAAGCAGAGATTTTGAAATCTGGATTTCTTTAGACAAGCCATATCAGATTTTAATTAATGATTATCAGTCGGAGGAATATACAGATGACTATTCCATTATCAGCAGACAGTAGAACAAGATATTGGGAAAATATACGGACACTGCCGGAGTACAACAGGAAATCAAGATAAGGTTTCCTGTTTTTTTGCGTCCATTTTTGCCTTTTGCGGCTTGCGCCGCTTGAAACAATCCACCCACGAAAGGAGGTTCACAGTCATGAGAAAATACAACACGCCCCACCGCCACAGAGGAGCTTCCCTCCTGGCTCCGTGACAATCCCGGCCTTTGCCCACTCAATTATACAGCAATATGACGAATTTAAAGTTCCGACCTACCTGCGATAGGATGATTTAATGTAAAAAAATTTCTTGAAAATAAGTATTGACGAAATAAAACAATCATGGTATGATAATGCCAACGTAAGAAATAAAATTTCTTAAAACGAAAAGGAGAAGACAGAAATGATTTATACCGTAACGTTTAATCCGGCTCTGGACTATGTGGTGAGGGTGGAGCATTTTACTCCGGGGGCTGTGAACCGGACCGTGGAGGAGCACATTTTCTATGGAGGGAAGGGCATCAATGTGTCGGCGGTTCTGGCGAACCTGGGCTATGACAGCACGGCTCTGGGATTTGTGGCAGGCTTTACGGGGGATGAGATTGAGAGAGGGGTAAGAAGCCTTGGATTTTCTTCTGATTTTATCCGGGTGGAGAGGGGAATGTCCAGGATTAACGTGAAGCTGAAATCAGATGAGGAGAGTGAGATCAACGGCATGGGGCCGGAGATTACAGCCGGGGATGTGGAGACTCTGCTGGGGAAGCTGGACTGTCTGAATGAGGGGGATGTGCTGGTGCTTTCGGGAAGCATTCCGGCGTCCATTGACAGCAGGATCTATGAGTCTATCCTGGCGCGGCTTGAGGGGAAGGGCGTGGCCGCTGTGGTGGACGCGGAGAAGGACCTTCTGCTGAACGTGTTAAAGTATCACCCCTTCCTCATTAAGCCTAACAATCATGAGCTGGGAGCCATGTTCGGGGTGGCTCTGGAGAATGAGGCGGCGGTTGCGGAGTACGCAAGGCGGCTTCAGGGTATGGGGGCAAGGAATGTGCTGGTGTCCATGGCAGGGGATGGTTCCCTGCTGGTGACGGAGGGCGGAAGAGTGTATCAGATGGGAGTGGCCAGAGGCGTTGTGAAAAATTCCGTCGGGGCCGGGGATTCCATGGTGGCGGGATTTTTGGCCGGGTATCTGGAGAGAAAGGATTACGCTCACGCGCTGCGGCTGGGGACGGCGGCAGGAGGGGCTACGGCATTTTCTGACGGACTGGGGACAAAGGATGAGATTATGAGGCTGTACAGGGAGCTGGAGGGCCAGGGGATGGTATAGGATTAGGGAAGGCCGACCAGGTAAGGCGGGCCAGGAAAGACGGACCCGGTAAAGCAGACCAGGAAAGATAGATCCGGGAGGTCAGGTTAGACGGAGAGACGTGTTTATATAGTCAGAAAAATCAGCAGGAGGGAATCAGATGAGGATTACGGAATTGTTAAAGAGGGAGAGTATTGAACTGGGCGTGGCATTAAGTTCCAAGGAAGATGCCATCGACAAATTGACAGGCCTTATGGAGGCTGGCGGACGGCTTCATGACCGGGCGGGATACAAGGAGGGGATTCTTGCCAGGGAGGCTTTAGGGAGCACGGCGGTGGGAGACGGGATTGCCATTCCCCATGCCAAGGTGGCGGCGGTGAAGGAACCGGGGCTGGCGGCGGTTACGGTGCCAGAGGGCGTGGACTATGACGCTTTTGACGGCTCCATGGCCAATCTGCTGTTTATGATCGCGGCTCCGGCGGAAGGGGCGGATGTTCATCTGGAGGCCCTTGCCAGGTTGTCCACCCTTTTGATGACGCCGGGGTTTAAGGATAATCTGATTCATGCTTCTGATAAGGATGAATTTTTGAAGATTATTGATGAGGCGGAAACCGCCAAGTACGGTGAGGCGGAGGGAAAAGGCGGCGATAACAGCAAGGCGCTGGGAAGCCAGGGACAGGATAAGGGCAGTAAAGGGGGAGATAAGACCGGGTACCGGCTTCTGGCCGTAACCGCCTGCCCAACAGGAATTGCTCATACGTATATGGCGGCGGAAAATCTGGAGAACACGGCGAAGAAGATGGGGATTGCCCTGAAGGCGGAGACGGACGGTTCCGGCGGGGCCCAGAATGTGCTGACCAGGGAGGAGATTGCCCGGGCGGAGGCCATTATCGTGGCCGCGGACAGGGAGATTGAGATGGCCAGGTTTGACGGGAAACCGGTTCTCCAGGTTCCGGTGGCGGACGGGATACACAAGGCGGAGCAGCTGATTGAGAAGGCCGTGTCCGGCCAGGTTCCGGTTTACCGCCACGCGGGAGGCGGAGAGGGAGGTTCGGTATCCTCAGGGAGCGGAGACAGCGCGGGGAGAAAGATTTACAAGCACCTGATGAACGGTGTTTCCCACATGCTTCCCTTTGTCATCGGCGGCGGGCTTTTGATCGCGCTGGCGTTCCTCTTTGACGACTATTCTATTGACCCGTCTAATTTCGGGAAGAATACGCCGCTGGCAGCGTACTTGAAAACCATCGGTGAGCAGGCCTTCGGCATGATGCTTCCTGTGCTTTCCGGGTATATTGCCATGAGCATCGCGGACCGGCCGGGGCTGGCTGTGGGGTTTGTGTCCGGGACAGTGGCGAAGATGGGGATGACGTTTGCCTGTCCTGAGGGCGGAGCGGTCAATGCGGGATTTCTGGGAGCGCTGTTTGCGGGATTTGCAGGCGGATATCTTGTCCTGGGGCTGAAGAAGGCATTTTCCAAACTGCCCAAGTCTCTGGAGGGGATTAAGCCGGTGCTTTTGTACCCGGTGCTGGGGATTTTGCTTGGGGCTGTTGTGACTACGTTCATCAATCCGTACATGGGAATGATCAATGACGGGCTTACCGGCTTTTTAAACGGCATGGGCGGCGCAAGCCGGGTTGTGCTGGGGATGATTCTGGGCGGTATGATGTCCATTGACATGGGCGGTCCTTTTAACAAGGCGTCCTATGTGTTCGGGACGGCTCAGCTGGCGGAGGGAAATTTTGAGGTTATGGCGGCTGTGATGGCGGGCGGCATGGTTCCTCCTATTGCCATCGGGCTGTGTACGGTTTTGTTTCGGAAGAAATTTACGCGGAAAGAGTGTCAGTCAGGAATCGTGAATTTTATTATGGGACTGTCGTTTATCACGGAGGGAGCCATTCCCTTTGCGGCGTCGGATCCATTGAGAATCATTCCGTCCTGCGCTGTTGGGGCGGCTGTGGCAGGCGGGCTGTCAATGGCTTTTGGGTGTACGTTAAGAGCGCCTCACGGTGGCATCTTTGTTCTGCCGACCATCGGGAATCCTGTGGGGTATCTTTTGGCAGTGCTGATCGGAGCGGTTGTGGGATGCGGGATTCTGGGACTGCTTAGGAAGGAATTGAAAGAGGAGGAGAGGTGACGGAATTAGGAGAAGGTTATACCCGTGTGCGGACCAGACCACGGTAACAGGATATGCAGATATGGAAATATATGCATATATGAAAAAGAGTTGCGCGAAGCAGCTCTTTTTTTTCCAGAAAGGCCTTATGGCCAATGGCCCTTGCGCAATCAGATAAGTTATTTGTTTGCCTATATTTTTATTATACAATAAAACGGGTAATATTTACAGACTTGTTAGGAAAGAATTTTTTTCATATAATGGGGTCTGTGATTGAAAGGAGGGTATTTGGATGGATGAGAAGATAACATTTAGCCGCGGTACTTTTTTTCATGGGACAAAGGCGGATCTGAAGACAGGTGATTTTTTGACAAAAGGGTTTTTGTCCAATTATGCGGACAGGACGGCAAAATATGTTTACTTTGCGGGAACGCTGGATGCGGCTGTCTGGGGCGCGGAGTTAGCGGCCGGGGAGGGCAGGCAGAGGATTTATGTTGTGGAGCCGGAGGGGGAGTTTGAGGATGACCCGAACGTGACGGATAAAAAATTTCCCGGCAATCCTACAAAATCTTACCGCACACAGGCACCTTTACGGATTGTTGGAGAGGTGGTTGGCTGGACCGGGCATTCGCCGGAGGTGCTGCGGAACATGAAGGAGAATCTGGAACGTCTGAACCGTATGGGGATTAGGGCAATCGAATAGTTTTTGCTGCAGGCGTTGAGAGTGACAGAAAGGGCATCAGTCAGGCATGGCTGGTGCTTTTTGCGCGGAAGGGGATGTTTATGAAAAGATTTTAGGTGAAATGTGGTGAGGATATGGTATAATTTAGGTGCCAGAGATTGATTAGAGTATTTTGTATGTGATGGGAGATTACCTGTGGGATTTATATATGATACATGATGACTTATTTTATAGAAAGGAAGACAACCCTATGTCCTGCCGCATAGCTATCTGTGATGACAACCCCATAGACTCCGCCTATGTGGAGAAGCTTTTGAATATCTGGGCCTGTGAGCGGGGGATTCCTGTCTTTACGGAGATATTCCCGTCTGCGGAGGCGTTTTTGTTTCGCTATGAGGAGGACAAAACTTTTGATTTTCTGCTGCTGGACATTGAGATGGGGGGAATGGACGGCGTTACCCTGGCCAAACGGGTGCGCCGGGACAGTGAGGAGCAGCAGCTGGTGTTCATCACAGGATACTGGGATTATATCGGGGAGGGGTATGATGTGTCTGCCCTCCACTATCTTTTAAAACCGGTGAAACAGGAGAAATTATTTGCCGTGCTGGATAAGGGGGTGGAGCGGCGAAGGAAAGGGCAGCGGTTTTTAAATCTGGAGGTTTCGGGGGAGATGGTGAGGATTCCGTTGGGAGAGATCCGATACCTGGAGGTGTGCAGGAACTATGTTACGGTCCACGGGAAAAAGGATTATACGGTGAAACGTTCCCTGCGGGATTTTGAAAGCCAGCTGGGGACCGGTTTTTCCAGGGTTGGGCGTTCCATGATTTTGAATCTGGCCTTTATCCGCAGGGTGACTAAGACAGAGGTTTACCTTTTGGACGGGGCTGTCCTTCCCCTTCCCAGAGGGGCCTATGAGCCTTTAAACCGGGCGATCATCCGTGGTCATGGGTGAGGATATCCGCCGTCAGGGGGTGAATCAGGTGATACCGCCGAAGGACGGGGCGGGAATGTTTGTTGCCATGAAAAAGGATGCCAGCCAGCAGGGCGTGGTCATGTGGTGCCGCCGAAGGACAGGACAGGGGTATCTGCAGTCATGGAAAAACATGCCGGCCCAAAAAGGATACATCACAGGATGCCCCTAAAAAACAGGGGACAGTCCGTTGGCGGCGCTGATTGAGAGAAAACAGGGGGTGCAGAATGACAGAGAGCAAGTTTGAATCTATTTACAGAGAGAATTTCCCCTTTTGGGACAAGATATCCGACGGGGACAGGGAGTATATCTGCCAAAATTCCCATTGTGTTACGTATCCCAGGGGGAAGAATATTCATGACGGCAGCGAATGTTCGGGGGTGATTCTTGTGCGTTCGGGATGCCTGCGGCTCTATATCATGTCGGAGGAGGGGAAGGACATCACCCTTTACCGGCTGCAGAAAGGCGATCTGTGTATGCTGTCCGCCTCCTGCGTGCTGGAGGCTGTGACTTTTGACGTGTTTGTGGACGCGGAGGAGGACAGTGAGTGCTGCGTGGTCAGCGGCCCGGCCTTTGGGGCGGTTTCCAAGCGGAATCCGGATATCCGGATATTCGCGCTGGAAACCGCGGTCAGCCGTTTTTCCGACGTGATGTGGGTGATGCAGCAGATTCTGTTTATGAGCATGGATAAGCGGCTGGCTATCTTTCTTTTGGATGAATCGGCAAGGATCGGTTCCGATACCATTGGGCTGACACACGGGCAGATCGCCCGGTATATGGGGTCTGCCCGTGAGGTGGTGTCCAGGATGCTGAAATATTTTGCCGGAGAGGGAATGGTGGAGGCGTCCAGGGGCGGGGTCACGATTTTGGATAAAAAGCGGCTCCGCAGCTTAACGCTCTAGAACATTCTAGCCTTCTGGCGTATTTGTCAAGCCCGCTCCAGCAGGGCAAGGATGTCTGCTTTGGGTCTTGCGCCTGCTGACTGGCTTATGACTTTTCCGTCTTTGAGCACAACCAGGGTGGGGATGCTTAAGACGTTGAACTTCCGGGCCAGCTCCGGTTCTTTGTCCACATTGATCTTGCCTATGAGATACTGGGGGTTTTCCTCTGCGATCTGCTCCACCACAGGGGCTACCATGCGGCAGGGGCCGCACCAGTCGGCGTAAAAGTCCAGAAGCACAGGTTTATCGCTGGTTTTAACGGAATCGAAGTTATTGTTGTTTACATGAAGTATTGACATAGTCATTCCCTTCCTTTCTGTGATTGGGATAGATTTTCATTTGCTGTCTTTATTATACAGGGGGGAGAGGGCTGGGTCAGTGATAAAGTCACACAGGGTTAAGGGGCGCAAGGCCCCCAATTTTGCGGTGCAGGAAAGAGGATTTGCCATGGGAATACTTTGGGAACTTTTTTTGACGTTTGCCAGGATCGGCATGTTTACTTTTGGCGGCGGGTACGCCATGATTTCGCTTATAGAGCATGAGTGCGTTGAGAAAAAGAGGTGGATTACCCAGGATGAGATGATGGATATTACGGTGATCGCAGAATCCACTCCAGGCCCTATTGCCATTAACTGCGCCACGTATACCGGTTATAAGAAGGCAGGGATGAAGGGGGCGGCGATTGCCACGGTGGGAATGGTCCTTCCGTCGTTTTTTATGATTCTGCTGATCTCCGGATTGGGGGATGATTTTTTCAGATATGGATATGTGGCGAAGGCATTTAAGGGTATCCGGGTGGCTGTGGGGGTTCTGATCATGCAGGCGGGAATCACCATGATAAGGAAGATGATGAAAAAGACGCCCCATAAGCGGGTCAGCCTTGGATTTGTGGCGGTGTTTTTTTCCTGGGTGATGGTGCTTCGTGTGCTGCGGATAGAGTTTTCCACCATATATCTGATCGTGGCGGCAGGGGTTCTGGGATTTTGCGTCTATAGTTTATTGGAAAAGGGAGAGAAGGCGGGAAAATGATATACGGGTATCTTTTTATGGAGTTTTTTAAAATTGGCTTGTTTGCTTTTGGCGGGGCCTACGGAGCGATTCCTCTGATACAGGAGGCTGTCCTGAAAAACGGATGGATGGATGAGGTGATGTTTGCCAATATGGTGGCTGTCAGTGAATCGACTCCCGGTCCTATTATGGTCAATGCAGCAACCTACATCGGAAATCACCAGGCCGGATTTTTTGGGGCGCTGATCGCCACCACGGGGGTGGTGCTGCCCTCATTTGTCATTGTACTGCTTCTTGTGGCGCTGTTTCAAAGGGTGGTAAAAAATCGAAAGGTGCAGATGGTATTAAAAGGCGTAAAGCCGTGTCTCATGGGGATTATTACTGCCACCGGCCTGTATATGACAGGTTCCATGATCCTGCCAGCGGATGAGGGGCAGGCGGTGGACGGCGGAGCATTGGCCATTGTGTTTGTGCTGGCCGGGATTTTGGCTGTGTTTGGCTTTAAGAGGAAGACAACGGTTTCGCCGATTCTCTTGATCGGGGTTTCGGCGGTGATGGGGTGTGTTCTTTTTTCGTGAGGCGGTTTTGGCCGGATCCTCGGCAGAGGCTGCGAAGTGATATTATTAATGAAACGTTCAGGAGAAACAGTTATGTCTTTTCTTTCCAGACACATAGACAGGCAGATAGCTGCTTACCAGAGAGAACTGGTTGAAACTCACTATCAGGAGGTGGAAACCATGTACCGCCAGATGAGAGGGTGGCGTCACGATTATCGGAGCCATATTCAGGCCATGAAAGCCCTGGCAGCGGACGGGGATGTGGAGGCTATAAAGGATTATCTTGACCAGCTGGACACGGAGTTAGATACCGTTGACACGGTGGTGAAAACGGGAAATCCTATGGCGGACGCCATCTTAAACAGCAAGATTTCCCTTGCAAGGGCCAGGCATATTGGGGTTGTGGCGGATGCCTGCATCCCGGTTAAGCTGTCCATGTCGGGGCTTGATCTGTGTATTATTCTGGGGAATCTGTTTGACAATGCCATAGAGGCCAGCATGAAACTTCCGGAGAGTCAGCGGCTGATCCGGATTTACATGGATATGAAGAATACCCAGCTTTATATTTCTTTTACCAATTTTACTGCGGAGAAAAAGATGGTGAGGAGAGGAAAGGTGTTTGAGACCACCAAAGGGGCGGGCCATGGGCTGGGTCTTGCCCGCATGGACGCGATTATTGAGCGGCTGGACGGTTATGTGAGCCGCAACAGTGAGGACGGGGCGTTTACTACGGAGATTTTGATTCCGCAGGTGTAGAGCTGTGGGCTCATTGAAGAGGCATACCGGCAAAACAGCGCACTTGATTTCGCAGGCGTAGAGCTGCAAGCCGTAGTCCCTGGCAGTTTGGTCCCCTGATTTTGACGGTTAGTCCCCCGGAAGAGTTCCGGGGCTTTTTTTGTGGTAAACTATAGGGGAAGAGGTGAACCATATGACAGAAAATAATACCCCAAAATACCGTTTGTACCAGAATACAGGATTTATGGTCTCCACTGCCTGGCGGGTGCGCAGATCCGTGATCTTCCTGGTCATGCTTCTGGCGGTTCTGGCAGCGGCGAACACGGCGGCCCAGCTGTTTGCGGCGCCAATGATCTTAAAAAAGGTGGAGACATTAGCGCCTCTGCCGGAGCTTTTGGCGGTGATCGGCGTCTTTGGCGCGGGGCTGCCGGTTTTGTCCGGGCTGGAGGCCTATGTTCGTCAGAACGCGCTGTTTGGCCGGATCGCGGTGCGGCAGGATATCGTTTTACAGCTTGAACATAAGGCGGCCAGGACGTCTTACCCCAACACCATGAGGGCGGATTTTCAGAGTTTTCAGGAGAAGTCCTACCGGGCGTGCTATGACAACCGGTCGGCTGCGGAGGGGTTCTGGAATACGCTGACCGAACTTTTGTCCAACGGGCTCAGTTTCCTTTTATGGGTTGTCCTTCTGTCAGGTCTGAACCCGCTGCTGCTGTGTGTAATAGGAGTTACCTGCGGGGCGGGATACGGTCTGGGCAGGATTGTGGGCGGCTGGGGGTGGAGGCATCGCCGTAAGGAGGGGGAGTGCCACAGGAAAATGGCCTATATCCGCCGGGTAGCCACAGGGCGGTTTTACGCCAAGGATATCCGGATCTTCGGCCTGCGGCCGTGGCTGGAGCAGGTGTGGGACAATGGTTTTTTTCAGTACCGGAAGTTTCTTGGACAGCGGGCGCGGGTTTATATGGGCGGGGATTTTGGGGAGGCAGCGCTGGCTTTCGTGCGGGGCGGCGTTATTTTTTCCTATCTTCTGTGGCTGACCCAAAAGGAGGGGATGGGGGTGTCGGAGTTCTTTTTGTATTTTACGGCGGCCAACGGTTTTACTGTCTGGATCACCGGGATTTTGGACAATCTCTCCCTGCTGCACAGGCAGAGCCTGGAGCTGTCGGTGATACGGGAATTTTTGGAGTGGCCGGAGGAGTTTGCCTTTGAGGAGGGAAAGCCTCTGGCAAAGGAGGCGGGAAAGGGGTATGAGCTGCGGCTGGAACAGGTGTCTTTTTCCTATCCGGGTTCTGAAAAGGAGACGATTTCCGGAATGAATCTTACGATTTCGCCTGGGGAAAAGGTTGCGGTGGTGGGGTTGAACGGCGCGGGAAAGACTACGCTTATAAAACTGATCTGCGGTTTTCTGGACCCCACAGAGGGCAGGGTTCTGCTAAACGGGGAGGATATCCGCCAGTATAACCGGAGGGATTATTATGAGTTGTTTTCCGCGGTGTTTCAGGATTTTTCGGTTTTGGAGGCCAATGTGGCGGAAAATGTGGCCCAGAGGGTGGACGGAATCGACATGGACCGGGTGAGGGCCTGTGTGGATATGGCGTGTCTGACAGAGCGGGTTGAGGCTTTGCCCCAGGGGCTTTTTACCAAGATCGGACGGCAGGTGTATAAGGACGGGGTGGAATTGTCCGGCGGGCAGACCCAGAGGCTGATGCTGGCAAGGGCGCTGTACAAGGACGGGCCGATCCTTGTGCTGGATGAGCCCACGGCTGCCCTGGACCCTATTACGGAAAATGACATTTATCTCAGGTACAGCCGGATGACAGAGGGGAAAACGTCCCTGTTTATCTCCCACCGCCTGGCTTCCACCCGGTTTTGCGGGCGTATCCTGTTTTTGGACCAGGGGCGGATCGCGGAGGAGGGGACCCATGAGGAGCTGATGGCAAGACAGGGGCTTTATGCCGGTTTGTTTGAGATACAGAGTAAGTATTACCGTGAAAAGGGGGAGGAAGATGGACAGGACTCAGGGAAAGGTTTCGTTTGTTCAGGCAATCAGGCTTAACCATCGGGCCTGGAGATTATGGTGGGGGATTTGTCCGGGGCTGTTTGTATCCGTCGCCTGTTCCTGCGCGGCCAGAGCCGCCTGTCCCTGCGTTTCGGTCTGGATGACGGCCCGGTTGGTGGATGAGCTGGCAGGGGGCAGGGATCCCCGGATGCTTATGAGGCTGGCGGCCATGCAGGTGGTGGTGACGGGGGTATTGGCGCTGTGGGAAAGAGGGCTTGGGCGGTTGAAACAGTATGAGGAGGATTCGGCCCTCTGCAGGTATGACCGGATTTTCATGGATAAAATGTTTTCCCTGGATTATGAGCATTTGGATAATCAGGCGGTGTATGACCGGTATGCTCAGATTGTGGAGCATGACAAGTGGTCCGGTCTGGGGCTTTATCAGACCATTGAGTTGTTTGAGACCTTTGGGTTTTCTGCGGCCCGGATTGTGGGCGGGGTGTTATTGACGGCTTCTATGTTTTGGGCAAAGGTTCCCGGGGGACGGGGTGGCCTGGCCTGGATGAATCATCCCCTGTGGGCGGTTCTTTTGCTTGGGGCTGTCATAGGGATTTCGGCATGTTCTTCCCTGTGCGCAGGCAGGGGGCAGGAGTATTGGACCCGGTTTGCGGCCGAAAATGGGCTGGGCAACCGCCTGGCGGTTTTTTATATGTCCTTGAGCAGGGACAGAAAGCGGGCCGTGGACCTGCGGATGTACAGCCAGCAGGAGCGGGTGGGCAGCGTCTATATGAGCCGCAATCATCCCCTTGGCCCGTCTTCTCCCATGAGCCGGTATGCCAGAGGGCCTATGGGACTGTGGCTGGCCTGCTCTAAGGGGTGTTCGGCGGTGCTGACGGCTGCGGTGTACGGGTTTGTGTGCCTGAAGGCCTGGGCCGGAGCTTACGGGGCGGGGCGGGTTACCCAGTACACCGGGGCCTGCGGCAATCTGTTTTTGGGGATTTCCGATCTGATGAATGTGTTTGGGCGCATGAGAAGCAACGGCAGCTTTCTGGAGAGGACCTATGAATTTCTGGACATTCCCAATACCATGTACCGGGGGAGCCTGACGACGGAGAAGCGCAGCGACCGGAAGTATGAGGTGGAGTTTCGGGATGTCTCTTTTCGGTATCCGGGGACAGAGGAGTATGTGCTTCGCCATGTGAATATGAAGTTTCCCGTGGGGAGCCGGCTGGCCGTGGTGGGGATGAACGGTTCGGGCAAGACCACGTTTATCAAGCTTCTGTGCAGATTGTACGACCCTTCGGAGGGAGAGATCCTGCTGAACGGCATTGATGTGCGCAAGTACCGGGATGAGGATTACAGAAGGCTGTTTTCCGTTGTATTCCAGGATTTTCAGCTGTTTTCCCTGCCTCTGGGGGAGAATATTGCCGGGGGACGGGAGTATGATCCTGGGCGGGCCCGGGAGTGTTTGGAGAAGGCGGGATTTGGGGACTGGACACGGGTGTTTGGCCGGGGGATGGATACCTGGCTGTATGGGGATCTGGATGAGGCGGGTGTTTTCGTGTCCGGCGGGGAGGCCCAGAAGATCGCCATCGCCAGGGCATTGTATAAGGACGCCCCGTTTATGGTGCTGGATGAGCCAACGGCTGCCCTGGATCCGGTGGCTGAGGCGGAGATTTATGAGCGGCTCCACGATATCGCTGGGGACAGGACGGCGGTGTATATCAGCCACCGCCTGGCTTCCTGCAAATTCTGTGACAGGATCGCGGTGTTTCATCAGGGGGAGATGGTGCAGATGGGGAGCCATGAGGAGCTGATGGCGGATGAGGGAGGAATGTATGAAAGGCTTTGGGGGGCGCAGGCGGGGTATTATCAGTAGATAAGAGTAGATTGCAAAACAGGGGCAAATCTGTAATTGCCGTACAGATTTGCCCCTGTTGTTCATAGGTACTTTCGTTTTACATTTATGGACGAACCGTTTTATTCAACTGTAAATCTTTTTCCCATAACTGTTTTACCGGCAGTAAGGCCGGAAGTTGTCGCCTCAAGCAATCCTGCCACAGAACGACCTCCTGTTACTTCGCCGGCGGCAAATAATCCGGGGATTACTTCACCGTCTTTGGAGATAACTTCTGCATCTACATTGACCTTAATTCCGCCTTTTGTTATGTGGGCCGCCGGAGTTCTCGCGCCGGCATAGAAAGGAGCTTTAAATAACCCCGGGGTCCCGTCAGGATTTGTAAAGTCGCCTGCAAAGGACTGACGCTTAAACTCAGGGTCATTTCCCGTTAACACAGCGTCGTTAAACTTTTCAACGGTTTCTACAAAAGTTGCGGGATCAACCCCCATTTTTTCGGCTAATTCTTCAAGCGTGTCACCTTTAACAATGATACCGGCATCAATTAAATCCTGTACAGGCTGGCCTGAACCGTTAAGTCCGTTTTCGTCTACGCCGCTGTTATCCGCATCACTTACAATGAATAAAACAGCATCTGTCTGAGCTAAAATGGCCTTTGAAAGGGTATCTCTGTCGGCAAGTTCATTTACAAAACGCTTGCCTTCCTTATTAACATACATATTTGTCGCGCTGCCGATGAATCCCCCTGTGCTGCTGCCGGCCGGAGCGGAGATAGGTAATACCTGCAAGTGCGCCATATCCGTGACATCGGCGCCGACTTCTAAAGCCATCTTAATTCCGTCGCCAACCATGGCAGGGTCGTTTGTAGTTCCCAGTTTCGAAACATCGCCCCATCTTCCATCCGTATACTCAACAAGCATTTCGGGGTTTGCCGAAAATCCGCCGGTAGCCAGAATAACACCTTTGCCGGCATTCAATGTATATTCCGTTCCATCGGCAGAGGTTGCCTTAACACCTACAACCCTATCGCCGTCGAGAAGTAATTCGTTTGCCCGAACCTCTTTTATTATTTCAACATTGTAATTATTTTCTTCTATTGCATCTAAGAAAGTAAGGATAAAGCCCTGTCCGTTTTTATGAGCGGATGACGTGAACCATCTCGGCCAGCTGTCGCCTAAAAGCAGGTTGGGTTTTTCGTTCCAGGGAAAGCCTATTTCGGCCAGCCAGTCTTTAGCCGGTTTAGATTTTTTAATCAAATCATATAAAAGTTCCGGTTCGGCAGCCTGGCTGAATCTAAAATAGAACTGAAGAGCCGTAAACTCTACAGAGTCATATACATAAGTAGAATTAGCCGCCTTATAAGCTTCAATATCTTCGGCAACTTTTTTCTGCCATCCCTTAACGATTTCATTATCCGTTTCTTTTACAATCAAAGCTTCCAGTTCCTGCATTTGACCTTCTGTCATCGTATGGGCAGAAATCGCGTCGGGATCCGCGCATGCATATCCGCCGCCTGCCCGGATCGTGTTTCCGCCTACGTAAGAGTTTTTCTCAACAACGATAACGGAAGCACCTTCTTCGGCAGCCGAAACAGCGGAAGCTAAACCGGCGTTTCCGGCGCCGACAACAATAACGTCGGCTTCTTTTACAACCGGTTCCTTTGAGCCTTCCTTTTCGGTCAGCGCAACATTCTTAAGCGCTTCGGCGTCACCGCCGGCCTGGGTTACTGCATCGGCAACGGCAGTGAGAATCGCGTTGCTTGTGAACGTCGCGCCGCTGACAACATCAACTTTAAGTGATTGGTTTGCTATGATCTGTTCCGGAATTTTATCAATAGGAGTATCACTGATACCTGGCGTTTCATTATGTTCTTTGACTTCGATTGATTTTATGGCTGATTCGTCAAAAGTAACTGCCAGAGTTAAGTCCCCGTTATGACCTTTCGCCGTAGCGGTATATGTACCTGCAGTGTATAAACCGGCGCTGTCAGGGGCTGCGGTGGTGCTCTCAGGAGCTGCGGTGGTGCTTTCGGAGCTTGCAGCGGTGCCTTCGGAGCTTGGGGTGGTAGTATTATTGTTGCCGCAGCCGGTAAAACTTACTAACATCGCAGCAGCCAGGCCTAACAATAAAACTTTTCTTTTAACTTTTTTCATGAAGCTTCCTCCTAATTTTATTTTTATATGAACATTGGACTTCTCTTCATAGTGAAACATAAGGATAAGCTGTTAAAACAAGAGAGAAGAACAACGAACTATAAACCATAAAATTTGTATGAAATATTGGCTGAATATACTATGATTAGATTATACAAAAAATTAAACCATTGTCAATATATTAACGAAACGAATGTCTATAAATGGACAAGTTCGTGATTTTGCACAAAATAGGAGGATCTGCTTTCTTTTTCTTGGGAACTATGCTTTGCAGGCAAAAGACAGTCTCAGGCAATCGCTCTTTACTGCAAAATATCCAGCTCCTTATACGCAGCCACTCTCTCCCCAACCAGCTCCCAGGTGATATCGGAGCAGACGAACCCATAGTCCCTTTCAATGCGCTCCATCTCAGCCCTGATCTGAGGCACTTCCTCCAACTCCCTGGCTCCGTTTCGGACATAGTAGTCAGGCAGCAGGGTACAGCCCACCATGGAGCTTTCCGCCACAGGCGTTTCCTCCCTGCGGCTTAAAGCGCTTAGAAACCGGAGATGATTGTCCAGATAACCGTTCAGTTCCAGATGTACCCCCATCATCCCGTTTAGGTCAAACACCTGAAAAGCCGGACCGCCGGGGACTTCAATCTCACCGCCGCCGTAAAAAGCCTGGGAATCCCCCAGGTCATAGAGGGCGTTGCAGGTGTCCATCAGCAGATTATACTGGTCCTCCGTCACCGGTTCCCGGAAAGATTCCAGCATAATATCCACAACCCTGCCCAGACGGCCAAGGACCTCACATCCGGGAAGCATGCCCAGACGGCTTCCAAGCTTTACCAGCCGGGCAATGGACAACAAGCCCCAGATACGGACCTGGATGTCGCTTAATTCCTCCGCTTTCTCCTCCACCCGGGCGGGGAAATCATTGTACAGCAGAGATTCGTCCTCCAGGGCTCCGATGCGGTCAGAGCAGTCGTTGACAATCTCCTTGTGGAACAGACGGTTTTTGCTTGTCTTGGAGTAGACCTCATCGCTGGCGCTGTAGACCGTGTCCGCCCGGTTCAGCCACAGGACGGCGCTGTTTAGGTCTCCGCTTTCCATAGCCGCGACCCCCATATCGTAGTAGGCTCTGGACAGGCCGTCCCAGTCCTTTTTCTCCAGACATTTGGCCGCCCGCTCCCGCGGGTCTTTTTTCTTTTCAAATAAACCAAGCATTGTTCAATACCTCTCCTGTTTTAGTAAATTTTATGGCTGCAGCGCAGCCATGGCAGTGATAGCCCTATTATAGTTCTGTGAGGCGGCAAAAACGCTTATCTTTTTTGGGGGAAAGCAGGATAAAATCCAGATGATAGTTCAAATTTTTTTGCATAAATCCGCCAAAGTAAACTGTGCCAAATAATCAGAGATAATTTTATCTAACCCCTGCCATAACGGGAGTGTCCGGCAGCCATGGCTCCGGGGGCAGGCATCCTGCCCTGGTTCCAAACAGGCGACAGGGGCTAACGGCCCCTCCATCAACTCAAGGATAGACTTTACACTGTACTCCTCCGGGGCGCGGTTTAGCCGGTAGCCTCCGCCCTTTCCACGCATCGTAGAAAGCAGACCGCCTTTTACCAGTTCTTTTACCACAATTTCCAGATACTTCTCCGAGATTTCCTGGCGCATAGACACATCCTTCAGCGGCACAAATCCATCTCTTTGATGCTCGGCAAGATCCACGAGAAAACGCAGCGCGTATCTCCCTTTTGTGGAAATCTTCATAGGAATCCCTCCCAGTTTTTCCTATCATACCACAAGGTTGATAGGATTTCAAGTGATGTTAATAAACCTATTGACAAAGTAGGTTAATAGGAATATAATAGCGTCAATTTAAAGAGAGGGGGATTTTTCCATGAGTTATAAGTTTGAGACATTGCAGCTCCATGTGGGGCAAGAGCAGCCTGACTCCGCAACCGATGCCCGGGCGGTTCCCATCTACCAGACCACGTCCTATGTATTCCGGAACTCCGCCCACGCCGCCGCCCGGTTCGGACTGGCAGATGCGGGAAATATCTACGGTCGGCTGACTAACTCTACTCAGGATGTGCTGGAGAAACGCCTTGCGGCGCTGGAGGGAGGAGTGGCGGCGCTGGCGCTGGCTTCCGGCGCGGCGGCGATCACCTATACCATCCAGGCATTGGCCCAGGCGGGGGACCACATCGTGTCCCAAAAGACCATATACGGTGGCAGCTACAACCTGTTGGCACACACCCTGCCCCAGTTCGGGGTAAAAACCACATTTGTGGATGCTCACGATCTGGAAGCCGTCACCACCGCCATCCGGCCCAACACCAAGGCCATCTATCTGGAAACCCTGGGCAATCCCAACAGCGATATCCCTGATATTGATGCCATTGCCCAAATTGCCCACGCCCACGGCCTGCCTCTGGTCATTGACAACACCTTTGGCACTCCCTACCTCATCCGGCCCATTGAGCATGGGGCGGACATCGTGGTCCATTCCGCCACCAAGTTTATCGGTGGACACGGCACTACCCTGGGCGGTATCATCGTGGACAGCGGCAAATTTGACTGGAAGGCCTCCGGCAAATACGCCCCCATTGTTGAGCCTAACCCCAGCTACCACGGGGTAAGCTTCGCGGACGCCGTGGGCCACGCCGCTTTTGTCACCTACATTCGAGCCATTCTTCTGCGGGATACCGGGGCCACCCTCTCCCCCTTCAATGCTTTCCTGCTCCTCCAGGGGGTGGAAACCCTTTCTCTGCGGCTGGAGCGCCATGCGGAAAACACCAAAAAGGTGGTGGAGTTCCTTTCCGGCCATCCCCAGGTGGAGAAGGTCAACCACCCATCGTTGCCCGATCGTCCCGATCATGCCCTGTATGAGAAGTATTTCCCCAATGGCGGCGCATCCATCTTCACCTTTGAAATTAAAGGCGGACAGGTGGAAGCCCACAAATTTATCGACAGCCTGGAGATTTTCTCCCTGCTGGCCAATGTGGCGGATGTGAAGTCCCTTGTAATCCACCCGGCCACAACCACCCACTCCCAGCTTTCCCCCGAGGAACTGCTGGATCAGGGCATCAAGCCCAACACCATTCGCCTGTCCATCGGCACCGAGCATATTGATGATATCATTGCTGATCTGGAGAAGGGCTTCGCCGCTGTAGCACAAAAATAACAGGAGGGATTCATTATGTCCAACATCTACACATCTACCGACCAGCTGATCGGCAAAACGCCCCTGCTAGAACTGACACACATTGAGAAGGATGCGGGGCTGAAGGCCCGTATCCTGGCTAAGCTGGAATGTTTTAACCCTGCCGGTTCGGTAAAAGACCGCATCGCCAAGGCTATGATCGACGAGGCCGAGGCCAGCGGTAGGCTGAAACCCGATTCTACTATTATTGAGCCCACCTCCGGTAACACTGGAATCGGTCTGGCCTCTGTAGCGGCGGCCCGCGGCTACCGCATCATCATCACTATGCCGGAAACCATGAGCGTAGAGCGCCGTCAGCTGATGAAGGCCTACGGCGCGGAGCTGGTGCTGACCGAGGGGGACAAGGGGATGAAGGGGGCTATCGCCAAGGCGGAGGAACTGGCGCGGGAGATTTCCGGCAGCTTCATCGCCGGTCAGTTTGTCAACCCCGCCAACCCTGCCGCCCATCGGGCGACCACTGGCCCAGAGATCTGGGCGGATGCCGATGGCAAGGTAGACATCTTCGTGGCTGGCGTGGGTACCGGCGGCACGATCACCGGTGTGGGACAGTATCTTAAAGAACAGGAACCGACGGTGAAGGTGGTGGCAGTGGAGCCCAAAGATTCCCCCGTTCTCAGCGAGGGCCGCTCTGGCTCTCATAAGATCCAGGGCATCGGCGCTGGCTTTGTTCCGGAGGTGCTGGATACCTCCATCTATGACGAGATCATCCCCGTGTCCAACGAGGACGCCTTTGCTGCTGGGCGGTTGATAGGCCATAAAGAGGGAGTGTTGGTGGGCATTTCCTCCGGGGCCGCGCTCCATGTGGCAATCGAACTGGCAAAGCGGACCGAGAACGAGGGAAAGACCATCGTTGTCCTGCTCCCGGACACCGGCGATCGTTATCTGTCCACACCGCTTTTTTCGGATTAAAATATGTTACAGTTTACGGGGCGGGGAAAACAGGATGAAAACAGGCGTCAAGCTTGCTTGTAAGACTGTTTTCATCCTGTTTTCCACATCGGGCGAACGCCCGATGCTTCTTGTTCGGCGGAGCCGGACAAGAAGATGTCCCCCGTGAATAGTAACTAAAATATAGCAGGATGGGGTGAGAAGGGGAAAAGTGGTTGCTATTTTTTTGCTGTTTGTGTATACTATAGTCAGGTTATTGCTTTGGCATAACAGAAGGTCGGATCTAACAATGGGGCAGATATTCTGTCCCATTATTGTTATAGGAGAAAGACCCATAACACACAAACAACAGGAATATACAAAGATGAAGACTGACAATGAAATCAAAATCCAAAACCGAGTGAGAATCATCAAATATGTCCTTGACCAGCGCCATGTATCCAGGCAGGAGATCGCCTCCCGCCTGGGATTTAGCATGCCCACAGTGTTTTCTTACGTGACGGAGCTTCTGGATGCCAACATCCTGTGCGAGAAGGGCGAGTTCGGCTCCACGGGAGGGAGAAAGGCCAAGGCTCTGTCCATCTGCACCGGGGAGCGGTATGTGATCGGCATGGATATTACCAAGCGCCATCTAAGGCTTATGCTGATGCATTTTAACGGGGAGCCGGTGGCAGAATCGTATTTTAAATTCCGCTATGAGAATACGGACCGGTATTACAATGGGCTGGGGATTCATCTGGAGACATTTATCCAGAACCATGATATCAGGCCGGAGAAGGTGATCGGGGTGGGGATTTCCATTCCGGGCATCATTGACCCAAAGGCTTATGTGCTGAAGCGGTCCCATATTTTGGAGGTTTCCAACATCAGCCTGTTGACATTTTCAAAATATATCCCGTACCCCATCTATTTTGAAAATGACGCCAACAGCGCTGCCTATGCGGAGATTCCCAAGAATAAGGAGGCTAACACCATTTACCTGTCTTTAAGCAATACGGTAGGCGGGGCTATGTATCTTGGAAGCGATCTCTACACAGGAGACAATTACCGCAGCGGAGAATTTGGCCACATGATCCTTCACCCTCAGGGAAAGACGTGCTACTGCGGCAAGCAGGGGTGCGTGGACGCCTACTGTTCGGCTCTGGTCCTTCTTGACAGCTCCGATGACCGGATCGAAGATTTTTTTGGCCGGCTTAACTCCGGGGACGAGGCGTGTATCCGGCGGTGGGATACGTATCTGGACAATCTTGCTGTGACAGTCACGAACCTGCGCATGGCTTACGACTGCAACATTATCCTTGGGGGATATATCGGCGGCTATATTGCCCAGTATCCGGGGTGCTTTTTTGAGAAGGCAGGGGAATACAATAAGTTTGACCAGGATACGTCCTACATATCCATGGGAAAGCATAAGAGGCAGTCAACGGTTACCGGGATCGGGCTGTTGATGCTGAATCACTATATTTCGCATCTGGCGATGTGAGGGATGTGGCCTGGCGGCTTTGGCATGGGACATGGCAGAAGTATTCGTTATCTCTGTCATGTTTTTTGATAAAAAATAATTTACAGTGATATGGAAAATAGGATTGACGGAAAATTAACGATGTGGTATTCTATGAATATGACTGACCGGTCAGTCATTTAGAGAACGGGAGGAAACAGAATGGAGGATTGGGGAAAGTATCAGCAGATTTTGGATGCAGCCATTGGGTTGTTTTCTGAGAGAGGCTTTGAGAGCACGTCTATACAGGAGATTGCCCAGGCGGCAGGTGTGGCGAAAGGGACCGTGTATCTGTATTTTAAGTCCAAGGAGGATTTGGTGAGGCAGGTGTACGATCACTGTTACGGGCTGGATATTAAGGCCTGTGAGGAGGGCATGGAGGAAGAGAGACATGCAGTGGATAAGCTGTGCCGCCGTATGGATAATATCATTGAGTATCTGCTGTCTCACCCAAGGGAGGCCAGAATTGAGCAGCTGTATAAGAATTCTGTTTCTGGGAAAAATCGGTCTTCTTTTTACCAGCAGGAGATGTATCAGGCTATCTATGTTGTTGTGGAGGAAGGGATTAGAAAGGGGGAATTGAGGGATATGCCCGCTGATTTGCTGACCCAGATCTATTATGGGATCGCAAATGGGCTGTATCACGGATTTCAAGATGAGCCGGGACTGTGGAAGGATGCCGGTATCAGGCAACAGTGCCATCAGCTGATCCGCGACAGTATGGCAGGGGAGCACAGGGAGCGGGATTTTCAGGTTTGTTTGTGACAAGGATGCGCAAAAGATTACAAAAATCGTTACGAGGAGGAATAACATGAAGAGAAAGTATTTGGCAGGACTGGTTGCTGTGTCTATGGTTGTCTCCATGACTGCATGCGGACAGAAGGCGGAGGAGACTACAGCGGCCCCCGCGGCGACAGAGACAGCGGCTGCCACGGAGTCACCCGCAGAGGAGACTTCTCAGGCAGAGGAGACGGGAAGCTTTACGGCGGGAACATACACCGGGACGACTCCGGCGATGAAGGGCGAGCTGACGGTGGAGGTCACGTTTGATGAGAACAGTATCAAGGATGTTGTGGTAAAGGAGCATCAGGAGACTTATGGTATTGGCTACGGTATGGACACCACGCCGATTGAGGTGATGCCAGCCAAGATGGTGGAGCATCAGAGCGTTAATATTGATTCCATCACCGGCGCTACCATCACATCCATGGCGATCAAGCGGGCTGTGACAGACTGTATTGAGCAGGCGGGAGGCAGCGCGGATACTATGGCAGAGGTTCACGACAGCCAGGATTATGAGGAGACGATGGATGCGGATGTGGTTGTTGTAGGTGGCGGCGCGGCCGGGCTTTCGGCGGCCATCACCGCGGCGGAGGCCGGGGCTGACGTAGTGCTTATTGAGAAGCAAGGCATTACCGGAGGTTCCACTACCCGCAGCGGCGGCAAGGTGCTGGCAGCGGGGACCGAATGGCAGACAAAGCAGGATTTTGAGGATTCGCCTCAGCAGATGTATGATTATCTCATGAGCTTTAGTAAAGGGCTTATTGATGAGAAGCTGCTAAAGAATTTCTGCGACGCGTCGGCAGAAAATATGGCGTGGCTGGAAGGGCTGGGTATGAAGGTTAAGGATGTGGAGCCGATTCACTCGTCCCTGACGCCATGGCGAGTACATAACTCGGAGGGCGGCGGCGGTCAGACCAGCGGTCATGGCGGTCAGATCATCGTACCTTTGACAGAGAGGGCTTCAGAGCTGGGCGTGCGGTTTGTGTACAACACCAGCGGCAAGGAGCTGATCACAGGTGACGACGGTTCCATGGCAGGGGTTAAGGCGGAGACGGCGGACGGGAAAACCATTACAGTCAACAGCAAGGCGGTTATTCTGGCTACCGGCGGATATGCCAGCAGCGAGGAGATGATGGCCCGCTTTAAGGACTTTCTGCCTTCCAACAAGAACACTACCGTGCCGGCTGGCAATATCGGCGAGGGACTTTTGATGGCTGAGGCTGTAGGAGCTAAGAATTTTGAGAGCGACGGATTGCAGTTGGTGTATGTCAGCTACACTTGCGGCGTTGGCATCAATGAGGAGTCAGGCCTGATCGTCAGCGCAGCCGGGGAGAGGGTAGTCAATGAGTGGAGCTACCAGTCTCATGTGGCGGCAGCTCTGGCAGAGGCCAAAAGCCCTATGGGGTATTACATCGCCACAAGTAATGACCCCAATCCTACGGTGCAGTATGGGATTACCCTGGATTCTACGGTGAAGGCTGCTACGGTTGAGGAGCTGGCAGGGCAGCTGGATATGGATCCGGCGGTTTTGAAGGCTACGGTGGACCGATATAATGAGCTGTGCGTAAAGGGCGAGGATGAGGATTTTGGCAAGCCTGCGGAGTACATGGTTCCTCTTGAAGGGGATACCTACTATGCTATTGCCATGAATCCCGGTTCTTCCGTGACATTTGGCGGATTGAGCATTAATGAGGAGTCCCAGGTTTTGGATACGGAGGATAAGCCGATCAAGGGACTATATGCGGCAGGAGAGGTGGCATTTACCGGTTTGTTCGGCACAGAGTATCCCTGCTGCGGTATGGCTATCGGGTCTGCGGTGTATTTTGGAAAGATCGCGGGCGCCAATGCGGCGGCCCAGGAGTAGCTTGATTATAGATGTGAGACGGTTTGGCGGCTGAAAGCGCGGTTGGCGTTTTTGGCCGCTCTTTTTTATGAGAGGAGACACGGCGGTTTTGGGGGCTGTGGTTGGATTTAGCGAGGATTTGACGGATGAGGAAACCATTGGACCGGATGAGGAATATTCTAAAGGAAAAGGTTAGTTAAGGAAAGAGATGTGAATCGGGCAAAACAGTTGATTCATTGCGGCGTGGGTGAGGATGGGATATGGACAGGGAACGGCGTGGGTGTTGCGGTGTTGGACACGGGCATCTACCCTCATATAGATTTTGGGCAGCGGATTGCTGGTTTTTATGATGTGCTGAGAAGGCGGAACGCACCCTATGATGATAATGGCCACGGAACCCATATTTCGGCGATTATCGGCGGGGACGGGGAGGCGTCCGAGGGGCTGTACCAGGGCGTGGCTCCGGGATGTCATCTCATCAGCGTGAAAGTTCTGGACTCCAAGGGGGGCGGTTATGCCTCGGATGTGCTGGCCGGGTTAAAATGGATTCGGGAACAGAAGGATTATCTGGGGATCCGGGTGGTGAATATTTCCGTAGGGTCTTATTCCAGGCGGAATATGAACGAGAATTCGGCTCTGGTCCGGGGGGTGGACGCGGCCTGGGACGACGGGCTGGTAGTTGTAGTTGCCGCGGGAAATAACGGGCCGGGGCGTATGACCGTGACCACGCCGGGAATCAGCAGGAAGGTGATCACCGTGGGCTGCTCGGACGATGACAAGGAGGTCAATGTTATGGGGACCAGGATGGTGGATTACTCCGGCCGCGGGCCTACCTGGGCCTGTGTGTGCAAGCCGGAGATCCTGGCGCCCGGGGCGGCTATTACCAGCTGCAGTAATGAGAACGGAAGGTACGCGGTGAAGAGCGGAACTCCGATATGTATAAAAAGATATATAGTGAAAATGTGCTTGCAAATAGCGGCATAAAAATACTGGAAAGACATATTTATGTGACTATTTAGTTGAAAGAAAGGTAGGGCTCAAATTTCCCAAAACAGAAAAATAAAATGTATTGCTATTGTGCGTACATATTGGTATAATAGATTTGATAAAAGAAAACTCTAAGATTTTGGAAAGGAGTGTTATTCTATGGCAGTAAAGTCGGCTAATCTGTACGCAAGGATAGAGCCGGATGTGAAAGAGCAGGCAGAACGTATTTTATCAGCGTTGGGCATCCCGGCATCCAATGCAATCAATATGTTTTATAAACAGATAATTTTAAACAGGGGGCTTCCGTTTGAAGTAAAAATACCTACGGCAAGACCCGTCGATGTGTCAGGACTGAGCGAAGCAGAATTAAATGCAGAATTGGAGAAAGGATATGCGGACATGACAGCAGGCAGAACCAAACCTGCAAGACAGGCATTTGCAGATATCCGTAAAGACTATGGCATATGATTTATGAGGTGATTACCACAGATCAGGCTGATGCCGATTTAAGAGACATATATGAGTATATCGCTTTTGAACTTCTTTCCCCGGATAATGCTGCAGGACAGCTTGGACGGTTGGAGGAACACATTGTGGGGCTTGAAAAATTTCCGGAGAAATTTAGACATTATGAAAAAGAACCGTGGTACAGCAGAGGGTTGAGAGTAATGCCTGTTGACAATTATCTGGTGTTTTATATTCCGGATAAGGACGCGGGTATTGTGACGGTAATCCGTGTCATGTATGTCGGCAGGGATGTTGACAGCCAGCTTATAGGGCATACAGTAATGTAAAAACAAAACAGAAATATCGGCGTTAAGGCGTATGGAATGTAATTGTTTCGTACGTCTTTTTTGCGCTTAAAAACAGGAAAATGGAGGTAAAGATTAATATGAAAATTAGAGAAAAAAGGGAACTCCGATATATACGGCGACTTTTTATTTATTAAAAAAGTGGAAAAGAAAGGATAGGAATAGGGTTTAAAGCAACCAGAATTGATTTTGTGGGGGTTTATGGTGATAAGGGTAGGGGAATAGGGGTAAAGAGATAAAATGGGTTAAAATGGAAGTCAGGGTTAAGGGGGTGGCTATAGATATTTCTAAAAGTACGGGATTATATGGATTCTGAAAAATAAGATTGGATGCAAATTTTTTTGTATGAGGAAAGGGCATATGAAAATATGGCGAATGCTCTAAACATAGGGGTATATTTCTGGTAATATTCACTCTATTCTTTTGCGCTTTACAGCGTTATAATCCTACAACTTTAAGAAATGAAAGGAGAAAAAGAGAGTGACTAATTTTGACAGGTTCAGGAAGTTGGTAGTGGCAAGGCTGGATAATCGCTTTCATGGAGAAAAGGAACTTCGTGTGCAAAGCATACCTAAAAACAATGGGATCATGCTGACTGGTCTGGCTATTATAAAAAATGGTGAGACAGTTTCCCCTGTAATTTATCTGGAGGATTATTTTGAGAGATACGAGGAGGGAATAGGCATGGAAATGATTGTCAACGAAATTTATGATATGTTTAACACCTTTGAAAATCCGGATTTCCCAGTTGATATGCTGAAGGATTTTAAAAGTCTGAAAGACAAAGTATTTTATAGGCTGATAAATTATGAAAAGAACAGGGAAGTTTTAAAAACTATGCCTTATGTTTCGTATTTGGATTTGGCAATCACTTTTCATGTGATGGTAGAACAAAATGAAAGCGGACAGTTTATGGCGCAGATAGAAAATAAGCATATGGAATTTTGGGGAACCAATGTTAAAGGATTATACGCTTTGGCAGAAGAGAACACGCCAAAATTGTTTCCAAGCAATCTTAAAACTATGTCTGACATTATGAAAGAAATTGTCAGAGAACATATGGGGAACCAGTATACAAGAGAGCTTATAGAAGATGTGATATCTGCTCAAAAAACAAATCCTCTTTATGTGCTGAATAATAACAGCGGGGTTTATGGAGCGTCGGCAATCTTGTATAAAAATGTGTTGAAAAATTTTGCAGATAGTTTAAAAAAAGATTTAGTGATACTTCCATCCAGTATTCATGAGGTGCTGCTGATGCCATATGAAAAAAGAATGGATACAAAAAGTTTAAAGGAAATGGTAAGCGCGATTAACCGGCAGGAAGTTCTGGAAAGTGATGTATTATCAGATAATGTTTATGTGTATAAAAGAAAAAGTAATAACGTGACATTAGCCTCATAGGGCATAGGGTTAAAGGGAAAGCATAGCCGGAAGTTTTGTATAATTCGTACATTTCGGCTATGTGATTTCCGGCAGTTACACCACAGACAAAAGGGAAACCCGGCGTTAAGATATAGGCATAGTAATTGATAAGAAAAAATTCAAAAAGAAAAGGAGAAAAAGATTATGTGTATGAGATCATTAAGCGAGGAAGGCAAGGACGTCATCAGAGGTTACATGGAGAATGGAAAAGAATATGACAGAAAGGAACTGGTGGCGGCAATTAAAGAGAGAGCGGAAAGAAAAGACGAAATGACAGAAGGGGTGATTGCCGGGGTGATAAAGATGTTGACGGCGTCCAATGAAATCATGGTGGTGTCAAGGGGAAGATATAAGAAAGGGATTCCCGGTAAGGAACAGAACATGCAGGAAAAGGTGACGCTTCTCTTCCACCGCTTCAAGGCAGACCTGGATAGGATGTGCATGGTGAACGCACTGAATCTCAAGGAAGAGGATTTAAAGTTTATCCGAAGGCTAAATGAGATAAGCAATAATCTGGAGGCTTCCATCTGGGAACTGGAGGATTTTGGAAAGGAAAAGGAGGCTTCTGGTGCTGAAAAGGCACCGGAGGTTCAGGTGGAAGAAGTGGAAAAGGAAGTGGAGAAACCAGAAAAAGAGAGTGAGCCGGAAAAGAAAGGGGCTGGAAATAAAAAGGAGAAAAAGGAGCCCAAGGGAAAAGAGAGCGATACAACGGAGGCCGCCTAAGGGCGGTCTCCTGGAAAGGGAATTTACGCTAATTACGCTAATTACGCTTTTTTAAAGGTTTAAAGAAAAAATAAAAATACTAAAAATACCAGTTAGAGGGGCGCAGTATAAAAAAGCTGTAGCCCTTTTTATATCGTCAGACGAAAGTGCATATGCACGATACCAAGATATCAAAAATACCACTTTTATGAGATAAGCAGAGATATTATGGAAGGAGGATATTAGTTTATCAATGGTTTTGTTTGCAAAGATATGAAAGACATAGCTTAATGAAATATATAGATTAGGAAATGACAGGATAGACAGATAGGAAAGTGATAAAGATTTAAGAAGAAGTACATAGCACTTATTTTTGAAAGTATAGACAAAATATATTGAGTAAAACATAAAAGAAAAAATATATAAAAAATGAAAGAAATATAAAGCAGTGATTTTTTAGAAACAAACTAAAAGTAATATAAAATACATGTAAAAAAGTAAAACATGGAATCGAGAAAGAAATAAAGAACATCCAATTAGCAGAATTATTACCCCCACAAAAATTAGGCGGCACGCAAAAAAGCACTATAAGGTAAAAGGGTAAAGGGAGGGAGAAAAATAAGCTAAAGGGAAACAAAAGGAACTATAAAAATTTTTACCTTAAAACTAGGAAGTGGTACTTTTAGATGAGGGGATGAAAAAATAAAGGGAGTAAACCTGGATGTTAGTTATGGTTACTAAAGAAATAGTTGCTAAAGCTGTAAGAGTATGTGAGTTATACTAGATTTAATGATAGGAATTAATTATATTTATAAACACTTTATATATTGGTGTGCTTATAAAAAATACCGGAAATACCTAAAATACCAGAAATATTAGTTTTTAAGCGGGGGCAGTTCAAAGACAAAGTTGTCCTCTTTTTTATGCTAATTAAGCATGAATGGAAATATGAGATAGAAAAATATAAAAAGTATTTAGCGTAGCGATTATCATAAGATACAAAGGAAAATAGTGATACAATGTGATTTTTGATATATAAACAACAGGAAATTTCTACAACATGACTAAAAAAATAGGAAAATTCTGGTAAATTACTCTACAGTCAAAAAATGGGATTAGCGTTAAGATATAGGTGAGTAAGAGATAAAGAGGTGGTGATACATATGGATATTAGATAGTTTATGGGAAATAGGGTATTGATTGAAAATGCCCTATGTGCTAAAATGGGGGTGAGGAAAATTAAAGAGTGCATAGCGCTGGAGGAGGTGCTACCAACACCACCACCAGCGTGACAAAGTGTTTTGCGACAACACCAAGCCACATGGAAGCTAACCACTGCTATGCCATTTCATTATAATGCAAAAACGGGCATTAGACAAGATGAAAATGGCTAGGAGTTTATTTGAGTACGAAAAAACATGGCAAGGCGAGGTGCAAAGCTGGCACCTTGCCTTTTTAATTTTCCTCCCAAATAAAAGCACGGAGGAAAGATAAGGGCATGGACAAAGGAAAATTGGTTAAAAAGACACTGGCAACAGCATTAAAGGAGCTTGCAGGAATCACTCCGGTTGGAGCAGCATTCAATATTGCATGGGAAGCAGTGGAAGCGGTAAACAGCGAGTAAGACATGGAGAGATTAAAAAAAGGGCTTGAAGGAATAGAAGAAGCGCTTAAGCAATATGACGAAAAGCTGTCATACTATCTGGAAGAGTATTCATATGAAATTTCATATGAAATTTCATATGAGTTTAACAGAGGCTTGGAAGATAGTGAAATAGATGCTTTTGTCAAAGAACTGGGAGACAACGATATTCCGTTAGAGTCTGGGGACTTTTGGGAGGACATGGATGGTATATCCCTGCATTTAGGAGAGGGAAAGGGCTTGACAGAATATGAGATTAGCAAGGTAGGAAAGAAGCTGGATGAGATTCTGAAAGGGATAGACCCGGAGTTAAGTGTAGAACGTGCAGGACGAATTGATTCAAATAATAAAGATGTAGAAGTGCAATTATGAGTATGGAACAAAAAGGAGAAACCATGAGAAAGAAAAGGTTCCTGGTATTAGGTTTAATAGCAGTAATGGGTTTAACGGCATGTTCTAAAGAGAGTGAAGTTGCTAGTGTAAAAGTAACAGAAGCTTCTACAGAAATCCCAGAAGTTACTGCTGAAACCCTAACTGCTTCCGTAGAGGATACGAATGATAGTTTAAAAGGGGCTGCATCAATAGAGACATCAGAGGTATATGAAATAGAGAAATATATAATGCCAATAGGGCAGTATACTTCTTGTACCGTTAAGAAGGAGATTCTTAATAGTGGTGAGAATATATCTAATCATATAGTAGAAATTAGGGCAGAATATAGACAAAAGCAAAGAGAGAAGAGGGATAAGCTTTCAGCCACTATTGATAATAGCCATACTAAAGAAAAAGAAAAAGAGCGTGCAGTTCAGGATAGGCGTGATTTGGAAGATTTAATGAAAATGGAGGATGATGCAGAGTTTGCCCTTGGAATGGAAGGTGGTTTTTATAGTTCATTTGTATCTATTAATCCTAATAAAGATAAAGCAGATGTGATAATAGATGCTTCAACTATAGAAGGTGGATATAAAAGATATTTAGAAATATCGGAAATTTCAGATAATGAAATAAGAAGAATTGAAACGATAGTAGTGGAGAAAACAGGGATTGAGGCAGAAAATATCACCATTACATTATTATGTCCATTAGAGAAAAAGGATAAAAAAATTACAGAAGAAAGTTTAAAGGTTGCAGACGCAGTAGAAGAAATACAGTTAGAAAGAGCACAAGAGAGGGCTAGAAATACGGATACGCTTCTCTCTATCATTAATAATACTGACATAGATGATGAGGCAAAACAGCGGGCTATTCAGGATATGCTTCAATTAGAAGAAATAGCAGAAAAGGAAAATGCGGCAGAAACTTTACTTTTAGCTAAAGGATTTTCAGACCCAGTTGTAAGCATTAGTTCAGATAAAGTGGATGTGGTAATAAATGCTCCAAATATTACAAATGAACAAAGGGAACAAATTGAGGACATTATAAAAAGAAAAGCAGAAGTTGAAGCAGAGAACATTGTTATTACACTACTAAATTTAGCAGAATAACCTGTATAATTATTTAGCCTGTTCTTAATCTACATCAATAAAAAGGAGGATTATAAGATGCGAAAGAAAGGTTTTTTAACATTAGGATTAGTGGCAACTATGTGTTTATCTTGTTCTATTCCTACCTATGCGGCAGAGTGGAAACGGAATGATATTGGCTGGTGGTGGGAGACAAGTTTTGGTACATATCCCACCAATAGTTGGTGCCGGATTGATGGAAATCATGATGGAATACAAGAGCGTTATTATTTTGATGAAAACGGTTATTTATTGGTAAATACAATAACACCTGATAATTATATAGTAAATGAAAATGGTGCATGTGTTATTGATGGAGAAGTATGTCAGAGTAAAACAGATACCATATATTTTCATAGTGAAAAATGGGTAGATAATGGACCCGAAACGAACATTGGATTTGATGATTTTTGTAACGAATACTATGCAAATTTTAGTAAGAATTTTAGTTTAAGCATAGAGGAATGTGAGGACGCTATACCAAGAGAAAAATTGAGAGAGAGTCTGGACTATTATAAAAATCATCCGAATGGGCTTATGGAAGAGGATGCAAGGCGGCTGTTGATTGATGAAAGTAAGAAAAGGTATCCTTTAGGAAGTTCTAAAGGTGTTACTTGGAATTAAATTGAACCCAGTAGTAAACACTTATAAAATGTTTTAATAGGTTTAAAGGAAGAAGGTAGAAGCATAATTCTATTTTCTTCCTTATTTATTTTCCCATAAATAGATACTTCAATAATTGCTAAACATCCAACTTAATGATAATTCGACTAATGTTTATCATACATTAATTGCATTTTTCTGATATCCAATTTTAATAATTTCACGACAATTTCCACATTCTATTTCAAAGAACAAATGTTTGCTATTTTTAAGGTTTTAAAATTCCAAGAAAAAAATAAGTGCTTTTAACGCATGAAATTTTATATACTTCAACTATATACATAGAGGTAAAAATTCAGATACATGAGATGGTACTTTGAGGTCATTTTCAACTTATAAAAAAATCAAAATATATTGTGATAAAAATTAGGTTGATTTTAAGTCTTTCTTTGCTTATGAAAAAAATGATATACATAAGCTGAAATTTTAGTGAGAAAATCTTATATGCTTTCAGTGATTTATTTATGTTTTTATCATTATCTAATTTGAAACCAATGTATACCTATATGTCTTAATAGAACATCATCATAAGAATAAATTTCATTTCTAAACGCCAATTAATAGCCATACTTCAACTAATCATAAATAAAAGTTTATAAGAAAATAGTGAAAGAGATATCATCAATAAACGCAAAATAAAACAGATGCATTTCATTTCTAATGATATGACTATTCCGTTTGTATTTATTGTTTCTTTTTTTGCCTCAAAATTCAACACAAAAATGTATGTGAGATAAATTTAATAAAATATTGAACTGACCTTTATGGATTGCTTCAAAAGCTTGTGTCAAAAATAAGTTGATTTTTGATATGACCTTTTGAGACTGCGGCCTATGGGTTATGTCAAAACTGATTCCACAGGATTTTGATATAACCTATGTGGGACTGCTCTAAAAGTATAGCCAAAAGGGATTCGATATTTTGTAAGTTTAAATATAGAAACTGAAAGGGGAATGTTTATGAGACAGGTTTTTGATACAAATATCAAAGATATGAAAGAACCTTTTGAGACAATAACAAAAGGTTCTAAAATGATTTTCGGTTATGGGCGTGTATCCACTAAAGAACAAAACCCAGCCAGGCAAAGAGACGCCTTGAAATATAAGTGTGATGACTATTTTGAGGACAAATTGTCCGGCAGAAGCATGGAACGTCCGGAGTTCCAAAGGATGCTTGAACTACTGCGCTCTGGCGATACGGTCATGGTGTTAAGTATTGACCGTCTGGGACGCAATTTAAGAGAATTGATAGAACTCTCTTTTCAATTAAAAGAAAAGGGGGTGAACATTGTAGCCCTCTCCCAGGGTATTGACACGGGTACTAAAATAGGAGAATTGTTTTATACTCTTCTTGCAGTATTCGCTGACCTTGAACTGCAGTTTATCAAGGAACGCCAAAGGGAGGGGATAGAGGTTGCCAAAAAAGAGGGGAAATATATGGGAAGACCTCTAAAACAGTTGGAAGGTTGGGAACAGCTTTCCAAAGAAGTAGACGAAGGAAAGCTTTCTGTAGATCGGGCTTGTAAATTGTTAAATATTAGCCGCTCTACTTTTTACAGGCGCAAAAGGCTAGAGGGAGAAAGCGCTAAAAATGATAACTCATAACACGATTGTTTGAAAGGAGAAAAAATGTATTTAATAACTTTAATGGTTGAGGATATCAGCAGTGGATTAGAGGAAAATGTTATATCTAATGTTGGCGTTATTTCTGATTCAAAAGATATAACGCCAACATCTTTAATGGGCGTTGTTAACCAGCTTTGCAGTCTGGCTTGTGAAAGTCAGTTTATGAGAAAGGAGACGAAGTAAACATGGGTAAGCAAATGAACTTAGTAGCGGTTGAGCAGAGAGGGCCATATGCTCAATTTTATAATAAGATAAATGGCTCCATAGTTGTGGCTGTTGAGCTTTCGAACCGTGCCACATATACGGAAAATGCCACTTATGTTTTGAGAGTAGCGGAAGCGGTGGAGGATTATTTGGAGGAATTGGTAGACAGGGATATAGCAGTAAATACAGCTCATAGACGGCTGTTTGACGTGACGATTGTTCATGTTACGCCATTACATAAGACTGTCCATCTTGTAAAGGGCGGCAGGATTATGGCCAGGATACAAGAGTATAGTACCGTTGACGTTCTGAACAACCTAAGCCTCGAAAACAAAATAGGTGCTGCGGTGGAGGATTATGTAAGAGCAGTCAGAACGAGAAATGAAAAACAGGTGAAAAAGAATAGTTACCGAGCTGGCAGGAACCCAGCCAAAAAGGATTATGGGGCTTTCCAGCCAAGATATAAGTAACGCATTTGTGTCAAAAATAGGGACGCAATTCGTCTCAATAGGGTTATGGCATATTTGTCATAATCCTATTATTTTTGCCAAAACCAAGGATTTCAGATAGTTTACGGGGTAAAAAACCAGAAAAAAATGAATACACAAATGGGTTTTGTGTCATTTGGGTATGGAAGAAAAATAGTTGAGTTTTTTCAAGGCATAGGGAATTATGAATGTAAACGCAGAACCGCAGCGTTTCTTCATAACCGTTCAAAACTATTGAATAACGCAGACCTAATAACCGTCAGTGCTTTAGAAAGGGAGTGTCAGACAGAGTAAGCATGTTTGCAATTTATAAAGAGGGAATATCATCAATTTTTGTATGCAGATTAGGAATCCGATTCATACGTTGTCAGAAACGCAAGTAAGAATTGCCTTTATATTTAGTGTGTTGCACTAAAAAGGTAGGGAAATACGCAAGAGGCCTTTGGATAGTTCTAGAAAAAACAAAGGAGCAAAGGCTATGAAAAATTGTAATAGGTATTTTAAGGAATTGCAGTTAAATAATGATGGAGAACTTACCAACATTTATTTGCAGAGATATAAGGAAGTGAGTGGGAAAGAGAGGATTCGAATCTTTCTCAAAAATGAAGACGGTCAAATGGTGATGGCTGTTGATACAAAAATATCAAAGATAGAAAATGATATTATGGCTATAAGAGATATAGGGATTCCTATATCTAAAAGTATGGTATATGATACCATACGGGAGATAAACGAATCATTATCTTTGATTCCTATAGTTTATCATGCAAAAACCCAAGGGTATCAATATGATTGTGAAAACAATCCTATCGGATATGTTAGTGGGACATGGGTAAAATCTGGTAGGAGAAGAAACCAGATGGAGAAAGAAGAAGTGAGAGGGGAAAAGGGAGTGGGGTTTATAAATGAATATATGAAAGGGAAAGTGGAAAGACAAATTATTTTGTTGCATCAACTTTCTGCACCAGTAGGAGGTTTGATTGGAAAATGCCCAATCATGATTATGGTAGGTCGAACTTCAAATGGAAAGACTACCATAGGAAAGCTGGGTCAGAGCTTTTATGGGAGAGCAGATTCAGACAGTCGGAGCACTTCCATGAGTGGTTCGCTAAATGCTCTGGAAAAACTATTAGATGGCAACATGGGGGTATCATATTATTTTGATGATGCATCCATAGCGGAGAGGAAGTTTGACTGGGCAGATTTCATATATCGGCTGTCCTCTGGGAAAATAAGAAAGAGAATGAATCGGGAATATGAAGTAAATGGGGGATATTTTTGTGGAAATTTCCTTATAAGTTCCGAAATAAGCATTTTGGACAAAATAAAAGAGAGGGAAAAGGAAGGAATTTTGGGAAGAGTGATAGAGGTGCCTATAGAAGATAATAACAGTATTCTTTTTGACAATGCGGATCATTGTGAAAGAGTACAAGAGTTCTATGGGGATAATTATGGAAATATTATCCCGGCATTTATGGATGAACTGTTTGAGATTGGAATTGAAAATGTAAAGGAAGAGGTGAAGAAAGAAAAAGAGAATATCAGGAAAAAATTGCAGATATTTGATAATATAATGCAACGACATGTGGAGACAATGGCTGTAATGTCAGTTGCGTCAGATATTGGCGGAAAGATAGGATTAATGTTTGATAAAAAAGGAATATTAGAATATTTTATCAAATGTGTACAAAAGGAGGTGAGGTGTTGGAAAAGAATAGAAGTTATGCCGGAATACAAAGAACTGGCTACAAGACTTCTTGAATGGGCAGAAGAAAGGGGGAGTAAGATTGATGGCGGCAACTATTTTTTATTAAATAAAGATTTTGATAATATAGTTGCGGATTTTAAAAATACATATTCTTTACCCTGTCAGATAAAGGATATAGACATAAAGAGGGAACTGGAACGTATGGGGGTACTGATGTCTAGTAAGAATGGAGCTTATAGCGTTCCTAATCCTAATAACGGAAAGGCAAGAGGATATATGATAAGAAAAAAGGAGGAAGGGGAAAATGAATAAGACAGTTGCGGGATACCCGGGAGGAAAGCATCATCTTGCTCCTTTGCTAGTATCTTTAATGCGAAGGAGTAAAAGATACATAACAGGATTTGGTGGTATGGCAAATGAAATGCTTGCTATGCCGCCGCATAAAACAGAGATTTATAATGATATAGATAAAAATCTCTGTTGCCTTTTTTCCTGTCTAAGCGATTCGGAAAAAAGAGAGGAATTGATAAAAAAGGTTTCTACTTTTCCATACAGCAGGGAGCATTTTGAGATGGCAAAAAAGTATATAGAAAATACCATAGTGTGTGAAGGCAACGAGATAGAGTATGCATCCATGGTATGGTATAAATACTTGGCGAGCGTTAATGGGGGCGACGCAAATTATAGACAGGATGCCAAAATGGAAATGGGATGGAATTTTTTTAAGAGAGTAAACAAAAAAAGATATGATCTGTCAAGATTGGAAGGCATCACCATATGGAACAGAGACATTTTAGAACTTTTAGAAATGGAGGCGAAAAATCCGGAGGGTGAGGATACGTTCTACTTTTTAGACAGCCCATATTTGGAGAATAGGGCAGGATATAAGCATAATATGACAAGCCCGGAAGAACATAAGGCTTACTGCGAAGCGTTGAGGAAGCTGAAAGGGGCAGTCATGGTATGTGGTTATGATGAGGAAAAATATAAATTGTATGATGATATTCTGGAACCATATGGATTTCATAGGAAACCGTTAAAAGAACGTCCTAAATCCATGGAAATGACAAAAAGAGGGGGAAGAAAAACCAGGGTAACGGAGTGCATATGGGTGAATTATAGGATTTAACAAGAGACAGTTGGCTAATTACGGCCAACTGTCTTTTGTTTTTTTAATAGAAATATAATAGAAACATTGGAACGTAAGGCCAGTTAAGGTAATTTAGAAAATTTATAGCTACTCTCAATACTCTATTTTATGAAATAGATAGGGAGATTTCGATAAAAATATGGGAGTTTAAAACTGCAGAGAGTATAACAATAGACATTAAGTGAGTTGAATTTTTAGGAGTAGGGAGTTTTCACAGAATATTTCCATAGAGTAAATGAAGTTGAAGCCTTTTTAATATGTAGATTACAGAAAAAAAGAGGGAACTACAAGAGAAACGCGGCAGTAGTTGCAGATATCAGTTTTTAACCAATCCTATTGTCACAATCGCATATGTTTTGTCGGATGGTGATTAGATTAATAAATTTATCATTTAGTTGAAGGGCAAAACATAATTTGCAAATAAGATATATAGGGTTACGGAGATTGGTTTATAAAGGCTGAAATCTGTAAGAAGGAAACGAATTTATTTTATGGAAGGGAATAGTAGAGAAAATGTTAAGGGATATGAGGTAAAAGGAAAAGTCAACAAAAAAGAAGAGGGATTCTCTGGCAATAACACGATTGAAAAATCGGGGAATGGGCGTTATCATTCACAGGCACATGGAAATGATTTTAAAGTGAGATTGCATTTTTCAGAAGAGCAAAACAATATTGATCAGGAGGTTATACAAATCTTAAAAAATTTATACATTAAGAATTATTTAGCAGAAAGGGGAAAAGAAACTTTATGAAAAAAGTAATTTGTTTATACCGGGTTAGTACGAATAAACAGGTAAATGATGAGGAAGATATACCAGTACAGAGAGAGACTTGCAGAAGGTATATCGAAAGACATAATTTAGAATATGGTGAGGAGTGGGAGTTCTACACTGAAATATTAGAAGGAGGGGTAAGTGCTTACCACAAGAATATTGAACAGAGGGAGATACAGCAAGTAATACATATTGCTTCGCAAAATCCTATGGAAAGATTTGTTCTGCTTGCGTTTTATAGTGACAGAATCAGCAGGCAGGATATTAATGGAATAACTTTTATTGATAAATTGTACAAACTTGGGGTTGAAGTTTGGACAGTTCAGGAGGGAATGTTGAAGATGGATTCCGAAACGGATAGACTAATGATGTTTATCAAGTTTTGGGGCAATAATAACGAGAGCAGGAAAACTGCCAATCGTGTGGATGCTGCAAGAAAGGTATTGACAGAAGCCGGAGTATGGACAGGAGGAACAGTTCCCTATGGATATACATTAGAGCCTACGGGACAACTCAATAAAAAGGGGAAAATGATAAATGCTTTGGTAAAGCAACCGGATGAGAAGGCGATTGTTAAAGAGATTTTCGAAAAAATAGTATATGGCAATTATTCCCTTTGTGCTTTAAGAGATGAATTGAATAACAGAGGAATAAAGACAAGAAAAGGATGCGTGTGGAATATATCAACAATTAAGAGTATTATTAATAATCCTATATATAAAGGTTTTATTGGTTATAATAAGACTTCGCAGATGGATGGAGGCAGGCAAAAGAAAAACGATAGAAGTAAATGGATTCTGGCAAAAGAAAAGAATGAAAATTATGTTATGGTTTCTGAATGTGACTGGGAAAGCGCCCAGGATATATTGTTAAGAAAATCGAGAGCATATCATGATAATCTAAAGGTTACCACAGACAGGACATACAAGAGCCAATTATTATTGTCAGGACTGCTTATATGTGGACATTGTGGAACTACAATCAGCCCTTCCGTATCGAGTCAGTGGACTAGCAAGAAAAAGGAGAAAAGAACTCATATAGAGTTCTATAGATGCAACTTAAAGACCAAAGGTTCTAAATTATGTCAGGGGAAGACATATATCAGCGCGAAAAAGCTTGAAAAAGTTGTTCTGGAACAAATTAATATTTATTTAGATGGGCTGGAACAAATTGATTGCGCCGCAGACGTAGAGCGCATGATAAAGAGTGACACGGCAGATGACGAGGCTATGCTTAAAGGCATGAAGAAAAAATATAGCGAGATATTAAACAGGAAAAAAGCGCTGGAGGAGGAATTGATTCAATCGGTATTAGGAAACAGTGCGTTAAGTAAAGAGAATATTAATATGGCATTGGACAGCCAGAAGGAGGAAATTAATAAATTAGAAACAGGAATACAAGAGTATGAGAAGAAGCTGGAAGAAAAAAGGCTTTCCATGAAAGAAATGAAAACTTTGCAGGCATTCGTTCCTGTATGGAGAGATGTATTTGATACGGCTCCGTTAAATATAAAAAAGGAATTGCTGCGGTTGCTGATAGACAAGATTGTGGTGAAGGATTATAATGTAGATATTCACTTTAAGATAACGGTTGGGCAGTTCTGGGATAGGATATGTTTACATAATAAGGATACTGGACAGAAAAATAATAGTGGCAGAGTGCAAAAAGGCTCTGCCGCCGCTGGCTTAGAGGGTGGAGAAAAGTATATGTCTTATTATAAGGATTGGGACCTCCATGGCAACTCCTATTGTGGCCGGGGCAATCGCCCTTTTGCTGGAGAAATATCCGTGTATGACCAACCGGGACGTGAAACTGCGGCTGCGGGAGAGGGCGGTGGATCTGGGGCTTCCCAAGAACCGGCAGGGGTAGAGTGGTATTATAGTGTCAGGTTAGTAAGAAAGCCGATAAAATCAAGGAATCTTGCTGATTTAGTCCGAAAGAAAATGTTGCAAAAAAGCAGCAGAAGGGAAGAAAAATAATCCTATTTTCCTTCAAAAGCCGGAAAATCAGTTAACCTGACACTAATATCTCATTAAGGCAGCTCGGTCTGCCAGATGTACCATATATTCTTGCTGTTAATTAGGCAGCAAATATATATCTACAAAATTCTATTTTATTTCTAAAAATCTTTAGTGTTCAGAGTTGATTTTCCAATACTATAAAACTCAAAAACCTATGTATTTCATGAATAAAGGAGAAGTACGCCATGGCAAATTTAAAAGAGGTATGGGCAAAAACTGCGGAAATGAAGTGGAAAATTGACAGCCTTCTTCGGCTTTCCACTTACAACGATTATGATGATTTAAGCGGATTGGAGGTTGATTACGATAATCCGGACGAGTTGTTTTTGGCGGACGAGCTGAGGAAAATTATGGAACAATTCCAGGACATACAGGACAAGCTTAAATACCTGTCCAGGCCAGTAAAAGAGACCAGCCGTCTATACAAGAATGAATCCGGGCGATATGAGACCTTATGTGGCTGCTGTTATACCTGCGGGAGCCGTATCGAAGCCCTTGTATCGGATAACCGGCACGATTCTCCATACTGGACTCGAGCAAGTGTAGAGCATGACGGTTCGGATTATTACCTGACGGGACACAAAGGGGTTGAGATGGATGGTCTGACGGTTCGTGTAAGAGAGGCGGTGTGAGGATGGGGGCAAAGGTTTATTCCGTCTCAAACCAGAAAGGCGGTGTGGCAAAAACAGTAAGTTCCGTGAATATCGGTATCGGACTGGCTCGTGAAGGGAAAAGGGTGCTTCTTGTGGATATCGATCCGCAAGGTTCCCTGACTGCCAGCCTGGGCTATCCCCAGCCAGACCAGCTAGAGGTCACACTGGCTACCCTTATGGCAAAAATAATTGCCGATGAACCCATTGAACCAGGGGAGGGAATCCTTCACCAGAACGAGGGCGTTGACCTGGTTCCGGCCAATATTGAACTGTCCGGAATGGAAGTCACCCTGGTGAATACCATGAGCCGTGAAACAATCCTGAGAGAGTACATAAAGATGGTCAGGGATTCCTATGATGTGATAATCCTGGACTGCACTCCGTCCCTGGGCATGCTGACCATCAATGCTCTGGCTGCAGCCGATGAGGTATTGATTCCGGTGCAGGCACAGTATCTGTCCATCAAAGGCCTGGAACAGCTGATTCGAACCATCGCCAGGGTGAAGCGCCAGATTAATCCGGGATTGGCTATTAGCGGCATTCTTATCACTATGGCCGACATGCGTACCAATTACACCAGAGATATTATCCAGCTGCTCCATGAAACATATGATGGCAGGTTGCGTATTTTTGAACATATTATTCCCATGTCTGTGAGGGCCGCAGAGACCAGTGCGGAGGGGAAGAGCATTTATCTCCATGACCCTTCCGGAAAAGTAGCAAAAGCTTATGCTGCCCTGGCAAGGGAGGTGATGGGGTGAAAAGCAGTGCCAGAAATATAAAAATGAAGTCCTTTGATGAACTCTTTGAGACAGGAGATCCTGTTGACAGTACCAGGGAAAAAATCCTGGAGATTCCATTGAACCAGCTGTTTCCTTTCAAGGAACATCCATTTAAGGTTCTGGAGGATGAAAGCATGCAGGATATGGTGGAGAGTATCAAAAAGTACGGGGTTCTTGTCCCTGCCATAGCCCGCCCCCGTGGGGAAGGAGGATATGAACTGATTTCAGGGCACAGGCGGAAATATGCCTCAAAACTGGCAGGGAAGGACAGTATGCCGGTTCTCGTGAGGGAGCTGGATGATGATGAAGCAGTGTTGAGTATGGTGGACAGCAACCTTCAAAGAGAAAATATTCTGCCAAGCGAGAAGGCGTGGGCCTACAAAATGAAGCTGGATGCAATCCGGCGCAAAGCAGGACGGCCAGCCAAGGGAAATTCCTGTCAAGTTGGCGAGAAATACAGCGCTGAAATTTTAAGTGAAAATTCCAGCGACAGTGCCCGGAACATTCACCGGTATATCCGTCTCACGGAATTAATTCCTGTGTTTCTGCAGATGGCAGATGAGAGGAAACTGCCTTTCAATCCTGCTGTGGAATTGTCCTATCTGCAGAAAAACGAGCAGGAGGAGGTATTAAAACAGATGGACAGCCTAGGGGTAGTTCCCTCTCTGGAACAGGCCAGGAGACTGAAGCAATACAGTCAGGAGGGAAAGCTGAATGCAGGTGTGATAGAGGTGATTTTTGCGGAAAAAACATCCTCTTCCCAGCAGATTACCCTGAAAAGGGGCAGGCTAAAAGAGTACTTTCCCGGAACCTACACAGTGAGGGAGATAGAGGATGTGATATTTTCCTTGTTGGATACGTGGAAAAGCGAACATGCATAAAACCGAAAACGGGCCTGAAAATCGAAGCCACCCGGCGGACCACACTTCTCCTGCCAGGTGGCTTTCTGCAGAAATACCGATAAATGCCGGTATTTCCGTCAGTAACGTTTGGATGAAGGAAAAGCAATTCCACACATGAAAAGGAGGCCGGGAAATGCCGCTGAATCTGAACTATTATTATGGCAATGAAGCAGACCAGTACAGCTTTTACCGTATCCCCAAGATACTTTTTACCGACAGCCGCTTTAAAAATGTGCCTGTAGAAGCGAAAGTCCTCTATGGCCTGCTCCTTGACCGTATGGCTTTGTCCGTCCGTAATAACTGGCTGGACGAGGAAGGGCGGGTCTATATCATTTTTACCATATCCGATATCATGGAGACCCTTGGATGTGCGGAGCAGAAAGTGAACCGCCTGCTGGCGGAACTGGACAATGTAAAGGGCATAGGATTGATTGAACGCAGGCGGCGGGGATTGGGAAAGCCCAATGTGATTTATGTGAAAAATTTTGTTGGCATAGAACCGCCAAAATCACAAATCAAGAATTGTGAAAATCACAAATCAGGAAATGTGAAAATCGCAAATCAAGAAATGCGAAAATCACAAACTAATAATACTGATATAAATAATACTGAGTTGAATGATATCTATCTATCCATCGATCAGGCAGGGGCAGAAGAGGAGCCTGAAGGGAAGGGGGACGCAAATCTCCTGCATGATACCAGGCAGGGTACCGATGAGAAGAGCATGATGGATGGGATTGGCGGAGAGAACCGGATCGGGCAATACCGCCAAAAAATAAAGCAGAATGTGTCTTATGATATCCTGATACATGACTATCCCTATGACAGCGAACGTCTTGACGGTTTCGTGGAACTGATGGCTGAGGCTTGCTGCAGCACCAGGAAGACAATTCGGATTAATCAGGAGGATATGCCGATTGAAAATGTCAAGAGCCGGTTTCTGAAACTTGACAGTGAACATATCCGCTATGTCATGGACTGTCTGGACAACAACACTACGGCAGTAGGGAATATCCGGGCTTATCTTCTGTCAGCGCTCTATAATGCACCGGTAACCATTAGCCAGTATTATGCAAGCCTTGTAAGGCATGACATGGCGGGAAAAGGACGGGGGAGTTAAAAAATTCAAAAATCACAAATCAAGAACATGGAAAAATCACTGAAAACTTAAGCTGCATAGAAAAATGGTGCCGTGCAAGACGGAACATTTTGGCGGATTTCCCTCTTGACTATGCCTTATTTGGCAGACGGGAACTTGTCAAGGACGAAGCCGCAAAGCGGTGCGAAGCATCCTTGATAAGTTTCCGTCTGTCAGATACAATCTTGCAAGAGGAAAATCCATGTTGCAGCTTATGGAAATTATCAGTGGGTAAGTGATAGTGAAGATAAAAAGGTCTGTGGAAGATATTGGATATTTTCAAATGAATCATACAAAGAAAATTATACAGGGAGAGGAGGTTTTAAATGGCAAAGCTGCACAACATTGAAGAACTGGCAGAACAGACTGCCGCAGAGATTAGCAGCTCTCCGGAAAGATGGACAGGATACCTTGACACGGCTGCACGGCTGTACAGGTATCCGTTTTCTGACAGCCTTTTAATCCATGCACAGCGCCCGGACAGTATGGCCTGTGCTTCCATGAAGGTGTGGAATAAAAAGATGAGCCGCTGGATCAGAAAAGGTTCTAAGGGTATTGCCCTGATTGATGACACGGGGCCGGAACGAAGGCTTTGGTATGTATTTGACATGGCAGATACCCGAATTGCTCCGGGGAGCAGGATACCGTTTCTCTGGCAGCTTCCGGAACGACACAGGGATGAGGTATTAAGACATCTGATTGATACATACGGTTTGGAGGAGGAAACAGAACAGCTGCATACAGCGCTCTTTCAGATTTCTTTTGATTTGACAGAGAGAAGTCTTAAAGGCGCTATGGACGGGCTGGAAAGCCAGCTGACAGGCTCTTCCTTCGAGGGGCAGGATATGGCGGAAGTCAGTGAGACATTTCAGAGGCTGTTTCAAAACAGTACCTTTTATGTCTTGGCACGCCGCTGTGGTCTGGAGCCTATGGATTATCTGAATCCGGAGGACTTTGAGGGGATTACGGATTTTAGCACACTCTCTGTTTTGTCATTTTTAGGGGAAAACACCGGCAGGATTGCAGAGCCGGTATTGCGGGATATCGGGCGGAGAGTGCGCCGGATTTATCAGGAAGAAATGCACAAATCCCTTGCAAATGCCAGTGACATGGTTTATAATGAATTTAACGATTTAAAGTATAAAAGTAAAAGAAGGAAAGGAGATTATCCATATGGAATTGACATATCATCAAAAGGGAGATTACCTGTTTCCGAACCTGACCCTGAAGACGCCTGGCGTGACCATCGGGAAATACGGAATGCTGCGGAAAACGTTCATGAAGGAACACAAGAGGGGATGGTATCAGGGTCTTTTGCTCAGCGGGAAGTTGGAGGATTACCTGGCAGAAATCGACAGGACAGCCCAAGAGCGGATGGAAGTGATGATGGAAAATCTGTTGGAGAGGTTTCCGGCGCCGGACAAGGAAGAGGACCAGATGGCCTGGACCGCTCACATGAACAGCCTGACGGCAATGGCGGAGGAGACGGTTTTGGCAGAGCTGGTTTACAATTAAAGGATGAAGATACAAGCGCATATGATTTAGCCAAAGCAGAGGAAGAGACAGCCTCTGCTTTCTCTTTGCCTGAACTGCCTACAGAAGAGAAACAAATTTTTGAACTTGAGAGGCAGAACCAGGTTCTGTATGCCGGAAGGACGGATATTCCTGATGAAGTGGTAGAGGAGTTTCTGCGTATCGGCGGCGGTGGGAAGAATAGTCTTTACCGGATTATTTATAACTCCATGCTAGAGCAGTCTGCAGAGGAACATATACAATTTGTCTGCCAGGAGTACGGTACTGGCGGGAAAGGGATAGAGATTGGCGGAACCAGGTATTCTTTGTGGTTTGACCAGTCAGGATGGAGGATTGCCAGAGGGGAGACAGCGAAAGAGCCGGAGGTAAATAAACGGCTTCTTACCTGGGAAGAGGTAAGCGGCAGGATTGATCAACTCCTTAGAGATGGGGAGTTTGCTCCGCAAAAGGTATTGGACGGAGTCAGAGACGATGTTTTAAAGGAATCTGCCAAGGGAACGGTTTCCTATCATGCAAAAGATGATTTTGATTGGAAAGCCCCATCAATGTTCATTACCTGGGATGAAGCAGACGCTTATTTTTGTAACCATGCCCCTTCTGTAAACGGAAGATTGAAGATTTACGCCTTTTTTCAAAAAGATGCAGGGCTGGAGGCGAAAGCGGATTTTCTCAAAACATGTTATGGAACAGGGGGTGGGGGCCGCGCTCTTCCTGGTACGGATAATTCCCATGCGGATTATAACAGCAGGGGCCTGTGGCTTTCCAAAGGGGACTTTGAGAATCCTGAAACGGAAATCTATCTGAGATGGACGCAGGCAGCAAAACGGATTGAGACTTTAATAGATAGGGAGCAGTATCTGCAGGCTGGGGATTATCAGAGGATGGAGCAATACGAGAAGGGGGAGATGGCAAACCAGGTTCTGCAGTTTTACCAGGGTATACCGCCCCAGGCCGCAGGTTTGTTGGAGGGCAGGGCGGATACGGCCAGTCCTGTCCGATATGGGGATATTATAGGCCTGCTGTATCATTCAGATGGGAGAAAGATATTACTGCGTCATATGGATCAGACCCTGGCTGCTCTGCCGGAGGACTCCCATGAATATGGGAAACGGACAGAGATTCTTGTCCAGCTGCATGACTATGTGGAAGGAAATTATACATTGTTTCCAGGCAGGAGGAAGGTGCAAGAGACAGGGGAAAGACGGAATGGGGAGCCGGTCCAGAGGCTGGAAAAGAGTCAGAAGGAAAAGCCGGTTCAGGAGCCAGGAGAGAGTGAAGACGAAAAGCAGATTCAGGAAGCGGAAAAGAATCCAAACAGGGAGCAGCCTCGAAAGACAGAAGAGGATCAAAATGAGGAGCAGGTTTGGGAGTCAAAGAAGACTCAGGATGAAGAGCAGGCTAAGAAACTAAAGGGAAATCAAGGTGGAGAGCAGGTTCAGGGAGAAGGGGAAAACCAGAACGAAAAGGCGGTTCAGGAACTAAAAGAGAACTATCAGGAGCCAAAAGAAAACCAGGAAAAACGGATTTTGGGGACGGAAAAGGGGCAGGAATTCAACGAAAGTTATAGAAACGGAGAACCAGGCACAGTTAATAAAAATAATGGCCAGCAGAGAAAACATGGCAGGGAAAGTGAAGAGGGGCAGGAAAACAGGCAGTTATCTCTGTTTGACTTTATGGATCATGCTGCAGATTATGAGGAGCTTACAGCTGTACAGGAATCAGAAACGGAAAGTACGGCCAATCATGGCACAAGGCAGAGATGGGAAAATAACGGTGACGGAGACAAATCAGAACAGAGGGAGGCTGTAGAAGGAGGGCCTCAGACAGAAGCACAGTTAAGGTCACAGTTAGGATTACAGACAGAAACACAGTTAAGGTCACAGTCGGGATTACAGGCAGAAACACAGTTAAGGTCACAGTCGGGATTACAGGCAGAAACGCGGTCAGAGCTACAGCCGGGAGTGCAGTTGGAGTCCCCACTGGAATCACAATCTAAGCCTCAGCCTGAACGGATAAATTTCCGCATAACAGACAGCGGCATAAATCCCGGCGGGCCGAAACAGAGGTTCCATACCAACCTGGAAGCCATAGAACTTTTAAAAATAATCGAATCCGAAAACCGCCTTGCCACCCAGGAAGAGCAGGAAATTCTCTCAAAGTTTGCAGGATGGGGCGGGATTCCAGGAGCCTTCGATAGTCAGAACAAAAGCTGGGAAAAGGAGTATATCCAGTTAAAGGAAGCGCTGACCCCAAAGGAATACCAGGAGGCCAGGGCCACCACGCTGAACGCATTTTATACTCCCCCTACAGTTATCCGGGCTATGTATGAAACACTGGGAAACATGGGTTTAAAATCCGGCAACATCCTGGAGCCTTCCTGTGGGATTGGTAATTTTATGGGCCTGGTGCCGGAGGACATGGAGGGGCTTGCCATGTACGGCGTGGAACTGGATAGTATCTCAGGAAGGATTGCCAGACAGCTGTACCAAAAGAATCCCATAGCCATCCAGGGCTTTGAGTCCACAGAGTATCCTGACAGCTTCTTTGACTGTGTGATCGGGAATGTGCCCTTTGGCTCCTACAAAGTGGCAGACCGGAGATATGACCGCCATAACTTCCTTATCCATGATTATTTCATCGCCAAATCCCTTGACCTGGTGCGTCCGGGCGGAGTGGTGGCTGTGGTAACGTCCAGCGGAACCATGGACAAACAGAATTCCAGCGTGCGGAAATACCTGGCCAGCCGTGCCGAACTTCTGGGGGCTGTCCGGCTCCCCAACCATGCGTTTCTTGCGTATGCGGGAACAAAGACGGTGGCAGATATTCTGTTCTTTCAGAAAAGGGACAGGGTTTCCCTGGAGCAGCCGGAGTGGGTGAATCTGGAAATGACATCGGAAGGATATCAGGTCAACGCTTATTTTGTATCCCATCCGGAGATGGTTCTTGGGGAATTCACTATGGAAAGCGGGCAGTACGGCAGGCAGGAACTGACCGTAAAACCGATGGAGGGAGCAGACCTTGGACAACAGCTGAAGGCTGCACTTAGTCATATTCAGGGAAAGATAGAGGAACCGGAACTGGAGGAGATCGGTTTAGAGGAACCAGACGGTTCCATTCCGGCGGACCCGTCCGTGAAGAATTTCAGCTTCACACAGATAGACGGTGAGGTGTTTTATCGGGAGAATTCCAGGATGAACAAGGTAAGGCTACCTGGGGCAACCAGGGAGAGAGTTCTTGGGATGGTGCAGTTAAGGAATGTGACCAGGGAATTGATCCAGTGCCAGACAGAGGAGGGGAGCGAAGAAGCGGTTAGGAAGCTTCAAAAGGAGCTGAATGAGAAGTATGAGCGTTTTACCAAGCGCTATGGCCTGATAAATAGCAGCGCCAACCGCCGGGCCTTTTCCCAGGACAGCAGTTATTGCCTTTTGGCTTCCCTGGAGCTTTTGGATGAGGAGGGGAAGCTGAAAAGGAAGGCGGATATTTTCACGAAGCGCACGGTCCGGAGGGCGGAGCCGGTGTCTATTGTGGAGACCGCCAGCGAAGCCCTTGCCGTTTCCATAGGGGAGAGGGCCGGGGTGGATATTCCATTTATGGCGGCGCTGGCACGGAAAACGGAGGCAGAGGTGGCAGAGGAACTGTCCGGGGTAATCTTTAGGAACCCCATGACTGGCAGGTGGGAGACAGCAGATGAATACCTTTCCGGTAATGTCAGGGAGAAGTTAACGGAGGCAGAACAGGCGGCGGAAACTTCCCAGGAGTTTGGAATCAATGTGGAGTATCTTAAGAGGGTACAGCCAAGGGATCTGGAGGCGTCAGAGATTGAGGTCCGGCTGGGAGCAGCCTGGGTAAAGCCGGAGTACATCACACAGTTTATGGGGGAGATTTTTAATACGCCCCATTACTATCTGGGCAGCTCTATAAGCGTAAGCTACGCCAAAGTAAACGGCCAGTGGAGCATTTCCGGAAAGAGCCTGGACGGAAAGGACAACCCTTTGGCTGTCACTACTTATGGGACCAGGAGGGCCAGCGGCTACCGGCTTTTAGAAGACGCATTGAATTTAAGGGACACGAAGATTTATGACACCAAGGAGGATGAGAACGGAGAACATAAGGTTTTAAATAAAAAGGAGACCATGCTGGCACAGCAGAAGCAGGAGTTAATCAGGGAGGCGTTTAAGGACTGGGTTTTTAAGGATTTGGAGAGGAGGGAGGATTTATGCCGGACCTACAACCAGATCTTTAACAGTATCCGCCCCCGTGAGTATGACGGGAGCCACATCCGGTTTGTGGGGATGAATCCGGAGATTACCCTGATGCCCCATCAGAAGAATGCGGTAGCCCATGTGCTTTATGGGAGAAACACCCTGCTGGCCCACTGTGTGGGGGCCGGGAAGACGTTCCAGATGATTGCCGCAGGGATGGAGGGCAGGAGGCTGGGGCTTGCACAGAAGAACCTGTATGTGGTGCCTAACCATCTGACGGAACAATGGGGAAGCGATTTTCTGCGCCTGTATCCAGGAGCCAATATCCTGGTGGCCTGTAAAAAGGATTTTGAGCCTGCCAACCGGAAGAAGTTCTGTTCCCGGATAGCCATGGGGGATTATGACGCCGTGATCATCGGCCATACCCAGTTTGAAAAAGTCCCCTTGTCCCTGGAAAGGCAGAGGGCGTATCTGGACCGCCAGATTGAGGATATCACCAATGCGATTGAGGCCATGGCCCAGGAGGAAGGAAGCAGATATACCGTCAAGCAGATGGAGAAGACAAAGAAATCCCTGGAGGAGAAACTGGAGAAATTAAACGGCCAGGAAAGGAAGGATGATGTGGTGACCTTTGAGCAGCTGGGGGTGGACCGGCTGTTTGTGGATGAGAGCCATTTTTACAAAAATCTTTTTCTGTATACAAAAATGCGGAATGTGGCGGGGGTATCCCAGACGGACGCCAGGAAGAGTTCGGATATGTTCATGAAATGCCGGTACATGGATGAATTAACCGGGGGCAGGGGGATTACCTTCGCCACAGGGACGCCTATTTCCAACAGTGTAACGGAGCTTTATACCATTATGCGCTACCTGCAGTATGACACGCTTCAGGAAATGGGGCTTGGGAATTTTGACGCTTGGGCGGCTTCCTTTGGGGAGACGGTCAATACTATAGAACTCTCGCCGGAGGGAACCGGATACCGGGCGAAAACACGGTTCTCCAGGTTCTTTAATCTGCCGGAACTGATTTCCGTACTTAAGGAAAGCGCAGATATCCAGACAGCGGATATGCTGAAACTTCCAGTGCCTGAAGCGGAGTATATCAATGAGGTCTTAAAGCCCACTGAGGAACAGAAGCAGATGGTGGAATCTTTTGGCGAGAGAGCAGAACTTATCCGGAGGGGCGGCATGGACCCGTCTATCGACAACATGCTTTCCATTACCAATGACGGGAGAAAATGCGCTCTGGACCAGAGACCTTTAAACGATATGCTGCCGGACGCAGAGGAAAGCAAGGTGAACCGCTGTGTGGAAAATGCCTTTGATATCTGGGACAGCACGAAAGAAGCGAAATCCACCCAGCTGATTTTCTGCGACCTGTCAACCCCGAAGCATGACGGGAGGTTTAATGTTTATGACGACATAAGGGAAAAGCTGGTGAGGAAGGGGATTCCAAGGGAGGAGGTGGCCTTTATCCATGAGGCGGGGACGGAGGCAAAAAAGGCGGAACTGTTTGGGAAGGTGCGCTCCGGCCAGGTGCGTATCCTGCTTGGTTCCACGCCGAAACTGGGGGCGGGAACCAATATCCAGGACCGCCTTATTGCGCTCCATCATCTGGACTGCCCCTGGAAGCCCGCGGATGTAGGACGGATTTTGCGGACATTCAAAATAAAAAAGAATGTGGAGGTAAC